>NZ_CP071795.1:3532500-3890129 GCF_017498485.1 Polaribacter batillariae | reverse complement strand
TCTTAGTAAAGTAGATTTTTTAGTTAATATTCGGTTTTCTGGGGGAGGGTATTCCTCTTTATTTTAAGCCCTACAAAAGTGTGAATAAATTTCAGTATAAAAAAATCAAATTGCTATTGATTATTAATTATTTTTTACGTAAAATGGTCGAAACTTAATTGTCTAAACCTATTGAAAAATTCATCAACAAAAACCAGAGTTCGATATTCGGAAACAGATCAAATGGGCGTGGTTTATCACGGTAATTATGCTCAATTTTTCGAATTAGGGCGAACTGAATGGCTCCGTAATCTTGGAGTTACTTACAAAGATATGGAAAACAGCGGAATAATGCTACCTGTAATTTCATTAAAATGTAATTTTATAAAATCGGCATTATACGACGATGTTTTAACGATTACGACTTTCTTAAAAAAAAAGCCAATGGTTAAAATTGAATTTGATTATGAAATTAAAAATCAAAATAATGAAATGGTTTGCACAGGAAATTCTGTTTTGGCTTTTATGAACTCTAAAACTATGAAACCTACAAAATGTCCAGATTATTTATTGGAAAGTTTGGGATTTTAAATATTTTTTTAAACTTATTCTAAAACATTTTCTCTTACAATAAATTCAAAAATAACAAAGAGTATAAGTTCTTACTCTAACGCTTTAATTTCTACTTTATACAAAGTATCAAAAATAGTATAAATAGCTGCTGCATCATTTTTTCTTACAGAAATTGTGTACTCGCAATCCATTTCTAATTTCTGATTTACAATTTCGATATTTTTCTCTTTGATGATTCTCATTACAGGATTCATTAAATCGTAATTGAATTTTAATATGTAACGAATATCAATTGTTTTTTCTACAATTTCTGAAGCTTCTAAAGCCAATTGTGCAGAAGTTTTATAGGCGGTAATTAAGCCTCCAACACCTAATTTTGTACCGCCAAAATAACGTACAGAAACAATTAAAATATTGGTAACTTCAAAAGATTGAATTTGCCCGTAAATTGGCATTCCTGCAGAGTTATTGGGCTCACCATCGTCGTTTGCTCTATACTGAATCGTTTCAATTCCTATTTGATATGCATAACAAAAATGACGTGCAGCATGGTGTTTTTTCTTTAATTCTTCTAAACATTCTTTTACATCATCTTCAGAGAAAACAGGAAAAGCATACCCAAAAAACTTACTCCCCTTTTCTTTAAAAAGCGTTTCTTCGGATGGTTTTTCGATGGTTTTGTATGCGTCTTCTTTCATTTTAAATTTACGAATTCTTAAAAATTGTAAGTTTTATTGGAATGAGTTGTTTAATCTGTTTAATTTGAAACTCTGAAACTTTGAATTTTGAATTTTGAATTAAGAAACCGTTACCAAAACAATTCCCAAAATGGCAAGTGCAACTCCAATTTTATTTTTTACGCTAAATTTCTCGTTAAACAACCACAAACCTACTAAGGTCGATAAAATTACAATGCCTACATTGTTTATCGTAAACAACACAGAACTTTCAAAATTTTTATTCTGCAAAGCTTTGATTAAAAATACAATCGAAAAATAATTTGGAATTCCCAAAACAATACCTGCAATTATATTTTTAATACCAAAAGACTCTCTTTTTTTGATGGCTTTAACTCCCAGAATTAAAAACCCAAAGAATGCTGCAATTCCGAACAAACTTCCAGAAAAGATAGAAATATCTTCGTTTGCTACATGGTTTGTTTGCACATATTTTAACAAAGTATCGATGGCACCAGAACCAAAAAACAATAAAATGGGAAATAATAAAGTTGCTTTTTTATTTGATTTTTCTTCTTTTACAGATGACAAATACACTGCCACTAAAGCAATAATTATTCCTAGTATTTTTAAAAAAGTAACAGATTCGTTATATAAAATAATTCCGAAAAACACAGGAACCACCACAGACATTTTTCCTGCAATGGAAGTTACTGAAACTCCGTTTTTTTGTGCAGTGATGGCCATCACAAAAAAAATAGTGATAAACAAAGCCCCTAAAACCAAAGCCCCAAAAAACCAGGGTTCTAAATAAATTTTTGTAATGGGTATTTTCTTTTCTGCCAACAAAAAACCCATGGTAAAAGCAACTATATAATTGATAAATATTGCTTTTAAAACATCTATTTTATAAACGCCAAAATATTTAAAAATAACAAATAGCCCTGTAGAAAAAGTATGCTAAGAATTAGATACATTATAGTAGTCGCTTGTTTTTCTTGAAAAGTTCGGTAACATCATCGACATTTGGCACTAAATTCCACGTATGAATGCCTAATGAATTGGCCGATTTTGTATTTTCTTCTAAATCATCTACAAACAAAGTTTCTTCGGCTTTTAACGAATTTTCACTTAATACAAATTTATAAATATTGGCATCTGGTTTCCTAAAATTAATTTCGTGCGACAAATAAAATTGTTCAAAAGCATTTTTAAAATCATTATAAAATTGCGTTCCCAAACTATTTTGCACCCATTTTATGTGCAAATCGTTGGTATTGCTTAACAAAAACAATCGGTATTTTTTACTAGCCGCTAGTTTTTGTAAAAATAATAACCTTTCTTTTGGAAAATCGAGTAAAACTGCATTCCATGCATGTATCAAATCGGTTTTTGGAATGTTAAACCTATTGTGAAAAAATTTGATAAAATCTTCTGTGGACATCAACCCTTTTTCGTATTGATGGTAAACCCCAACCATTTCTTCAGTAATCTCTGTAACGCCTAATTTTGCCATGGCTTTATAAGTTGCCATTTTATCTAAATTGATAAAAATATCTCCAAAATCGAAGATGATGTTTTTAATCATTCTTATATATTTTTAAAACATCTTTTTTAATGTTTTGTTCACTTACTTTATTTGTTTTTAAACTTGGTGCTTTTACACCTTTTTTAAAATTACAATCTCCTACAAAAACCATGGCTTCGTCCCATAAATTTTCGTCTATAAAGGTTTGTAATGTTTGTGTACCACCTTCTACAATTAAAGATTGAATGTTGTGTTTCTGCAAAACATCGCAAATTTGTTTGCCTATATTTTTAAAGAAATTAATTTCTTCGAAACATACATTTTCTCTTCTATCTTCACGCCTTAAACTTCCAACATTACAAATAACAATAGTTTTAACGCTTCCGTCTAAAATATTTGCATTTTTAGGAATTCTTAAACTCCTGTCTAACACAACTCTAACTGGATTTTCTCCAAACCAGCTTCGAACATTCAATTGGGGGTTGTCTGCCAAAACTGTGTTTGTACCCACCAAAATTGCATGCTCTTTACTTCGTAATTTATGCACCAATTGTTGTGAATATTGGTTGGAAATCCAAATTGGAGCGTTGTTTTTAATAGATTCTGAAACAAGTTCTTGAGGCCTTATAATAGGTTTAGGATAAACAAAACCGTCTTTTGTTTCTGCCCATTTTAAAATAAGGTAAGGGCGTTTTTTTTCTTGAACTGTAAAAAATCGTTTGTGATGCTCTCTACACGCTTCTTCTAAAACACCAACGATAACATTAATTCCTGCTTTTTGCAAGCGTAAAATTCCTTTTCCAGAAACCAAACTATTACTATCTAAACAACCTATAACCACATTTTTAAGTTTCTTTTTAACAATTAAATCTGCGCAAGGTGGTGTTTTTCCAAAGTGCGAACAGGGTTCTAAAGTTACATAAATGGTTGCTTTTTCTAAAAGTTTGGGGTTTTTAACAGCATTAATTGCGTTTACTTCTGCGTGATTTTTTCCATAAACAGAAGTAAAACCTTCGCCAATAATTTTATTTTTATGTACAATAACAGCACCAACAGAAGGGTTTGGACGCGACGTTCCAATTCCGTTTTTGGCAATTTGCAAACAACGTTTTATGTAAAATTCGTGATTCATTCTATGTTTCAATAAAAGAAGCTGAAATACATTTAGTTTAAAGTTTTATTTTTATTTCTTGTGTTTTATCAACTAAAAACTCTTTGGTAAAACCAAAAACTACATATTTTAATTTCCCTTTAATTTTTACGTTTATTTTGTTAGAAATTAAAGAATTTAACAACCCACCTAAAGTACCCTTTTTATGAGTGTTTAAAAGGTTTTTTGTAGGAATATGCGCAATTAAAGGAATTGAAAATTCGTTTCTTGCAGGTACTTTAAATTCTTCTGAAAAAATCTCTGCAACCTCTACTTCGTTTACAAAAACTTTAATATCTTTTGTCGTAATTTTTCCACTTACATCATTAGGATTTTCAAAAAAAGCATCTGCTTTTAGTTTTATAGTATCTCTGGTAAAACTAAAGATTTTTACATGATCGACTTTTATAAAAACAGGCTCTTTTTGAACTGAACACCCAACAAATAAAAAAATTAAACTTGTAAAATATAGTAGTTTTTTCATCTTAAAATTCTAAAAAATAGGTAACTTGCTCTTGCAAAAATAAGGTAATAAATGACAATTAAAGATTTTATCATAAGAGAAATCAAACCCGAAGACAACTTGCAACTTGCCAGTGTTATTAGAAGCGTAATTGTAGAAATGGGAGCTCCTAAAACGGGTACTGCTTACGAAGATAAAGCCACTGATGCTATGTTCGAGAATTTTCAAAAAGAAAAAAGTGCCTATTTTGTCGTAGAACACCAAAATAAAGTTGTGGGTGGTGCAGGCATTGCACAATTAAACAATGGCGAAAAAAACATTTGCGAGCTTCAAAAAATGTATTTTTTACCGATTGCAAGAGGCATAGGCTTAGGAAGCAAATTAATTGCCAAATGCTTGCAAAAAGCCCAAGAAAAAGGTTTTAAAAATTGTTATTTAGAAACCATGCCATATATGAAAGCTGCTACCAAACTTTATAAAAAAAATGGTTTTGTAAATCTAGAAAAACCAATGGGAAATACAGGCCATTATTCTTGTAATGTATGGATGATTAAGAAAATTTAAAGAAAAAAATATGACTATTTATTATGTTCTTTTTTGTGTTCATTTCCTTTTATTTAGTTGGGCATTTTACAATATTTTATATTTTGGCGTAAAACCTTCTAAATCTTTAAGTTGGATTTTAATTACTTTCTTTTTTCCCTTTTTAGGCGTTTTTGCGTTTACCCTTTTTGGAATTAACAGAAGAAAACTAAAGTTTTTTGAACTAAAAGAAACCAAAAAACGCAAGAATTACATAAAAAAATCTTTCGAAGATAAAAAAGAGAAACATTTAGAAGTTTTAGACTCTATAAAAGCAAAAAAAATATCTTCTTTAGTCTATAACAACACCAACATTCCCCTAAAAACAAAAAATAAAGTAACCGTTTTAAAAAATGGAAAAGAAACTTTTAAAGCACTTTCCGAAGCGATAAAAAACGCAAAACACTTTATTCATTTACAATATTACATTATAGAAAACGGAAAAATATTTTCAGAAATTAAAGAATTGTTACTTCAAAAAAGAAAAGAAAATGTCGAAGTAAGAATTTTATACGATGCTATTGGAAGTTATTCTTTAAGTAAAAGTGTAAAAAAAGAATTAAAAGATGCTGGCTGTTATATTTACCCAGAAATGGCTTTAAAATTCGGAACTTTTTTGTTTACTTTAAACTTTAGAAATCATCGAAAAATAGCAGTAATCGATAACAATATTGGGTTTACTGGAGGTGTAAATATTTCTGACCAATACATTACAGAAAATACACCTTTGGGCATTTGGGAAGATGCACATATAAAAATTGAAGGAGATGCCGTTTGTAGTTTGCACAAATCTTTTATAAAAGATTACTTTTATGCAACCGAAGAAGATTTAAGTGAGCAAGAGAAATATACAGCATCTTGCCCTTTAAAATCAAATACAAAAGTGCAAATTGTTTCTAGCGGCCCAGATTACGACCAATCTGTAGTAATGCAACAATATCTTAGTTTTATCAACTTAGCAGAAAAAAGTATTTGTGTAATGAACCCCTATTTTATTCCTACATTTTCAATTTTAGAAGCTTTTAAAATCGCTGCCTTAAGTGGTGTTGAAGTTACTTTATTATTACCCAAAAAAGGCGATTCTAAAACGGCAACATACAGTATGTTTTCTTATTTTGAAGATTTAATGAAAGCTGGTGTAAACATTTACTTAAGAGACGATTTTTCGCATAGTAAAGTTATTTTTATTGATGATGAAATTGCTTCTGTAGGCTCTACAAATTTCGATTGTCGAAGTTTCGAGCACAACTACGAATTAAATGCCATCATTTTTGATAAAGATGTAACCGCAGAAATACGAGAAGAATTTAAGATGCGCAAAGATTTAGCCAATAAAATCGATTTAGAAACTTTTTTAAACCGCTCTAAAACTCAAAAAACGTTAGAACGTTTGTGTCGTTTTTTTAGTCCTTTATTATAGAATTTATGACACTTAAAGAATTTAAAACATACTTTTCTAATGAACTTTCTACTGTCTATCCAGATACAGAAATAGAAGCTTTTTTCTCGATTATTATTGAAGAAAAACTAAATCTACAAAGAATTGATACGGTTTTAAAACCCGATTTTAAGATTGATGATGCTATTTTTACAGAAATTAAAACCATTATCAAGAGATTAAAAAAAGAAGAACCCATTCAGTATATTCTTGGAAAAACAGCATTTTATGGTTTGCCTTTTTTTGTTGATGAGAATACACTAATCCCTAGACCAGAAACAGAGGAACTGGTGGAGTGGGTTTTAAAAGAGTGTCAAGCATTAAGTATTAAAAATCAATATAAAAATCTTTCGATTTTAGATATTGGCACTGGCACTGGTTGCATACCTATTTCTTTAGCAAAAAACACAAAAAACACACAAATTTCTGCAATAGACATTTCATCTGAAGCTTTAAAAATTGCCCAGAAAAATGCTGTTTTAAATAAAGTTAACATTGATTTTTTTGAATTGGATATTTTAGAAGCTAAAAATCTAAATAATCTGTTTGTTCGAGCGCAGTCGAAAACTCAATCATCAAATGGCAAATACGACATTATTGTTTCCAATCCACCTTATGTTCGTGAGTTAGAAAAAGTAGAAATAAAAAATAATGTTTTAGAAAACGAACCTCATTTAGCGCTTTTTGTGGATGATAAAAACCCATTGATTTTTTATAAAAAAATAGCAAACTTGGCAAAAGAATATCTTTCTAAAAACGGATTGTTATTTTTTGAAATCAATCAACATTTAGGAAAAGAAACTGTTGAGATGTTACAAAATAAAGGTTTTAAAAATATTGAGTTAAAAAAAGATTTGTTTGGAAATGATCGAATAATAACGTGTAAATTCGTTTAGTTTGTTTCTAAACTTAAAAAAACATAACTTCGTTAACCCATTATAAAGTAAATTAAAACTTAGCTTATTATTAAAGTTAACAAACCTCTAAAACCAACTAAAAGTTCTCTCCTAAAATCATTTTTAATTTAATTACTTTTGCCAAATGGTTAAAGAAATTCAGCTTCGTGTAAATTTAATAGAAGAACGCAAAGAAAATAGTTTGCTTTACAAAGCTTCTAAACAATTAGGAGTTGATCTAAAAGAAATTTCTGCAGTTAAAATCTTACGAAAATCTATTGATGCTCGTAAAAAAAACATCATTTTTAACTATAAAGTAGCTGTTTACATAAACGAACCTGTTCCAGAAAAATCAGATTATATTTTCGAGTATAAAGATGTTTCTAGAGCAAAAGAAGTTCATATTATTGGTTTTGGTCCTGCAGGAATGTACGCTGCTTTGCGCTGTATCGAACTAGGTTACAAACCCGTGGTTTTAGAACGTGGTAAAAATGTACAAGACAGGCGAAGAGATCTAAAAGCCATTAATCAAGACCATTTTGTAAACGAAAATTCTAATTATTGTTTTGGCGAAGGTGGTGCAGGAACCTATTCTGATGGAAAACTTTATACCAGGAGTTTAAAACGTGGAGATGTTCGCAGAATTTTCGAAAACTTGGTTTTTCACGGAGCAACAGAACAAATTTTAATAGACGCGCATCCACATATTGGAACGAATAAATTGCCGAAAGTTATTCGAAATATTCGCTCAACTATTTTAAAATTTGGTGGCGAAATTCATTTCGAAACCAAAGTGACCAATTTTGTTATAAACAAAAATAAATTACAAGCAATTCTACTCGAAAACGAACAAGAAATAGCCGTAAATGCGGTTATTTTAGCCACAGGACATTCTGCCAGAGACATTTACGAATTGTTACATAAAAAAGAAATTGCAATTAAAGCGAAGTCTTTTGCCATGGGCGTTCGTGTAGAACATCCACAAGAAATTATCGATCAAATTCAGTACCATTGTTCTGGTAAAAGAGACGAATTATTGCCAGCAGCAGCTTACAGTTTGGTAAATCAAGTTAACAATAGGGGTGTGTATTCTTTTTGTATGTGTCCTGGAGGTTTTATTGTTCCTGCAGCCACTGCCAATGGAGAAGTAGTTGTAAATGGGATGTCGCCTTCTAGGCGAAATAATAAATTTGCAAATTCAGGAATTGTTGTTGAATTAAATATCAATCAAGATTTTAAGAAATACGAAAAGTTTGGTGCCTTAAAAGGCTTAGAATTTCAAAAAGATTTAGAAAAAATTGCTTTTTACGCTGGCGGAAGAACACAAACAGCTCCTGCACAAAGATTGGTAGATTTTGTAAACGGAAAACTCTCTACAGATTTAAACGAAACTTCATATCAGCCAGGCTTAAAATCGGCTCCACTACACTCTCTTTTGCCAAGAATTATTGGTAGCAGATTGCGAAAAGGCTTTCCAGAGTTTGGTAAAAAAATGCATGGCTATTTTACAAACGAAGCCAATGTTGTAGGGGTAGAATCTAGAACATCATCTCCAGTAAATATACCCAGAAAAGAAAATTTAGAACACACAGAAATTAAAGGATTGTTTCCTTGTGGCGAAGGTGGTGGTTATGCAGGGGGTATTGTTTCTGCAGCTATGGATGGAGAACGTTGTGCAGAAGCAGCAATTGCAAATTTATAGTAGATTTGCTGTGCTAATTCATTAACTATCTATAACTTTACACCAACTTAAAGCCTATTAATGAAAATAACGATTGGTCGATCAGACAAAGCAGATTTCCCTGAATTATCGCTTTCAGAAATTGATGTAAAAATAGATTCTGGTGCATACACCTCTTCTATACATTGTTCTGATATTCAGGAAATTTCTGTAAATGGAGAACCTTTTATACAGTTTACATTGTTAGATCCAGAGCATCCTTTTTATAACCATACAAAATTTAAGTTTAAAAACTATGCCTCTAAAATTGTAAAAAGCTCAAATGGTATTGCCGAAAAACGGTTTATGATTCATACAAAAATTGTAATATTTAATAAAACGTTTCCTATCTATTTAACTTTAAGTGAGCGTAAAGACATGACATTTCCTGTTTTATTAGGAAGAAAATTTTTAAATAAAAAATTTGTGATAGATACTGCTAAGAAAAATTTATCACACAAATTAAAAAATAAATAAACGAATGAGAATTGTAATTTTATCTAGAAATCCAAAACTATATTCAACAAAAAGGTTGGTGGAAGCTGCACAAAAAAGGAAACATGAAGTATTAGTCGTGGATCATTTAAAATGCAATATCGAAATAGAAAAAAGATCTCCAAAAATATTTTACAAAGGAGAATATTTAGAAAATGTAGATGCTATTATTCCAAGAATTGGTGCTTCTGTAACATTTTATGGAACAGCAGTAATTCGTCAGTTTGAAATGATGAAAGTTTTTACAGCAGTTTCTTCGCAAGCATTAACAAGATCTAGAGATAAATTAAGCAGTTTACAAATATTAGCAAGAGCTGGTGTTGGCTTACCCAAAACCGTTTTTACCAATTACACAAAAGATGTAGAACATGTAATTAGTTCTGTTGGCGGAACTCCATTAGTTTTAAAATTATTAGAAGGTACACAAGGTTTAGGGGTCGTTTTGGCAGAAACACAAAATGCAGCCACTTCTGTTTTAGAAGCTTTTAACGGTTTAGGAGCAAGAGTAATTGCACAAGAATTTATTAAAGAAGCTGGTGGTGCAGATATTAGAGCTTTTGTGGTAGATGGAAAAGTGGTTGGAGCGATGAAGCGCCAAGGAAAAGAAGGTGAATTTCGTTCTAATTTACACAGAGGAGGAAACGCAAATGTTATAGAACTAACAGACGAAGAAGAAAAAACAGCCTTAAAAGCTACAAAAGCAATGGGATTAGGGGTTGCAGGTGTAGATATGTTGCAGTCTTCTAAAGGCCCACTGGTTTTAGAGGTAAATTCTTCTCCTGGTTTAGAAGGAATAGAAGTTGCCACTGGAAAAAATATAGCTAAAGAAATTATACGTTATTTAGAATTAAATGTTGAATAAACCTTTTATTCTTTTAGGAAAAGAAATTCCTGAAGGAAAACGAACTGTTTTAGACTTAAAAGTAGCCAAATTACATACAAGAACTACTGTAAACGTTCCTGTGATTATAGAACGCTCTACAAACCCAGGACCAGTAGTTTTATTATTGGCAGGAATTCATGGAGATGAAACCAATGGAGTGGGCATTATTAGAGAAATTATCAATCAAAAGATTAACAAACCCAAGAACGGAACCATTATTTGTATTCCCGTTTTTAATATTTTCGGATATTTAATTCAAACAAGAGAATTTCCAGATGGTCGAGATTTAAACAGAATGTTTCCTGGTTCTGCAACAGGTTCTTTGGCGAGCCAATTTGCATATCAATTTACCAAAGAAATTGCACCTTATGTAGATTATGTAATCGATTTTCATACTGGGGGTGGAGAACGTGATAACATTTCGCAAATTCGTTGTAATAAAGACGATGAAAAAGCGCTAGAATTAGCCAAAGTTTTTAATCCTCCAATGATTGTTTATTCTAGTAATATAGCTAAATCTTTAAGAGATACCTTAAACAAAATGGGAAAAACCATTTTATTGTTCGAAGGCGGAAAATCGAAAGAATTAAACCCAACCATTATAAACGAAGGTGTAAACGGAACTAAAAATATTTTAATTCACTTAGGTTTAATCGAAGGAGAAATAAGCGTAAGAGCAACACCTGTTTATGTAAAAAAAGCTAAATGGTTAAGGGCACAACACTCTGGAATGTTTCAAATTAGAGTAAAAAATGGTGCATTTGTAAAAAAGAAAGACGTTTTAGGAATCATTCAAGACCCTTTTGGAGAATTTAAAAAGAAAATTTATGCCCCAGAAAATTGCCATATTTTCTGTGTAAATCAAACTCCAATTGTTAACAAAGGAGATGCATTGTTTCATATTAGTTTAGAGAATTAACTTCATTTGTGTACTCATTTAATTTCTAATAAATTAGCGAAATTAAATTATTAAAACATATTACATCTATATTTTAATAAGCAAAGAAAACCTAACCAACCAACAAAAAATTAGTAAAATGTACTTAACCCAGAGAATTGTTATTGTATTATCCGCTTTTACATTATGTTTTTCTTGCCAACAAGAAGATAAATTTATTTATAAAAATCCAGAAGCATCTATAGACGAACGTGTTGCAGATTTACTGCCAAGAATGACTTTAGAAGAAAAGTTTTGGCAACTTTTTATGATTCCTGGAGATTTATCAGAAGGGAAAGAAAAATACAAACACGGTATTTTTGGATTTCAAGTTTCAACCAAAAGTTCATCTAAAAATGAAGCCGAACAAATTTTAGATTATTCTAGTGGAGGCACCACAGCAAAAGAAACCGCAATTCTTATTAATAAAATGCAAAAATATTTTATAAACGAAACAAGACTTGGCATTCCTATTATTCCTTTTGATGAAGCTCTGCATGGTTTAATACGTAAAGATGCAACGGCTTTTCCGCAATCTATTGGGTTAGCAGCATCTTTTAACACAAAACTAATGGATACAGTTGCAGCAGCAATTGCAACCGAAGTAAAATTACGCGGAATTCGTCAAATCTTATCTCCGGTAATAAACATTGCTAGAGATGTAAGATGGGGGCGTGTAGAAGAAACCTATGGAGAAGACCCTTTTTTAACTTCAAGAATGGCTGTTTCTTACGTTTCTGCCTTCGAAAAACGTGGCGTAATTACCACTCCTAAACATTTTGTAGCCAATGTTGGAGATGGTGGACGAGACTCCTACCCTATTCATTTTAACGAACGTATTTTAGAAGAAGTGTATTACCCAGCTTTTAAAGCCAGCGTTCAAGAAGGAAAAGCATGGTCTATTATGACTTCTTATAACTCTGTTGATGGAACCCAAGCCAGCGCAAATAACGAAATCTTAAACGAAAAATTAAAAAAAGATTGGGGTTTTGGAGGGTTTGTAATTTCTGATGCAGGCGCAACTGGAGGTGCAAATGTGTTGCATTTTACAGCGAAAGATTATGCAGAATCTACCAAACAGGCTATTGAAGGTGGATTGGATGTTATTTTTCAAACCTCTTACAATCATTATCCGCTTTTTTACGAAGCTTTTGAGAAAGGAATGATTGACGAAAAAGCCATCGACGAAGCTGTAAGACGTGTTTTATACGCAAAATTTAAATTAGGTTTGTTTGAAAATCCGTATGTAAATGTTACCGATTTAGAAAAAAATAATAGTGTAGAAAAAAACAAAGGCTTAGCAAAAACAGCTGCTTTAGAATCTATTGTTTTGCTTAAAAATAAAACACAAACACTGCCGCTTAAAAAAGATATAAAATCGATTGCTGTAATTGGTCCTGATGCAGATGCAGCACGTTTGGGTGGTTATTCTGGGCCAGGAAACAACCCTGTAAGCATTCTAAAAGGCATTAAAAATAAGGTAGGTAATGCTAATATAACATATGCAAAAGGTGCTGAAACAGTTGTCGAAGATTTTGTGTCGATTCCTAAAGAAAATTTATTTCATTTAGATAATGGCGAAAAAAAACCAGGTTTAAAAGCTAATTATTACAACAATATTAATTTAGAAGGAGCGCCTGCATTATCGAGAATTGATGAAAAAATCGATTTTCGTTGGACGCTTTTTTCTCCAGATCAAAATAAAATTAACTACGACTATTATTCAGCAAGATGGACTGGTAAATTAATTGCGCCAGAATCTGGAAACATAGCTATTGGTATTAAAGGAGATGATGGTTATAGATTATACATTAATAACGAACTTATTATTGATAATTGGAAAAAACAAACAGTACAGCAAATCACAAAAAAATACAAGTTTCAAAAAGACAAAATTTACGATATTAAGGTAGAATTTTACGAAACTACTGGAAATGTTTGGTTTAAATTGCTTTGGAATGCTGGCATAAAAGATAATTGGAAGCAAGAAATAGCAAATGCCGTTTCAATCGCAAAAAAAGCAGAAGTAGCAGTTGTTTGTGTTGGAATTGAAGAAGGCGAATTTAGAGATCGTGCTTATTTAACATTGCCAGGACATCAAGAAGAATTAATTAAAGCTGTTGCCGAAACTGGCACACCAACTGTTGTTTTATTGGTAGGTGGAAGTGCAATTACAATGCAAAATTGGGTAAATGATGTCGCTGCTATTGTAGATGTTTGGTATCCTGGAGATGAAGGAGGAAATGCTGTTGCAGACGTACTTTTTGGCGACTACAACCCTGCTGGCAGATTGCCTATAACTTTTCCTGTTCACGAATCGCAAGTTCCTTTGTACTATAATCATAAACCAACAGGAAGAGGAGACGATTATTTAAATCTCACTGGAAAACCAATGTTTCCTTTTGGTTTTGGGTTAAGTTATACAAACTTTAAATACAGTGATATAAAACTCGATAAAAGCAACATAAAACCATCTGAAACCACAACCGTAACTTGTAAAATAACAAATACTGGTAATTTTAATGGAGACGAAGTTATTCAATTATACATTAGAGACGAGTTCGCTTCTGTGGCAAGACCTGTTTTAGAACTAAAAGGTTTTAAACGTATTCATCTTAAAAAAGGAGAATCTAAAACAGTAAATTTTAAAATTACCCCAGAGTTATTAACAATGTTAAATAAAAAAATGGAACGTGTTGTAGAACCTGGAACTTTTAGAATTTTAATAGGAGCAGCGTCTAACGATATTCGATTGAGAAAGATTTTAACAGTCGAGTAATTTTTTGGCTACGATATTAAAATCTGGCTTTAAAAATCACTAAAAAACTTACATTTGCAAGATGCGAATAGATATTATTTCAGTAGCTCCAGATTTATTAGAAAGTCCGTTTAATCACTCAATTGTTAAACGTGCAAAAGAAAAAGGTTTGGCAGAAATTATAATTCATGATTTACGTGAATATGGCTTAGGCAACTACAAACAAATTGATGACACTCAGTTTGGTGGTGGTGCAGGAATGGTAATGATGATTGAACCGATTGCAAATTGCATTCGAAAATTACAATCAGAAAGAGTGTATAACGAAATTATTTACATGACTCCAGATGCAAAAACGCTAAATCAATCTACCGCAAACACACTTTCATTAAAAGAAAACATCTTAATTCTTACAGGACATTATAAAGGTGTAGATCAACGCATTAGAGACCTATTTATTACCAAAGAAATTTCCATTGGCGATTATGTTTTAACGGGTGGCGAATTGGCTGCTGCAGTTTTAGTAGATGCTATTGTTCGTTTAATTCCAGGGGTTATTGGCGATGAGCAATCGGCTTTAACAGATTCTTTTCAAGATAATTTGTTGTCTCCTCCTGTATATACAAGACCTGCCGATTTCGAAGGAAATAAAGTGCCTGATATTTTATTGTCTGGAAATTTTCCAAAAATTGATGATTGGAGAAGTGAAAAAGCTTACGAAAGAACAAAAAAAATAAGACCCGATTTATTAGATGAGTAGCGTTCAAAAAATAACAACCTATTTTAAAGAAAATAAAGCCATTCGTTGGGTTTTAGGGTTTCAATTATTTAGGTTGATACTCTTGCCATTTATGGGGTTAATGCCTCAAGATGCTTACTATTATCTATATGGGCAAAATTTATCGCTTTCTTATTTCGATCATCCAGGAATGATTGGCTACATTCTAAGAGCCTTTACAGATACATTTGGCGATTCTGTTTTTGTGGTAAAATTTGCCGATTTTGTAATTACATCTTTAACTATATTCAGTTTTTACAAATTAGCGAGTTATTTTTTGTCTAAAAGAAAACAGCAAAGAGCCTTGTTATTATTTGCATCTAGCATTTTTGTTTCCATACTTTCTTTCAATTCTACACCAGATGTTCCACTATTATTATTCTGGACCTTAAGTTTAACCTGCTTGTACAAAGCCATTTTCGAAGAGAAAAAATGGTTTTGGATTTTGGGTGGAATTGCAATGGGGTTGGCTTTCAACAGTAAATACACCGCAATTTTATTACAATTTGGTTTGTTCGCTTTCTTACTATTCTCCAATAAATACAGAAAATTATTAATTTCTCCTTGGGTTTGGATTTCTATAATTATTTCTGTAGCAGTTACTTTTCCTGTTTGGTACTGGAATTATCAAAACGAATTTGCTTCGTTTGCTTTTCAATCTTCTGCAAGAACAAGTTCTATCAGTAAGTTTGAAATTTCTCCTAAAAACTTCTTTGGTGCCATTGGTCATCAACTATTTTTATTATTACCTGTTTTATTTTTAGTGATAATTACTTTCACTTTTAAATACATTAAAAGAGCCTTGCTAAAATTTAAAATTCCGCAGGCGAAAACTTTATTTTTATTAGCCTTTTTCGTTCCAACATTTGTTGGTTTTTTTGCCCTCACTCCTATTTATTGGGTAAAATTAAATTGGATGATGCCTTCTTACATCACAGGAATTATAATTGCGGGCATGTTTATCAATCAAAAATTATTAAAGGCTCAAATTATAATATCTATTATTTTTCATGTTTTGGTAAGTTTGCAAATTCTCTTTTATTTAGTGCCTATTAAAAGCGATGATACTTGGGTGGGTTGGAAAGAATTGGCTATTGAAACCGAAGAATTACAAGAAAAATACCCAAACACATTTATTTTTTCTAACGACAATTATAAAACTTCTGCTTGTTTAAAGTTTTTTATGGAAGATAAAGTGTATGCACAAAACATCATAGGTTTGCCTGCTTTGCATTTCGATTATTTAGGAGACGACTTATCTACCTTAAAAGGAAAAAATGCTATTTTTATAGATTCTGATAAACGTTTTAAAGATAAAAATCGATTAGGAACCATCGATCCTTTATTAAAAGCTTACTTTAAAAATGTTGCTGAATTAGAACCAATTATCATTAAAATTAATGGCAAAGAGAGTAGAAAATTTTGGGTTTTCTATTGTACTGACTATCAACCTAAAAATTAATTAAAAATTAGTTTTTACGAACTAAAAATAATTACTACTTTTGCAACCGCTAAATTAACCTCTGACGAAAAAATCGTGAATGTTGCTTTACAAAATCATAAATATTTAATATGGAAGCTTTAATAAAATTTGTACAAGACGAATTTGTAACAAAAAAAGAATTTGCAGAATTTTCTGCTGGTGATACAATTACTGTGTATTACGAAATTAAAGAGGGAGAAAAAGTAAGAACTCAGTTCTTTAGAGGTGTTGTTATTCAAAGAAGAGGAACCGGTCTTTCTGAAACGTTTACTATCAGAAAAATGTCTGGTACTGTGGGGGTAGAAAGAATTTTCCCTGTAAACCTACCTTCTATTCAAAAAATTGAAGTGAACAAAAGAGGTAAGGTACGTAGAGCTCGTATTTTCTACTTTAGAGGTCTTACTGGTAAGAAAGCTAGAATTACTGAAAAAAGAAGATAATCTCTTTCAAATAAAAGTATTAAAAAGCGTTGTGAAAATTCACAACGCTTTTTTTTAGATGCCTTTTTGGGATAACCATTTCAGTTGAAATCTTGTGAAGAAAAATCACAAGAATTTATCTTTTAAACAAATGTTTATAACTATAGTTAATATTGTGTTGATTTCTAAATGGTTAAAAAATTTGCAAGTTTTAAAATTGAAACTATATTTACCATAGCATTTACTAACTAATTAAACGATAAGTTTACAAAAGCTCATAAAAAAATTAAAAGTAAATACTTAAAGTAACGTTCTTTACATATTGTTTTTCTAAAAATTAATCGAATATTAAGATTCAATTCAGGTATTTTAAATCATTATAATTAGGTAGTTTAAAAAAGAAACATTCTAAAAAATAACAAAGACAACTGCGTTTATTTTAGAATTGCTAAGAAATTAGTAGCGTAAGCTTACTTCTTAACGCACAGAATTTATAACGTATATTTTAAAATTATCTACTAAAATGTATTCTTAGTTTAAGTTTTATTTTTTTAAAACAATAGAAACATCGATAAAAATTTTATAAAAGTAGAATGCTTCTATAACATTAAGGATGTTTCAAAAACTGAAATAGCAGATAGCAATTTCCTTTTTAACCCGCATTATGCATTAGGAATACACAAAAGGAGGACTTAAATCATTAATTTGGGAGAATAAGCCATCCATCCAAGGTCTTTTTTTAGTGTTTAAAGCAATCTTTAAGACCTTTCTGTTAGCATGATTTACTGTCCAAGCTCCTAATGCAAAGCAATAGACTTTTAGGGTTTTTAAAGTTGCTCGATTATGATGATTTAAGGCAAAATGTCTAAACAAACTCATTAGGTTATAAGCCACCATAATGAATCTAAAGGAAGCCTCAGTTGCCCAAAAATCCTTTAAACAAAAGTTATCTAATCCAAAGTCTTCTTTGAGTTCTTTGATTCTGTTTTCACAATCAGCTCTGGTGTTGTAGATATTCCAAACTTGGTCTAGCGGTAAATCTAGATTGGTTACATAGCAACTAAAACGATAACCAGGCAGATCATCAAAAAGTAATTTTCCAGCTGCTTTTGGACGATCTTCTACTTTCTTTTTTATGACAATATAGCGCCTTGACTTACCATCTGTATGGTTAAAAATCATCTCATTAAGCTCAATTCCTTTTGTGAGTTCTATCCAATTATCCAAACCCCAAACTGCATTTTTTATATTTGGGTACATACGTGCTGCCATAATGTAATTGAGTTGTTTGCCTTCTAGATAATCTAATAAATCTTGTGTGTAAAAACCACTATCTGCACGAACTAAACCAACTCTTTTGTCCTTTAAAGCTTCATTGAAGGTTTCTTCCATAAACTCTTTACAGCTACTACTATCTGCTGTATTGCCTGGTCTTAACCAAGCATTGGCAACCATTCTGGTTTGGCTTACAAAGGCCATTAATGGGTGATGTGAGTTCCTGCCTTTTTTATTGGGATTATAACCTTTTGCGCTACCTTGTTGCTCTCCATATCTTGTAATAACTGTGCTATCAAAATCTATAGTTAAGTTGTCAACATCTAATTGCTTGAAAAACCAATGTTGCAACTTTGGAAATACTTCTGTATTGCGCTTTTGAGAAAACTTGCCAAAAAAACGACTATAGGTACTTTGTGATGGCATACGATTCCATCCAAAAATATCTTGCAATGTGCTATCATAACGTAACCAATCACAATGGATATAACGAGAAGCTCCTGTCCAAATACTCAACCAAAAAGCTTCAGTTATATGTGCAGGATTATAACCTGCATTAGAGCTTGGTTGAGGTAAATCTAATTGTGCTAGTTGTTCTCTAATTTCTGTTTGATCAATAAAACGCTTCATTAAGCTCATCCCTCCAAAAGGGGTGACTTTCTTACTTGAATACTCAATAGGGAGATTAACCATTTGGGTTATGTGTTAAATTCGCTATAAAGCTAATAATCATAAGCGTTTATACAAAATTTTAAATCATCTATTGCATAATTCAGGGTTAAGGAAATATAAAACATTTGTTTTATTTGTTTTGTACCAATACAAAACAGTACTTAAAACTATTTCGAAGAAGCCATATCGCAACAAGAAATTGTTTGATATGGCTTTTATTTTTAACTTTAACGAAATCGATTTCAAAAATTGCTAATTCTGCAATAAAACTCGCTAATTAATCACATTTTACCAATAAAATACTCAACAAAAATTCTTAAATTTGCTCGCTTTCAAAAATAATGATTCTTCATTAAGGAAGTTATTCCATTAGTACAATTACTTAAAACACAATTTACATGAGCAAAATAGCTAAGATTATATACACAAAAACAGACGAAGCACCTGCTTTGGCCACACGTTCTTTTTTACCAATTGTAGAAGCTTTTACAAAATCTTCTAACATCGAAATTGAAGTAAAAGATATTTCTTTAGCTGCAAGAATTTTAGCTAATTTTTCTGAATACTTAACAGAAGATCAAAAAGTTGAAGACGCCTTGGCTCAATTAGGCAATTTGGCAAAATTACCAGATACAAACATTATAAAGTTGCCTAATATTAGTGCATCTGTACCACAGTTAAATGATGCTATAAAAGAATTGCAAGCTTTAGGTTATGCACTGCCAGATTATCCAGAAGAAGCAAATACTGCCGAAGAGAAAAAGGTATTGGCTTTATACAACAAAGTAAAAGGTTCTGCTGTAAACCCAGTTTTACGCGAAGGAAATTCCGACAGAAGAGCTCCAAAAGCAGTAAAAAATTATGCTCGTAAAAATCCGCATTCTATGGGAGTTTGGTCTTCAGACTCAAAAACACATGTTGCAACGATGGCAGAAGGCGATTTTGCCCACAATGAGTTATCTGTAACACTACCAAAAGCAACGACAGTAAGCATACAACATATTGCAGAAAATGGAGAAAAAACAGTTTTAAAAGACAATCTTTCTCTTTTAGAAGGAGAAATTATCGATGCCACTGTAATGAGTAAAAAAGCATTGGTTAATTTTTTAGAAAGAGAAATTGCAGACGCTAAAGAAAAAGATGTTTTACTTTCATTACATATGAAAGCAACGATGATGAAGGTTTCTGACCCAATTATTTTTGGACATGCAGTTCGTATATTTTTTAAAGATATTTTTGATAAGCATGGTAACACTTTAGAAGAAATTGGTGTAGATGTAAATAATGGTTTTGGAAATTTATTAAGAAATTTAGAAGAATTATCTCCAGAAAAAAAAGCAGAAATTTTATCGGATATTGCCGAAGTTTATAAAAAAAGACCCGCTGTTGCCATGGTAAATTCCGACAAAGGAATTACCAATTTACATGTTCCTAGCGATGTAATTATTGATGCGTCTATGCCAGCAATGATTCGTACTTCTGGACAAATGTGGAATGCAGAAGGAAAATTACAAGATACCAAAGCAATTATTCCAGATAGTTCTTATGCAGGAATTTATACTGCAACCATCGATTTTTGTAAAAAGAATGGTGCTTTCGATCCAACCACAATGGGTACAGTTCCTAATGTTGGTTTAATGGCTCAAAAAGCAGAAGAATATGGTTCTCATGACAAAACTTTCGAAATCAATAGAGATGGAAAAGTTGTAGTTGTAGATGCAGATGGAAATACATTAATGCAACACCATGTAGAAACTGGAGATATTTGGAGAATGTGTCAAACAAAAGATGCTCCCATACAAGACTGGGTAAAATTAGCCGTAACAAGAGCAAGAGCTTCTAAAACTCCTGCTGTTTTTTGGTTAGATAAAAACAGAGCACATGATGCCGAAATTATTAAAAAAGTAAATACTTATTTGCCAAATCACGATACTTCTGGTTTAGATATTCGAATTTTAGCTCCTATTGAAGCAACCAATTTTACATTAAATAGAATTATTAAAGGAGAAGACACCATTTCTGTTTCAGGAAATGTTTTACGCGATTATTTAACAGATTTATTCCCAATTTTAGAGGTAGGTACTTCTGCAAAAATGTTGTCGATTGTTCCTTTAATGAATGGTGGTGGGTTATTTGAAACGGGTGCTGGAGGTTCTGCTCCAAAACACGTGCAACAATTTTTAGAAGAAAACCATTTAAGATGGGATTCTTTAGGAGAATTTTTAGCCTTAGCCGTTTCTTTAGAGCATTTAGGAAATACACAAAACAACCCAAAAGCCCTTATTTTAAGCGAAACGTTAGACGATGCTACAGACACTTTCTTAGATAATAAAAAATCTCCTTCAAGAAAAGTGGGCGAATTAGACAACAGAGGAAGCCATTTCTATTTGGCATTATATTGGGCAAAAGCTTTAGCAAACCAAACAAAAGATGTAGAATTAAGTAAAGAATTCTCTAAAATATATAAAGAGTTGCAAGAGAATGAGACTAAAATTATAGATCAGTTAAACGAAATTCAAGGAAATCCTGTTAACATTCAAGGGTATTACAAACCTAATGATGCCTTGGCAAACAATGCAATGAGGCCTAATGAAATTTTTAATGCAATTTTAAATTAACTAAATATTTAAAAAATTGTAATTTTATTAACATAAAGAGTACTTTCAAAAGTACTCTTTTTTTATAGCTTTGTTTTTCTTCAATCAACCATTATTATGAACAAGAAACGTATTGCAATTATTACTGTGCTATTAGCTTTAGTAACTTATGCCCTTTATAGTTATTTTTCTACATCTTCAAACGATACAATATATTTAACTTCAAAAGTTAAAAAAGGAGATTTTATTAGCGAAGTAATTACCTCTGGCGAAGCCCAATCTACAAGTTTAAAAAATATTAATGGGCCAGAAAATCTAAGAAAATTTAAATTACGAGATATTAAAATTCAAGATTTAATTCCAGAAGGAACTATCGTTAAAAAAGGAGATTATGTTGGAAGATTAGATCCTTCTGGCGTAAATGAACAAATTTTAGATGCCCGTTTAAATTTAGAAACGGCACAATCTAAATACACACAACAACAATTAGATACCACTTTATCTTTAAAACAAGAAAGAAACGCAATTAAAGATTTGCGTTTTTCGATGGAAGAAACAAAACTAGAGTTAAAACAATCTATCTACGAACCACCTGCAACCATAAAAAAATTAGAAATAAAACTAGAAAAAGCAGAAAGAGATCTTAAAGAAAAGTTAGAAAACTATAATATTAAAAAAAAGCAAGCCAATGCTAAAATGGTTGAAGTAGGTACAGAGGTTTCTAAAATAAAAAAAGAGGTAAATAACTTATTAGAGTTATTAAAATCTTTTACTATTTATTCGAACGGTAATGGAATGATTACTTATGTAAAAGAATGGAATGGAACAAAGAGAAAAGTAGGATCTTCTATAAGTCCTTGGGATCCATCTATTGCAAGTTTGCCAGATTTAACAAAAATGGAATCTAAAACATATGCAAACGAAGTAGATATTCGAAAAATTAAAAAAGGGTTGCCTGTAAAAGTTGGTTTTGATGCTTTTCCTGATGTAGAATTAGATGGAGTTGTAACAGATGTTGCAAATGTTGGAGAAAAGAAAAGAGGTTCAGATATTAAAGTGTTTCAAGTTTTAATTAAATTAAAAGAAACAAATGAAAACATAAGACCAGGAATGACTACTTCTAATAGAATATTAACCTTCGAAAAAAAGGATGTCTTAAGCATTCCTTTAGAAGCTGTTTTTTCTAAAGATTCAATAACCTATGTATATACAAAATCTGGTTTTTCTATTACAAAAAAACAAATAGAAATAGGAGACTCTAATAACGATGCGGTTATTGTTAGAAAAGGATTGTCGGAAAACGACCTCGTTTACCTAAACAAACCCGAAGGTTATGAGGCAGCCGAAATTATAAAATTAAACTAATTTCTATGTTTAATAAAATATACATAGAGAAACTAAAATCTAATTTTAGTGAAGCCATTCGTGTAATTTCTTCCAATAAAATAAGAACTTTACTAACTTCTTTAGGCATTATTTTTGGTGTTGCAGCTGTAATTACCATGCTTGCGATTGGTAATGGAGCCGAAAAAGAAATTTTATCTCAATTAGAATTGGTGGGGGTAAATAATATTGTTATTACACCTATACCCGATGAAAAAAAAGACAACGCTTCAGAAGATGAAGATGATGAAGCGAATACAGAATCTAAACGTTTTTCTAAGGGATTAGACATGTTAGATGTAACAAGTATTGCAAACAACATTCCTTCTGTAAAAACAGTAAGTCCAGAAATAATTTTAGACACTTACGTAATTAAAAAAGGAAGACAAAATCCTGTAAAACTAATTGGTGTTTCTAATGAGTATTTTGCAACCTCTAATATAGAGATAGAAAGCGGAAAAAACTTTTCTATTGCACAATCGAAAAATGCATTGCCTGTTTGTATTATTGGTAAAAAAATCGAGAAAAAATTATTTACTGGAGAAAGTGCCATCGGAAAAAATATTAAAGTAAAAGATGTTTGGTTACAAGTTATTGGGGTTATAGAAGAAAAATTTATTTCTGATACTGCACAAGAAAATTTAGGAATTAGAGATATGAACCAAGATATTTATATTCCCATAAAAACATTTTTAGTTAGATATAAAGACCGTAAAATAATTTCTGAAAAACAAATGGATTTTGAAAATGGAATTTTTGTGATAAGTAATGGCAATTCACAAGGTCCTAAAAAAAGAATTCCAAGAGGTAATTATCATCAAATAGACAAATTAATTGTTCAAGTAAACAACTCAAAAGAACTAAATGCAACTGCAGATGTTTTAAGTAGAATGTTAAAGAGAAAACATAATGGAATGTTAGATTTCGAAATCTCTATACCCATTCAGCTTTTAAAACAGCAACAAAAAACAAAACAAATATTTAATATTGTTTTAAGTATTATTGCTGGTATTTCTTTGTTAATTGGTGGTATTGGTATTATGAATATTATGCTGGCTTCTGTTTTAGAAAGAACCAAAGAAATTGGCATTATAAGAGCCATTGGCGCCACACAAGAAGATGTAATTCTTCAATTTTTAACAGAATCTGTACTGGTAAGTATTGGTGGAGGAATTATAGGAATTTTTTTAGGGATTTTAGCCTCCTATATTTTAGAAGCTACTACCGGAATTGAAACTATTTTATCTTTAAATTCTATTTTACTATCCTTTTTTGTGGCAACACTTATTGGATTAGTTTTTGGAATCGCACCTGCAAGATCTGCCGCAAACAAAAGCCCTATTGAAGCAATTAGACACGAATAAAACTATGAAAAATCTTATTTTATTTCTTTGCGTTTTATATACTGGAGTTACTTTCAGTCAAAATAAACAGTTTATTACACTAGAGCAAGCAATAGAAATTGCACAAAAAAAATCACCCGATTACAAAGCATTATTAAACCAAAATCAATCTAGTTATTGGAGGTATCGAAATTATAAAGCAGGTTTTTTACCTCAATTAAGGTTAGATGCTACTTTACCACAATATGCCAATTCAGTTCAAAGGTTAACCAACGATAGTGGACAAGATATTTTTGTGCGTTCGAATCAATCTAGAATCGATGGAACACTTTCTTTAAATCAGAATATTGCTTTTACTGGAGGTACCTTATCTTTTAGTTCTCAATTAGAACGCGTAGATATTTTTGGAGATAATAACGCTACCAGATTTTCCGTAGTTCCATTTTCTATCAATTACAATCAAAATTCTTTATTATTTAATGAGTTTAAATGGGACAAAAAAATTGAACCTTTAATTTACGAAGAGTCTAAAAGGCAATTTATAGAAAGTATGGAAGAAATATCTTTAAATACAGCCAGAAGATATTTTGCGCTTTTAAAAGCCCAAATGCAAACAAAAATTGCATTGGCCAACTTATCAAATCAAGATACACTTTTTCAAATCTCAAAAGGAAGATTTAAAATAGGAAAAATCGCAGAAAACGATTTGCTACAAATGGAGTTATCTGTACTAAACTCTAAAAATACAGTTACTACAAACGAAATAGATTTAAAAAGAAGTTCTCAAAATTTAGCAAGGTATTTAGAGTTAAACACAGAAAACCTCGTACTAAATATTCCTAAAGAGTTAACCACATTTACAGTAACCGTAGAAAAAGCATTAGAAGAAGCAAAATCTAATAGAAAAGCAGTTATAGAGTTTCGTAGAAAACGCTTAGAGGCAGAAAAACGTGTTGCAGAAGTAAAAGGAAGCAATCGTTTGCGACTAGGGTTAAGTGCTAATTTTGGTATTTCGCAACAAGGAGATGTTTTTAACGATCTTTTTCAAAACTACAATCAACAACAAAACTTACAAGTTACACTAAGTATTCCTTTATTAGATTGGGGCGTTTCTAAATCTCGAAGAAAATTAGCTGAGGCAGATAAAGATTTAATTTACAATAATGTAGATCAAGACGAACAAGAATTCGAACAAGAAATTTACCTACACACACTAAATTGGCAAAATCAACGTAATTTTTTAAAAACAGCTAAAAAAGCGAAAGAAATCGCAACCAAAAGGTACGAAATTACTAAAAAACGTTTTGTTTTGGGCAAAATTACTATTACAGACTTAAACTTGGCTTTAACTGAAAAAGACAGATCTGTATTGCAATATTTAAATTCTCTAGAAAAGTTTTGGATAGATTATTATACACTTAGAAGGTTAACTTTATACGATTTTATTAAAAACAAAAAAATTGAAGTAGAAGATATCACGTACGATTAATACATTCTTTTTTAAAATTTCTTTTAAAGTTTCTTTTTGTATCAGTTTTGTGTTGTATTTTTGTTGAAATTATTATCAATATAATTAAACAAAAAACAATGCATTTAAAAAACATATGTATTCTATTTTTCCTCTGTTCTTTTACTTTTTTAGGACAAGAAAAAATTACACTTAGTGGAACTGTTTACGACAATTCTAATAACGAAACATTAATTGGTGTTTCTATTTATTTTCCAAATTTAAATGCAGGAACAACCACCAACGAATATGGTTTTTACTCCATAACAATTCCTAAAGGCACCTATAAAATACAAGTTAGTTATTTAGGATATACTACTTTACAAGAAACCCTAAACTTAGTAGAAAAAACGACCAAAAATTTTAATCTTGTCGAAGAAACCGAAAGTTTAGACGAAATTATTATAGAAAGTAATATCGAAAAACTAAACATTCGTACACCGCAAATGAGTGTAAACAAGCTTACTGCATCTACCATAAAACAAATTCCTGTTGTTTTAGGTGAAGCAGATATTATAAAATCACTTATTCTGTTACCTGGAGTTACCAGTGCTGGAGATGGCGCTTCTGGTTTTAATGTAAGAGGTGGAGCAGCAGACCAAAATTTAATTTTATTAGACGAAGCCATTGTTTTTAATTCTTCGCATTTATTTGGTTTTTTCTCGGTTTTTAATCCAGATGTAATTAAAGATGTACAACTTTATAAAGGAGGCATACCAGCAAAATATGGTGGAAGATTATCTTCGGTTTTAGATATTTATCAAAAAGAAGGAAATAGCAAAAACTTTAATATTACTGGCGGAATTGGTTTGGTATCGAGTAGATTATTGGTAGAAGGTCCTTTAGAAAAAGAAAAAAGTTCTTTTTTAATTGGTGGTAGAGCTTCATACGCCCATTTATTTTTACCACTGTTTAATAATGACAACAAAGCATACTTTTACGATTTAAATAGCAAAATAAATTATCGTTTTAACGATACAAACAATGTTTTTCTTTCTACTTATTTTGGTAAAGATGTTTTCGGAATTAACGATAGCTTTGTAAATTCTTACGGAAATACAGTGGTTAACTTACGTTGGAATCATCTTTTTTCAGATAAATTATTCTCTAACCTTTCTTTAATTTATTCAGATTATTTTTATGGATTGATCTTAGATTTTGTCGGTTTCGAATGGGATTCTGGAATTACCAACTTTAACCTAAAATACGATTTTAAACATTATTTAAACGAAAAATTAAAACTAAGTTATGGTGTTAACAACATCTATATAAAATTCAACCCAGGTAAAATTATTCCAAATAGAGAAGATTCTGGCATTGTTGCCGAAAAATTAATTGATAAATATGCGAATGAATTTGCAGCGTATGTAGAAGCAGAACATAAAATTAGCAACAAACTTACTTTACAATATGGTGTTCGTTTTAGCAACTTTTTAAGATTAGGGCAAGACGAATTAAATACCTATCAAAATAATCAAGCAGTTATTTTTAATAATCAATTTAAAAAATACGAATCTGCCACACCAACAGGAACAGAAAATTTTAAAAGAAGCGATGTAATTTCTAGCTTTAGCAATTTCGAGCCTCGTTTTTCGATGTCTTATACTTTAGATGATAATACCTCTATAAAAGCGAGCTATAATAGAATGGCACAATATTTACATTTACTTTCGAACACTGCCTCTCCTACTCCATTAGATGTTTGGACCCCAAGTGGAAAATATATACAACCGCAATTATTAGATCAATTTGCTGTTGGCTATTTTAAATCGATAAAAGATGGCGATTATTCTTTAGAAACTGAAGCATTTTATAAAGATATAAAAAACAGAATAGACTATATAAATGGCGCTAATTTAATTGCAAATAACGAAATAGAAACCGTTATTTTAAATGGAAAAGCCAGAGCTTACGGATTGGAAGTATTATTTAAAAAAAACGAAGGAAAATTTAAAGGATGGCTTGCCTATACCTTGTCTCAATCCGAACAATTAACAGTTGGTAGAAATGCCAACGAACCAGGAATTAACCGAGGAAATTGGTACAGTACACCTTACGATAAAACACACGACTTTTCTATAAATGCAAGTTACGAACTCAATGAAAAATGGACGTTTAACAGTAATTTTGTTTTTCAAACTGGGCAACCCACCAATTACCCTGTTGGGCAATATGAACTGCAAGGTTTAAATGTACCTATTTATGATGATAATCGTAGAAATGCAGACAGGCTTCCTGCATATCACAGGCTAGATATTTCTGCCACATTAACTCCCAAAAAAAATAAAAACAGAAAATGGCAAGGAGAATGGGTTTTCGGTATCTACAATTTATATGGAAGACAAAACGCAGCTTCTTTAGCCTTTAGACAAAATGATGAAACCATGCAAAACGAAGCCTTACAAACTTCCATTTTTGGAATCGTACCTTCTGTAACCTACAATTTTAAATTTTAACAATGGGTTTTAACCCATTGCTTTTAAAAAACATATAATAATGAAAAATATAAAAATAATTTTTGTTTCTTTAATACTTCTTTTTGCCAACTGCGAAAAAGTAGTAGATATCGATGTGCCAAGCATTCCACCAAAATTAATTATCGATGCTTCTTTTGAAGTGTTTTTTAATGAAAATCCTGTGGTTGCAAATACCGTTGTTAAATTAAAATTGTCTGCAGATTATTTCGAGGAAACCATACCAACTGTAACCAATGCAACTGTATTTCTTACCAACTTAAGCGACAACACTGTTATTAATTTTACTGATGTAAATTTAGATGGCAGTTACGAACCAACTACAAGCTTTATTCCGGAAGATAATGTTGTGTACGAATTAACTGTAATTCACGACAGCCAAACCTACAAAGGTAAAGCTACAAAAGTAAAATCGACAGTGATAAACAACGTTAGTCAAGGAGATGGTACGCTTTTTTCTGGAGATGAAATAGAGTTAGAAACATCTTTTACAGATGATGGCACACAAGAAAATTACTATTTATTCAATTTTGGTTTTAACAACTATGTAACTATCGAAGACAAGTACTTAAATGGTTCTGAATACAATTTTTCTTACTATATAAATATGGAAAAAGTGGCATTACCTTCTACTCTAGTCGTTACACTTTCTGGTGTCACCAAAGAATATTACACCTATTTTAGAATTTTAGTGGACCAAAGTGGACAAAATGCTGGTGGTCCATTTCAATCTGTACCCTCTTCACTTTTAGGAAATATAATAAATACTACCAATGAAGAAAATTTTCCTCTAGGGTATTTTCATATTGGAGAATCAGATACTTTTTCTTTAGATTTAGTAGCAAAAAACTAAACCATCTTTATAAAAATCCTACAAAGTCTTTTTTTTTGATTTTGTAGGTATTACAAAACAATATTTGTTGTAAGTATTGCAAAACAATACTTATTATCTAATACCTACAAGGTTTTTGAAACCTTGCAGGAAAACAGTATTTTTGATGCATGACATTTATAAAAACGACAGAGCAAGATTCCAAGTACAATCATTTAGAAAAAATGACGGTACAAGAATTACTTTTCAATATAAATAAAGAAGACAAAACGGTTCCTTTGGCTGTAGAAAAAGCGTTACCACAAATAGAAAAATTAACAACACAAATTGTTCAAAAACTAAAAAATGGTGGAAGGCTTTTTTATATTGGTGCTGGAACTTCTGGCAGATTGGGCATTTTAGATGCTTCTGAATGTCCGCCAACTTTTGGTGTTTCTCACGAATTGGTCGTGGGTTTAATTGCTGGTGGAGATATGGCCATTAGAAAAGCTGTAGAAAATGCAGAAGATTCTAAAACCCAAGGTTGGTTAGATTTAAAAAAACATAAAATTTCAGAAAAAGATGTTGTGGTTGGTATTGCTGCTTCTGGCACTACACCTTATGTAATTGCTGCTTTAAAAAAATGCAACGAAAATAACATCGTTACAGGTTGTATTAGCTGTAATAAAAACAGCCCTTTAGCAGAAGTTTCTCTATTTCCAATAGAGGTAATTGTAGGAGCTGAGTTTGTTACTGGAAGCTCTAGAATGAAAGCTGGAACCGCACAAAAATTGGTTTTAAACATGCTTTCAACAGCTACCATGATTCAACTTGGAAAGGTAAAAGGCAACAAAATGATAGACATGCAATTGTCTAACAACAAGTTAGTAGAAAGAGGCGAAAAAATGTTAGTTAAAGAATTAAATATAGACTTAATAACTGCTTCTAAACTTTTAAAAAAGTATGGAAATGTTAGAAATTCGATTATAAACTACAAAAAATGAGTACAAATGTAAATTTATTGGGCAAAGGTTTCAAATATTTAGCCATTCTTGTTTTTCTCTTTATTGCATCTCCAATTGCCTTAACAATGAGTTTTAAAGCTTTAAAAAAGTTTGAAAACACAGCTAATGAATCCCTTTCTTATATTATTTTACCAATTGCAGGAATTCTAGTAATTTTTACCATTTACTTCGCTTTTAAAACTTTTAAAATTTTACTAAAAGCTATTTTTAATAAGTAAGAAGAATGCATAATTCTAACGGAATCATAATTATTTTATCATATCCAGATACAGTTGTACGCCCTGCTTATTGGGAAAGATTAAGTGGCTTTTGGCCAAAAATTGGCATTGGTGGTAAACACGCTGTACAAGCTGGTCATGCTGCATTTTTGCTTATCAAAAAAGAAAAACCAGAGATTAATTATTTCGACTTTGGCAGGTATATAACTTCTTACGGAAATGGGCGCGTTCGCTCTAAAGAAACAGATCCAGAATTAGCAATTCCTATTGTTGCCCGCTTTAAAAATAATACATTAACAAATCTTTCAGAAATTTTATTGTGGGTAGAAAATCATCCTAAAAAAACACATGGAGATGGCAGGTTGGTTGCAAGTATAAATGAAGATATTAATTTTGAAAAAGCGAAACTATTTATCAATCAATTAATTGAAAAAAAAGAAATACCTTATGGAGCGTTTCTTAAAAACGGCACCAATTGCGCTCGTTTTGTTACAGATACTATTATTGCAGCTTCAAACAACAAAAAAATTACCAATCAATTAAAAACATCGAACTTATTTACACCAAGCCCTATTGGAAATGTAATTAAAGGAACTACAGAAAATATCATTTACGAAACATACAATCAGCATATTACCGAATATAAAAACAGGTCTATTATAAAAGAATACAAAGCTTCTTTTTTTAATAAATTTAATCACGAGCCAAACTTAAAAGGAACCGAAGAACCCAATTTAGCTGCTTTTAACTTAAAAAACGGAACGTGGTTAGGAGGCATTGGTAGTGGTGCTTGGTTTAATATCGAAGAAAAAGTTAGCAATAATACGTACAAAATTGCAAGATATACTTCTGAAGGAATAAAAGATTTCGAAAGTATTTTTATGATAGATAATGCTCTTTTCAATCATCAAAAAGAATATAAATTTGTACATCCTACAACTTGTAAAGAGGTTTTTATTGAGCAAAACAATCATATTTTTTCCTCTAAAATTTTTTCCTCTACCTCGACTTCTTAAAATATCGATTTTTATTTAATACCGTCTGCAAACTGCATTTATGGTAAATTTAAAAGATAAATGGTAGTACTTTTCGTTAAAAGCCTTTCGAACTTAAAAAATTTTAACCCATACAATTCTTTTGTTAATGCAATTGCATAAATAGCTGTTGCATATCAATTTAACCCGCATTATGCATTAGGAATACACAAAAGGAGGACTTAAATCATTAATTTGGGAGAATAAGCCATCCATCCAAGGTCTTTTTTTAGTGTTTAAAGCAATCTTTAAGACCTTTCTGTTAGCATGATTTACTGTCCAAGCTCCTAATGCAAAGCAATAGACTTTTAGGGTTTTTAAAGTTGCTCGATTATGATGATTTAAGGCAAAATGTCTAAACAAACTCATTAGGTTATAAGCCACCATAATGAATCTAAAGGAAGCCTCAGTTGCCCAAAAATCCTTTAAACAAAAGTTATCTAATCCAAAGTCTTCTTTGAGTTCTTTGATTCTGTTTTCACAATCAGCTCTGGTGTTGTAGATATTCCAAACTTGGTCTAGCGGTAAATCTAGATTGGTTACATAGCAACTAAAACGATAACCAGGCAGATCATCAAAAAGTAATTTTCCAGCTGCTTTTGGACGATCTTCTACTTTCTTTTTTATGACAATATAGCGCCTTGACTTACCATCTGTATGGTTAAAAATCATCTCATTAAGCTCAATTCCTTTTGTGAGTTCTATCCAATTATCCAAACCCCAAACTGCATTTTTTATATTTGGGTACATACGTGCTGCCATAATGTAATTGAGTTGTTTGCCTTCTAGATAATCTAATAAATCTTGTGTGTAAAAACCACTATCTGCACGAACTAAACCAACTCTTTTGTCCTTTAAAGCTTCATTGAAGGTTTCTTCCATAAACTCTTTACAGCTACTACTATCTGCTGTATTGCCTGGTCTTAACCAAGCATTGGCAACCATTCTGGTTTGGCTTACAAAGGCCATTAATGGGTGATGTGAGTTCCTGCCTTTTTTATTGGGATTATAACCTTTTGCGCTACCTTGTTGCTCTCCATATCTTGTAATAACTGTGCTATCAAAATCTATAGTTAAGTTGTCAACATCTAATTGCTTGAAAAACCAATGTTGCAACTTTGGAAATACTTCTGTATTGCGCTTTTGAGAAAACTTGCCAAAAAAACGACTATAGGTACTTTGTGATGGCATACGATTCCATCCAAAAATATCTTGCAATGTGCTATCATAACGTAACCAATCACAATGGATATAACGAGAAGCTCCTGTCCAAATACTCAACCAAAAAGCTTCAGTTATATGTGCAGGATTATAACCTGCATTAGAGCTTGGTTGAGGTAAATCTAATTGTGCTAGTTGTTCTCTAATTTCTGTTTGATCAATAAAACGCTTCATTAAGCTCATCCCTCCAAAAGGGGTGACTTTCTTACTTGAATACTCAATAGGGAGATTAACCATTTGGGTTATGTGTTAAATTCGCTATAAAGCTAATAATCATAAGCGTTTATACAAAATTTTAAATCATCTATTGCATAATTCAGGTTTAAAAGAATAAATTTGTAAAGTAAAAATAAAAATCTATGAAGAACATTACTCTCGTTTACAGCATTTGTATATTATTACTTACAAGTACAACATTTGCTCAAAAAAAATCGAATAACGAACTTAAAAAGTTAGTAGAAACTTACAAAAAAGATATAAGAGGCCCTTATTACAGAATTAAATGGTTTTGTAAAGATGGTAGCATTAGAGATGCAAAAGACCCTTGTCCAGATTCTATTGGTGGAGGAATACAACATGCCAGTTTTAAACAATCTGCTTTAGCTGTAAGAAAAACCAATCATTTATTTTTTGCTGAAATCTTAGCGAGTGTAAATACAGATAATTTTTTAGATGAAAAAAATAATTACAGCCGATTAAAACAATATCAAATTGGGCAGTATTTAGCAAGTATAGACGATGGTTGGATTTTAAAAAAAGGGCAATATTACAGAGGCGCAGTACAATCGGAAGATGAAGAAGCTTGGGGCAAAAATTTTTATGAAACAATTTTAAAAGACGATACTTTTTTAAACGCTAACTATTATTTGGTAAGGCAATCTTTAAAAGACATACCCCATAATGGAGATTCTAATATTGCACAAGCAATGCGTAGTGAATCTAAAATTTTAGCAGAAGAAATTCCAGATTTTATGGATATTAGAATTAAAATTCATGGAAACCCTCAAAAATCAGATATCTATCTAGTACAAAGTTACGTAAAGAAAAATGCCTCTAAGATTTCTGCAAAGCAGAAAAAAATGTTCGACAATCTCTTAACCACTATGAACGAGTTTTACGCACCTTTAAATTATAAAACAATTGCCAACGAACTTGCGAAAGTGAAAGATAAAAATGGTGTTTTAAAAACACTTAAAGATTTTGTAAATGAAGATAAATCTAACTTTTCTGCAAAAGATATCGTTCAAAAAATAACCGATAATTTAGATTTCTTGCGTTTTAACATAACCCTATTTCAAAACAGTAAAGACCGTTTAATTCTTTTAGATTTAACCAATCAATTAGAAAAAATTCTATTGATAGAAACACAAAATTGGAATCCAGAAACCTTAGAAGAAACCATTTTAAAAACAGAAACCTTAATTTGTGCTTCGTATGCAACCGGTTTGGTAGAAGCATGGGAATTTGATGTTGTAAAACCTATTTTTTCGAATACTCTAGAAAATGAAAAAACAAGTTTAAAAAAACTTAATTCTTTAGTAACAAATGCAAGAAGAATTGTAGAATGGAGTACTTCTTTAGTGAAAGCAAATTACCAAGAAGACGTAAACCAATATGCAGCTTTCGAATCTTTAGCTTATGGTTTTATAGACGACAGAATTAGAAATTCCATTACTTTAAATTTAGGAGAAACTGTAAGTAAATTAAATGCCTTCGCAAGCAAAGTTTTAAAAGTAAACAACAATGTATTAGGCATTAAAGACCAAGATGCAATTAGAGGTTTAAACCCTGGTTATGCTTTTGGTAAATTAATTGTTGTGCAAGGAAACCCAAATGATGTAGAAGTAAATTCTAACAACATTTATATTTTTCAAAAACCACCATCAGATTTAAAACCTGTAGCAGGAATTATGACGGTTTCTGAAGGAAATTTAGTTTCTCACGTACAATTGTTAGCAAGAAACTTAGGAATACCAAATGCTGCACTGTCAAGTGAAAACTTAAAATCTTTAGAAAAACACAACAACAAGAATGTGTTTTATGCTGTTTCTAACAAAGGAAATGTTATTTTAAAGTTAGAAAACGACATGACAGATGTAGAAAAAAAATTGTTTGATAAAAAAGAAAGAACAAAAAATATGATTGAAGTACCCACTAACAAATTAAAGTTAGATGTTTCTAAAATCATAAATTTAAGAAGCGTAAAAGCTACAGATTCTGGAATTTTATGTGGGCCAAAAGCAGCCAATTTAGGAGAATTAAAAAATCTTTTTCCTGATAAGGTCGTAGAAGGAATTATAATTCCGTTTGGAATTTTTAAAACCCATATGAATAAAGAAATGCCAAATAAAAAAATGTCTTATTGGGAATTTTTAAATGCAACTTTTGCACAAGCCAAAGAATTAAAAAATAAAGATGTCTCAGATGAAGAAATCGAAAATTTCTTAATCCGCTCTTTAAAAGAATTGCATACCGCTATTACAAACATTCATTTAGAGGAAAGCTTTATGCAAGATTTAAAAGATAATTTTATATCGGTTTTAGGAGATAAAATGGGTAATGTTCCTGTATTTTTAAGAAGCGACACCAATATGGAAGATTTAAAAGAATTTACAGGAGCTGGTTTAAACTTAACGCTTTTTAACATCTTAGAAGAGCAAAAAATTATCCAAGGAATAAAAGAAGTTTGGGCTTCTGCCTATACAGAAAGAAGCTTTAAATGGCGTCAAAAATATTTATTGAATCCAGAAAATGTATATCCTTCTATTTTAATTATTCCAAGTGTAGATGTCGATTATTCTGGGGTAATGATTACAAAAGGAATCAACCAAGGTTCCGAAGACGATTTAACAGTTGCCTTTAGTAGAGGCGCTGGTGGTGCAGTAGATGGCCAATCTGCAGAAACAAGACTAATAACCTCGGAAACAAGTTATTTATTAAGCCCTGCAAGACAGGCAGATTATATTCGTTTACCAGCAACTGGAAGTACTAAAAAATATTACACCACTTTTAGCAAACCCATTTTAAATCCTCAAAATATAAATGATATTAGAGAATTAGCCACAGAAATTAGAACCAAAATTGGCACAAAAACTTCGGAAGAATCTCATGCCTACGATGTTGAATTTGGTTTTAAAGATAATAAACTATGGTTATTTCAAATAAGACCTTTTGTAGAAAATAAACAAGCCAAAAGTTCTAATTACTTAAACTCCATTACTCCAAAAGTAAACATGGAAACTGAAATAAATTTAACCGAAAAAATATAACTATGAAAACTAAATATCTCTTACTAAGCATATTTATTGTTGCCTCTCTTGGGTTTATAAATTATCCGATTGATGGTTACGAAACCACAGGTATTAAACGTTTATATCAACTTCGAAAATTTCAGCTAGATAGTGTTCGATATACAAGAATTCCTGCAGGAGCTTATAAAAAATTAGCCGATATTAAATTAAATTTATTAAGCAAATCGAAAGACAGTGTACAAGATTTATTGTTTTCCGACAGCGATTTCGAAAGAAAAATAAAAAGAATTATTCCTTCTGGAGCGTACTCTATGGCTGTTATGGATATGAGCAATCCCGATAAACTTAGGTACGCAGAATATAGAGAAAACGTAGGTTACCAACCAGGAAGTGTTGGTAAAATCGCTGTTTTATTGGCGGTTTTCGATCAATTAGAAAAATTATGTCCAGATTCTTTTGAAGAAAGAGCTGCTTATTTAAAAAATATAAAAGTTACCTCTAGATATTGGGGTACAGGAGATCATCACACAATTCCTGTGTACGATATAGAAAAAGATCGATTAACAAAAAGAAAAGTAGTTGCTAGCGACGAGTTTTCTTTATACGAATGGTTAGATCATATGGTTTCTGTAAGCAACAATGGTGCTGCAAGTGTTATATATAGGGAAGCGATGTTAATGGCTGCTTTTGGGCAAGATTATTTTTTTTTAGATGCAGAAAAAGCAGAAACTTATTTTAAAGAAACTCCTAGAGATTCGCTTACAAACTTAGCAAATACAGTTGTAAACAAACCTTTAAGAGATTTAGGAATTACGAAAAACGAGTGGCGCTTAGGAGGAATGTTTACAAGACCTGCAGGAAAATATGTGGGTAGAAAAGGTGGCAGTATTGGAACTCCAAAAGGATTAATGAAGTTTTTGGTACAATTAGAGCAAGGAAAAGTAGTCGATAAAGCTTCTAGTTTAGAGATGAAAAGACTTTTGTATTTAACAGATAGAAGAATTCGATATGCAAAATCGCCAAGGTTAGACAGTGCTGCTGTATATTTTAAGTCTGGAAGTTATTACAAATGCGATCGAGAGAAAAACCCCGATTGCGCAAGTTATGCCGGAAATGTTTTTAATTATATGAATTCTGTAATTATTGTAGAACAGCCAAATGGTGTAAAATATATTGCATGTTTAATGTCTAATGTCTTAAACAAAAATTCGGCAGGTGCACACATGTATATGGCTAGTAAATTAGATGATATTATTGATGAAGCTAACGCATCTAAAAAACCAATTATTAAAGAAGAAGAATATAAAAGTGATGCAGATGAAGACGATAATAATTAATCGTTAAAATCCCATAAAACTAGTATAAGTATCGCTGGCAAGTTTTTTTACCTTCTTGCTGCGATACTTTTTTAATGGCAATAAAATAGGAACATAACTTTTGTTTTTAGAAGCTGCAATTAATTCTACTGCTAAAAAGCGCAAATGGCTTCCTCCCATTCTCATTATTATTTGTAAACACTTTTTTTCTGAAAGTAAACTTAAATTAATAATGGGCGAATTGTAATGCTTATCGCCCACAATATAATACTCTACAATAGGCAATACTTTCGACTTAATTTCTGTTTGCAATAAATTGTCTAAAAACTCTAAAGAGTTAATTTTCGCTTCTTTTATTTCGCTTTTAATTCCAACATAAGTCATGTTTATATCTTCTTCGTTATAAAGCATGCTTAACAATTTAAATATGTTTTCTAAGGTATTTTCTAACTCTATTTCTAAAGCTGTAATTAAGTTTTGTCTTGCTTGATCAATTGGTTGGTTAGAAGTCGTTTTATCTTTTAACAACTCTAAATTGATATTATTTTGTACAGAAGTTATTATTTCTAAAATAGTACGATAATAACTAGATTCTCTTGATACTTGGTTTTTTATAAACCTTCTACTAATTCGTAAATTCGAGTTTTTCTTCTTTAATTTTGCCAACGAATTAGATGCGGCTAATCTTGTAACACTATTTTTATTTTTAAGCAAACGCTTTAAAATTTTTACAGCATTATCGTTATTAAAAGACTCTATAATTTTAGGAATGTATTTCTTTACATTTCCTTTTAAATCGTCTTCTTTGTCTAATTTTAAGAGGATGTCTATAATTTTTGGCCCGTAGTTTTTTAATGCTTTAATCGCTCTTTTTCGATGTTTTCTTTTAAGCGTTAAAAGCAATAAATCTTCTATAAAAAGTTCATCTGATGTAATACCGGCAGCAATGGTTGCAAATTTTACAATGTAACTTTTTTTACTTGTTAATTTCTCGCTTATAAAATGATAGTGATGCGTTATTCTCGCATTTGCAATGCTTATTAATAAACCTGCAATTACTTCTTTTCGAACCGTATTTTCACCAGCATTAAAAAGATATATTTTACGATTAAGTCTTTCTGTTAAATTATATTTTAAACCTAATTTAGAGTTGTACGAGTTTTGTTTTGCCAACGCCATTAAAGCACCATTTGCAATGTACTCGTTTTCGTGATCTAAATAATAGGTAAAAAACGAATTCTCGTCTATGTGAGATTTTTCTAAAATATACTCTAAAGCAACATACACCAAGGTATCGTCTTTTTCGTGTACCAATCGTTTTACTTCATCTAAAACAGATACATCTTCAACATCATGAAGAAAATCAATCGCCTGAATTTTAACTTTATGAGATGGATGCTTTAATAATTTTACGACTGAATCTTGAAAAATTTTAGAATTAAAATCACCTAATCTTGTAATGACTTCTAGAATTGATGCTTCTTTACCACTTTCTAAAATTCTTTTCATGTTGGTAATCGAATTCTCTTTGGCGAGTTTTACATCGTCGTTTTCTGCCCCTAATGTTTTTTGAATATTATTTTTAAAAGAGTTAAAATAGGCTTCACGCAAACGGTAAATAAGAACAATCCAAATAAAAACGAATAGTAAAATAATTACAGTAATGTATGCTGTGTCTAATTCTAATCTTTTTACGAGAAAAATTAATAAAAACCCTGCAATACCAGTAGCTATGCTATCTACAACAACATCTATATACGATTTTGCCTGATTTTTTATCAATGTAGGAATTGGCATAATAGAGAGTTCTATTGATGCTTTGTTTATAGATTGTTTAAAGCTACCATCAATTCCTTTAATTAACACTAAAACCCATAGTTCTGGAAACGTTAAGAATAACAAACTTCCAAAACCAATGGCAAGAGGTAAAATTAGCAATGTAGATGAAACCCCTAATTTGGTAAGAATTTTATTGGTTAAAAATAGCTGAATGGTTAAAGCAACCACATTAAATGTCGAAAACCAAAATCCAAAAAATGCTGCTAAATCATCTGAATTTGGAATGGCTTTGTTCGCAAAATCACTAAATTGAAAATCGATTAATTTTGCAACAATAACCCCAATTCCTGTTATAAAAGCAATATAAGTTAAGTGTTTCGAATTGATAATTAGTTTTATTGCAGAATTTTCTAAAACATCTTGTTTTGCAATTACTTGTTTTCTTTTAAAAGTATTTAAATAGCGAATACGTATTTCGTACACCTTTTTAATAATAGGAATACAACCCAATAATAATATTGCGGCTACTAAAATTGCAACTTCGTTTCCAAAACTAGAAGCAATAACACTTGTTAAATATCCGCCGAAAATACCACCTGCAATGGCTCCTGCTCCAATAAAACCAAAAATTCTTTTGGCTTCTCTTGCATTAAAAACCATGTTGGCAAAAATCCAAAATTGTGAGGTTGCAATTACTGCAAATAAAGAGATAAATACATAGTAAAAATAGAGAATCCAATTACTAATAAGTAAAAATTTTAAAATAATACTTAGCGTTATAAAAGCGAAACTAAATATTATTAAAGAAGTAACAGCTACTTTTACTAACGACAATTTTCTAATTGCTCTGTTGTAAAAATAAGAGGTAAAAACCGCAATTATTGCCACCAATAAATACCCGAAAGGCAAGCTATTTGCACCTAGTTTAGAGACAAAAAGTGCGTTTACAATAGGTTTTACGATTAATAAAACCGTAATTATAAGAAAAATATACAGTTGCATTAAAAAAGAGATGAATATTTCACCATCTCTTAATCCGAATGTTTTACCTAATAATTTTCTCACTTTTATAGCCCAATTTTTAGCGCTATAAAGAACGTGATTTTTTTAATACTTTTTCTAATGGTTTCACTAAATTTCTAATAATTTGTTCTCCATAATCGTTATCTACTAATGCTACAATAATATATTTTCTATCTGGTCCCCAAACCAATGCAGAGTCTGCATGGTAATTTCTCCAAGAACCCGATTTTCGATATACATCTGCCTTTGGAGCCACCACATCTAAAGTATTTACAAATTTGTGATGCAAATCTGGGTCTTTCATTATTTCTAACATTTCGGAAGATTTTTCCGTAGAAATTAAATTCCCCAAAGCCAATTGGTAGTAAAAACTACAAACCTGCCTTGTAGTTGCTGCATGACTTAACCCTTTTATAGGATCTGGATTTCTTTTTCCTGATGCTGCATATCTTTTTCCAACCCAAAGACCACCACCAAGTTCTTCGTCGTATAATTTGTTTTTTGGAGCTCTTAAAACCTCTTCAATTTTTTTGTATCCCAACCTATCAATCATTCTTGTAGAAGCTCTGTTGTCAGATTTGCTAATCATTAATCGCAAATCTCTACGAACTTCTTTGGTATCTTCTAATTCTCCTTTATCTAAAGCATCCATTGCAGCCAATAAAATAGCAATTTTTGGTAAACTGGCAGCATACATCATAAAATTGTCGTTAACACCTGCATACTTAAACTTTGTAGAATCGCTTAAATCTACAATACCTATAGACATTTGCCTACCTTTAATTAAACGTTTCCAGGTTTTGTTTTTATTAATTTCTGATATTAAAATTTTTTTAAGTTCTTTACTTTCAATTTCAGAAATAGGTTTAATTGTTTTGTATAAATCTAATGGAAGACTAGCGTCGTAAGTGCTTCTTGTTTCATTTTTTAAAATAATTGAATTTTGAGCTCGCCCAATAAATGGCAAAGCCATTAATAAAATTGTAAGTATAAGTTTGTTGTTTTTAGTAAACATTATAATTATTTTTAAATTCACTATTTAATGTACAAATTTAACACCAAGTTACAATTAAAAAGTGTTAATGTTTTACAAAAACCCTTTTAAACATTTAACTTTTGGGGAGTTGTTGGGTTAAATCCGAAACCAGATTCTGGTAACTGAACTCCTATATGATGCACCAAATAACCAATTGTGGCATAATGGTGCGTTGTATGGCTTTGCGCTTGTACTAAAATCGAGGCGAGAGTCGTTTTTATGGTTACATTTCCTAAACCTAAATCGTCTGTTACTGCCACCTCTTTATTTAGGTCGGTATTTTTTAAACTCCTTAATTTTTTAATTATTGTATTAAAATAATCAATTCCCACATGGGTATATTTTTCTGCCAATTCGTTTCTTTCTCTTTTTGTTAAATCTATTTCTTTAGTATCTAACCCATTAAATATACAAGAAAACACGTCTAAAATATGGCGTGTGTGGCAACCAATGCTCGAATGGTAAGGTGCAACTGAAGTATTGTTATATTGTTCGTCTGTTAAACTATGTAATAAATTTATTCCCCTTTGTAGGTTTTGCTCAATAGCTTTAATCATATATTGTTTTTTTATTTTACAGTCGTAAAAACGTTTATAAATTTACAAGTTCTTTCTGAATATAAAAAATAATTAACAATCTAAAAATCAGCCTAATAAATATATTAAAACGAATAAATATTCATATTTTTTACGATATGTATATTTTTTTGGCACGTTCTTTGAAAACTTATAAACCAAATGCGAAAGCCGAAAAGCAATTAGAGTAGGCAAAACCCTTTAAAACCATATATTATGAAAAAAGGTATACTTATATTATTAGCGATGTTCATGATGGTTTCTACTGTTGAAGCCGAAAATGGCAACTTACTACCAAACAGCTACAGGGTAAATTATTCTTACGACAATTCCGTAAATTTTACAGAACGTGGTATAGAGTTCTTTGTGTTTTTAAATGGAGAATTCGATTTTAATACACATTATAACGAGAGTTATTACGATTATAATGGAAGACGATTTTCTACAAATGGCGTTAGAATCGATAGAGATTATAGAGGAAGAGTTAGGCGTGTAGGAAACGTTTTTATAAATTATGATATTTATGGCAATGTAACTAGAATTGGAAGTGTTTTTCTTAGATATTACAGAGGAAACTTAACCAATGTTGGCAACTTAAAAGTTGTCTATAACAGACGTGGTTACCCTACTTTTTATGGAAATGTAAAAAACGAATACTATTATTACAATGGTGTAAATATTAACCTAAGCTTAGGAACTGTTTGTAATTATAATGATGCTTATTTCTATAGAAACGACTTTAGAAGAAATTATACAAAATTTAGAGAAGATAGTAGGTACTTTTACTACAAAGCAAATAGAAATGCTAAAATTGGAAATAGAAATAAAATTTTAAAAAGAAGAAAACCAGTTTCTATAAACAGAAACAAGACATACAACAAACGTAAAAATATTTCTTACAGAAAATCGAATGCAACAAGAACATTAGATACTCATAGAAAGAGAAATGCAACTTCTACTTCGAGAAGAAGAGCCTCTAAAAATACTGTTGGTAACATTACAAATTCGAATGTACGAAGAAGCTCTACAGTTGTACCTAACAGAAGAGGCACTACAGTTTTACCAAACAGAAAAACTGTTCATAAAAACTCTAGAAGGGTTTCTGAAACAAGAAAAAAAGTAAAACCAAAAACAAAAATAGCTACTAGAATTCAAAGAAAAATTGCCGATAAAAAAAGAGAAAATAACAATTCTACAACACGAAGAAGAAGTACAAATAGAAATTAAAACATTAGACACTTTCCTAAAAAGTGTATAACTAAAATGTCAAAAGGGTTTAACTTATTTAAAGTTGAACCCTTTTTTTTAATCTATTGAAACACTTTCCCATAAAGTGTGTAAGTTAGAAATTACAGGATTAAATTTTTCATAGTTTAATCCTGTTTTCAAATATAGCCAAAAATTGGTTAAGAATGATACCCCAATTTCTAATAGGCAATGTCCATTTTTTTGTTGACACTAACACTTTCCTTTAAAATTAATGATTTCAATTACTTTCTTTTTTGGTTGAATTCTGTAGATTATATAATTATTTTTATCAACCAATCTTTTGTGAATATTATTAAATTTTCCAGTTTGAAAACAAATTTTAGGATATTTACTAATTCTGTTTAAAAGTTCATTTTAGATTCTTTTCTAAATTCAGAATTTCCATTATTGTCCATTCTTTTTCTAAATAATTCAAAACCCTATTTAATCGATTTTCTGCCTATGATGTTCAAACGATTTTTAATGCCATTTATCAAAGCGTTTCATTACTGTTTCATTAGCTTTATATTTCCTTTTGTTAGTTTGATTTAAACCCGTCTTGATTTCTTTTTGTTCCTCTTTAGTCATTTCACTCCACCAATCCACTTGTTCTTCTTCAAAAACAGATTTGAGTTTTTTTTAAAATGCTTTCTTTTTGAGTTTGAAGTAAAGTTTCCCTTCAATAACTGAAACACAAAATGATTTTACCGTAATAAAAAATCCTTTTTTTCACTCATCTTTCACTCATCTTCAAAAAACATTATTTTTTATTAGAGTAATTTCAAGTTATAAACGGTTATTAATTTTTTTTTCAGAATAAAGTAAGGGTAAAAAAAATAGGAGCGTTTTAAAAACCCTCCTATTTTTATGTTGAAACAGTTTTTTTGAGTACTGTTTTTATTTTGAAAAATTGAAATTAGTTACCAGATCTCATTTTTTTATAAACTTCTCTTAAAGGGTTCGCCTTATCTTCCATTTGTAAAGTATCGTAAATATTTAGTAGCGTACGTACTGTATCTTCAGATCTGCTAATTTCATCTGCTTTTTCTAAAAAAGGCAATGCTTTTCTGTACAATTCTTTTTGCTTTTCTTGTAATTCGTCGTACTTTTTAAAGTTAGATAAATTTTTATTCATCTCTTCTACAATTTCTTTTTCTTTACTTAACATAGCTACTGCCAAATTCATATAAGCATCTCCATAATTTGGGTCTAATTCAATTGCTTTTTTATAATATTTAATGGCTTCGTCTTCCTTATTTTCATTTGCATTTACAACACCTAAATTAAAAAATAATGTTGGGTTTGTAGGATCCAATTCAACAGCCTCTTTCATTAATGCTCCAAACTTATCCATTTGTTTAAGCTTAATATACATTTGAGCTTCATTTAATAGCAAGTTAATATCTTTTGGATTTGATTTTCTTGCTTCTTTCAAGGCAGTAATTGCTTCTTCTGTTTTTCCTTGGTTAACATAAATATAACCTATGTTTTTAACAATTTCTGCTTCTTTAGATTCAGAAACTTTGCTGGTTGGGTTTGTATATTGACCTAGTTTAACCATAGCATCTCTATTAGATTTTGATCCTAAATTTTCTACTTCGCCAGATGCTTTGTTCGTTGCCAAGTATTGTGTTTCGATGCCTGTATATCCAACATTTTTTAATTCTTTATAATATTCTAAAGAAGTGTCGTAATCTTTAGCTAAAGATGCGCTAACTGCAGCGTTGTAAAGAAAAGCAGTGTCTTTAGGGCTTAATTTATAGGTAAGATAAAATTGTTTTGCGGCTTCTTTATAATTTTTATCTTTATTGTATAAATTAATCGCAAGGTTAGAAACTTTTTGTACCAAATCGTTTAACATGGGTTGAGCTTCTTTAGAGTATCTATTTTTTCCGATTTCTTTTTCATAAGACATTAAATCATTAAAAGCTTCTGCTGCACCTTCATAGTTACTTTTACCTGCTAAAGCTTGTCCTTTTAAAAAATAATATTTAGATTTATACTTGGCATCCATATCTGCAAGCATTCCTGTTACAGAATTAATTGCACTTAACGCTTCATTAAATTGCTGTTTTTTAATCGCTTTTTCGGCAGTTCTTAGCTCTTTCTTTTGAGCAAATGTTATCACAGACATTAATCCTAATGAAAGCGCTATGATTTGTTTTTTCATTTTGTTCGTTTTTATTTGTTATTCTTATTCTTTTGTTGTGTTATTTTCAATATCCGTGCCATTTTCTGTTTTGCCTTCGGAATTAGTGGTGTTTTTAGAGTTTTCTAAAGCATCTTCTTCTGCCTCTTCTTCTTCGTGCATTACTTTTGCAACTGCAGCAATACTATCGTCTTCTTTAATTTTAATTAAACGCACACCTTGTGTTGCACGTCCCATAACTCTTAAATCTTCGACAGCCATTCTAATGGTAAGACCCGATTTATTAATAATCATTAAATCGTTCGAATCATCTACATTTTTAATAGCTACTAGATTGCCTGTTTTTTCTGAAATGTTTAAAGTTTTTACGCCTTTACCTCCTCTATTGGTAATTCTGTAATCTTCTAAATTAGAACGTTTTCCATATCCTTTTTCCGAAACAACTAAAATATTACTTTCCATATCGTTTACGGCAACCATTCCTACAACTTCGTCGTTTTCGTGCTGTAAAGTAATTCCTCTTACACCAGAAGCGGTTCTTCCCATGGGTCTTGTTTTTGCTTCTTCGAAACGAATGGCTTTACCAGATTTTAATGCCAACATTACTTGGCTATCTCCTGTTGTTAGTTTTGCTTCTAATAACTCATCACCTTCTTTAATGGTAATTGCGTTAATTCCGTTGGTTCTTGGACGAGAATATTGCTCTAAAGAAGTCTTTTTAACTTGACCTTTCTTTGTTGCCATTATTACATAATGATTATTGATGTATTCTTCGTCTTTTAAATCTTGCGTTACCAAAAATGCTTTTACAGAATCGTCTGGCTCTATATTAATTAAGTTTTGCATGGCTCTACCTTTGGTATTTTTACCACCTTCAGGTATTTCGTAAACACGCATCCAAAAAACTTTTCCTTTCTGCGTAAAGAACATCATGTATTGGTGGTTGGTTCCTACAAATAAGTGTTCTAAGAAATCTTCATTTCTGGTAGTGGCACCTTTTTGTCCTCTTCCTCCTCTATTTTGAACTTTATATTCATCGAGATTTGTACGTTTTAAGTAACCTGCATTCGAAATGGTTACCACAACTTTTGTATCGGGTATCATATCTTCAATACGCATATCTCCACCAGCATATTCTATTTTAGATCTGCGTTCGTCTCCATATTTCTCTTTAATGTGTACTAATTCTTCTTTTATAATTTCGTAGCGTCTTGGCTCGTTAGATAAGATGTCTTTTAAGTCTGCAATTGTTAGCATTATTTCGTCGTACTCTGCACGTAATTTATCTTGCTCTAACCCTGTTAATTGGCGCAAACGCATTTCTACAATTGCTTTTGCCTGAATTTCTGTTAATTCGAAACGCTTTACTAAACTTTCTCTTGCTTCGTCGGCATTGCTAGAAGCTCTAATTATTTTAATTACTTCGTCTATATTGTCTGAAGCAATAATTAAACCTTCTAAAATATGGGCTCTAGCTTCTGCTTTCTTTAATAAAAATTCTGTTCTACGAACAATAACTTCGTGCCTGTGTTCTACAAAATAATGAATTAATTGTTTTAAATTCAACTGCTCTGGTCTTCCATTAACCAATGCAATATTATTTACACTAAAAGAAGTTTGTAATTGTGTGTATTTAAATAGTTTATTTAATATAATATTCGGAATTGCATCTCGTTTTAAAACATATACAATACGCATTCCGTTTCTATCAGATTCATCACGAATGTTTGCAATACCTTCTAATTTCTTTTCGTTAACAAGATCTGCAGTTTTTTTAATCATATCTGCTTTGTTCACTTGATAAGGAATTTCTGTAACAATAATGCACTCACGCCCTTTTACTTCTTCGATAATTGCTTTTGCACGCATTACAATACGTCCACGTCCTGTATGAAAAGCATCTCTTACCCCATCGTAACCGTAAATAATTCCTCCTGTTGGAAAATCTGGAGCAGTTACATGTTGCATTAATTCGTCTATCTCTATATCGTTATTATTAATATAGGCGATGGTACCGTTAATTACTTCTGTTAAATTGTGTGGAGCCATGTTTGTGGCCATTCCTACTGCAATACCAGAGGCGCCATTTACCAATAAGTTTGGAATGCGAGTTGGCAATACAGTGGGTTCTTGTAAAGTATCATCGAAATTTAAACGGTGATCTACAGTATCTTTATCAATATCAGCCAACATGTCTTCCGATATTTTTTGCATTCTCACCTCTGTATAACGCATTGCTGCAGGCGAATCTCCATCTACAGAACCAAAGTTTCCTTGACCATCTACCATCATATAACGTACACTCCAATCTTGTGCCATACGTACCATAGAATCGTACACAGAAGTATCTCCATGCGGATGATACTTTCCTAAAACTTCTCCAACAATTCTTGCTGATTTTTTATACGAACCTGTCGCTTTAACTCCTAATTCATGCATTCCGTACAAAACCCTTCTGTGTACGGGTTTTAAACCATCTCTTACGTCTGGTAATGCTCTTGAAACAATTACTGACATCGAATAATCGATGTATGCAGCTTTCATCTGCTCTTCAATATTAATCGGAATTAACTTTTCTCCGTCTGCCATATATATTTTCTATTAATATTTAGTCATTTTTTTAAAACAAGGCAAGATAGCATTTCTCTTATTATTTACAAAGATTTCCACCCATTCAATTAAAGAGAGTTATCAACATTTATTAATAATTTTTAACAGTATTTTATTTGGCTGACTTTCAATTGTTTTATAATTTAGTTTCGAAGTCAAACTGTCAGATATACAGTCTTGGCATCTTTTTTGTAATTTTTTACAAAAAAAAGGACTAAATTTACATCAATAAGATAAAAATATGGACGATAATTTTTCACCGAAAGTTAGAGATGTGATTGCTTTTAGTAAAGAAGAGGCGCTAAGATTAGGGCACGAATTTATTGGAACAGAACACTTAATATTAGGTTTAATAAGAAAAGGAGAAGGAAAAGCAATGGAAATTTTAACTGCATTTGATGTAGATACCACTCTATTGCGTAAAAAGTTAGAACAACTAAACCCTGCAAATCCTGCTTTTACAGAAACCACAGAAAAAAAGAGCTTGCATTTAACGAGACAAGCAGAAAAAGCGCTAAAAACCACGTTTTTAGAAGCCAAACTATATCAAAGCGATTCGATAGACACTGCCCACTTATTACTTTGCATCCTTAGAAACGAAAACGACCCAACTACAAAGTTAATTCATAAATACCACGTAAACTACGACGAAGCAAAAGCATTGTACAAACAATTGCATGTAGAAGATGTAGATTTGCCTACAAACCCAATTGCAGAAACCTCTTCTGACGATGAGTTTGCATCCGAAAAACTAAATCCCTTTGAGCAATCTCAAAAAGGAAAATCGGTTAAAAAATCGAAAACACCCGTTTTAGATAATTTTGGAAGAGATTTAACTTTATTAGCCGAAAGCGGAAAACTAGATCCTGTGGTTGGAAGACAAAAAGAAATTGAACGTGTTTCGCAAATTTTAAGTAGGCGTAAAAAAAACAACCCAATGTTAATTGGTGAACCTGGTGTTGGTAAATCTGCCATAGCAGAAGGTCTCGCACTAAGAATTGTAGAACGTAAAGTTTCTAGAGTTTTGTTCGACAAACGATTGGTATCTCTCGATTTAGCAAGTTTGGTTGCAGGTACAAAATACCGTGGCCAATTCGAAGAACGTATGAAAGCGTTAATGAATGAACTAGAAAAGAACGACGATATTATTCTTTTTATAGATGAAATACATACCATTGTTGGTGCTGGCGGAGCTACAGGTTCTTTAGATGCTTCTAACATGTTAAAACCTGCGCTTGCAAGAGGAGAAATACAATGTATAGGAGCTACTACTTTAGACGAGTACAGAACAAATATCGAAAAAGATGGTGCCTTAGAGCGTCGTTTTCAAAAAGTACTTGTAGATCCTACCTCTGTTGAAGAAACCATACAAATATTACAGAATATTAAAGGAAAGTACGAAGAACACCATCATGTAAATTATACAGACGAAGCTTTAGAAGCCTGTGTAAAACTAACAAATAGGTATATGACAGATCGTTATCTACCAGACAAAGCAATCGATGCTTTAGACGAGGCAGGCTCTAGAATTCATATTACCAATATTGTGGTTCCTAAACAAGTTTTAGAATTAGAAACACAATTAGAAATTATTCGCGAGAAAAAAACAAAAGCTGTTAACGGACAAAAATACGAAGAAGCAGCTAAGTTACGAGACGACGAAAAAAATATGGAAGCCGCATTAGATTCTGCCCAAAAACAATGGGAAGACGATTCTAAACTAAATCGAGAAATCGTTACAGAAGACAATGTTGCAGAAGTCGTTTCTATGATGACAGGAATTCCCGTAAATAGAGTTGCAGAAGCAGAAAGCCATCGTTTACACGAACTTCCTGGAATGATTAAAGGAAAAGTAATAGGGCAAGATGAAGCTGTTACCAAAGTTGTAAAAGCAATTCAAAGAAATAGAGTTGGCTTAAAAGACCCAAACAAACCCATTGGTTCTTTTATTTTCTTAGGACAAACAGGTGTAGGTAAAACACAGTTAGCCAAAGTTTTAGCGCGCGAATTATTCGATTCAGACGATTCTTTAATTCGAATAGACATGAGTGAATATATGGAAAAATTTGCGATTTCTCGTTTAATTGGAGCGCCTCCAGGTTATGTTGGTTACGAAGAAGGTGGCCAATTAACAGAAAAAGTTCGCAGAAAACCCTACTCTGTTGTTTTGTTAGATGAGATTGAAAAAGCGCACCCAGATGTATTTAATATGTTACTACAAATTTTAGATGATGGACATATTACTGATAGTTTGGGTCGTAAAATCGACTTTAGAAATACCATTATTATAATGACTTCTAATATTGGCGCACGTCAATTAAAAGATTTTGGTGGTGGTGTTGGTTTTGGTACAGCTACAAAAGTAGCCCAAGCAGATGCCCATGCGAAATCTGTTATTGAAAGTGCACTAAAAAAATCTTTTGCACCAGAATTTTTAAACAGAATCGATGATGTAGTTGTCTTTAACGCTTTAGAAAGAGAAGACATCCACTCTATTATAGATATTGAATTGGATAAATTATTACATAGAATTTCCGATTTAGGATACACTTTAAACTTAAGCGAAAAAGCAAAAGATTATATTGCTGATAAAGGTTTCGATAAAAAATATGGTGCCAGACCGTTAAAAAGAGCCATTCAAAAATACATCGAAGATGCTTTGGCAGAAGAAATTGTAAACTCTAAACTTTCGGAAGGCGATACAATTACGATGGATTTAGATGAAGAAAAGAACTTACTAACCATTAACATCGAAAAAGGCGAGAAAAAACCAGAAACAAGAACAGAAAAAGAATCTTAAGAAGAGTGCATTTCAAACACAAAAATGTACAACGTTATAAAAAGTTGAACAACGAATAATTAATGAGCTCGGTAGTTATCGAGCTCATTTTCTTTACAAAAGCAAACATTCTACTTTTCTATTATTTAGACTTGTTTTTATATCGCCTTATAAACAAAAAATTCAAAAGTTACTAAATTGAATGTGTTCCCAAAAAACATAATAAACGACATTAATTCTTTAATGAAATTGTTTCGATTTAATAAGCATTCAAAATCCGTTAGATGTTGCTTTACAGCAAACAAAAAATGTAAATAAAAACAATAGAAATATTGTGTTATCCCGTATTATAATTAAAAAAAACATATATTTGTTTGGATATAACTAGTTGTAAAAAACTGGCTGAATCGCGCCAAAAACAAATCAGTTCTCCAAAAATAACTTTTAGTTTTTTACCGTTTCGAAATCTGAAAAAAAATTGAATCCAAAAATGCGGAACACTCTCTCGCTCGCAAAATTCAGGCGGAATTTTGCAAACGATTAAAACTATAAAATACTGAAAATCAAATACTAAAGAAATTTTACTCAAATCCTGAAAATCATTTTGGGGGAATGCTTACTCAAACGCTGAATTTAGAAAGTTGGCGGAATTGAACAAAATCTGAAAAATTCTAAGCGTGAAAAAATCACTCAAAACGGAATTTATAACTGAATGAAAAAGTGAGAATTTTAAAAGCTGAAAAATAAATTACGGAAAATTAAACCCGCTTTTTACAACACCGCTTATAAAAAATTGCTACTTTTAGCCATATTAAAGTTGGTTGCTTTTTTTGCCTACTACTGAATTTCCTTCGGAAATTCCTCGCAGACAAAATCGCAACTTTCCATAAACAAATACGTTGTGAGCAATAAGTCAAACTTTTTGCTTTTTCATATTTACTATTCGGAATTTTTAGAAGCGGAATGTTTTACTTTTTAAATCAATTCGGAAATTGACTAGAAGGAAATTTCGGTTTACAAACTTAATAACATTACATCGTGTGAGAGTTACACTATCAAAAACGTTGAAACGTTATTAAGTTTGTAAATTACGGTTTTTTTTTGAGAAAGTCAAATAAAAGATTGAATTTTAGTGATTTAAAAAGTAAAAGGTAGAGAGAATGAATTCCGATTATTTTTTGACGTAACCTTATACAGTTGGTATAAAGTTCATAAAAAAATAAACTAATAAGATATGAAAAGCGAATTATCGTAGCGTTTGACTGACTACGTAAATATGAAATTAGCCAACTAATTGCTATATTTACTGCACACAACAGCGCACATAGCAAATGAGCTTCGCTATTCACTTGCCATGTACGCATACGTTAGCAAAAACTGCTGATTTGCGCAAAAAAAGCATAAGCCCTTTAAGCCTGGTTTTTTATCAAAATTGTGATTTTAAACTCTGAATTTTAAAACGAAAGAAAAAGGAATTTTTAAAATGTGGAACACTCTCTCGCTCTCAAAATTCAGGCGGAATTTTGCAAATAGTTGGAATCGTAAAACGTGTGAATTCACTCAAACTCTGAAAAAATTAAAGGCGGAATTCTTACTCAATTTTTGAGTTTAAAACGTTTTTTGAATTAAGCAAAATGTAGAATTAAAATCTTTGCGGAAAATAAAAAAAACGTTGAAAAAAAACATAAAAACACGCATTTGCTAACACCGTTTATAAAAAATTGCTACTTTTAGCCTTATCAAAATTAGTTGCATTTTTGCCTACTACTGAATTTCCTTCGGAAATTCCTCGCAGACAAAATCGCAACTTTCCATAAACAAATACGTTAGCAAAAACTGCTGATTTGCGCAAAAAAAGCATAAGCCCTTTAAGCCTGGTTTTTTATCAAAATTGTGATTTTAAACTCTGAATTTTAAAACGAAAGAAAAAGGAATTTTTAAAATGTGGAACACTCTCTCGCTCTCAAAATTCAGGCGGAATTTTGCAAATAGTTGGAATCGTAAAACGTGTGAATTCACTCAAACTCTGAAAAAATTAAAGGCGGAATTCTTACTCAATTTTTGAGTTTAAAACGTTTTTTGAATTAAGCAAAATGTAGAATTAAAATCTTTGCGGAAAATAAAAAAAACGTTGAAAAAAAACATAAAAACACGCATTTGCTAACACCGTTTATAAAAAATTGCTACTTTTAGCCTTATCAAAATTAGTTGCATTTTTGCCTACTACTGAATTTCCTTCGGAAATTCCTCGCAGACAAAATCGCAACTTTCCATAAACAAATACGTTGGCATTCATAGCCCATTCAAACTCCGAAAAGTGAATTTATAGTTTGGAAAAACTTGAATTTTAATGAGAAAAACTGAAAAATGCGGAACACTCTCTCGCTCGCAAAATTTTGAGAAATTGAGAAAAAATGAACTAAAAAATGCTTGAATTTACTCAAATCCTGAAAATCAGTTTCGCGGAATGCTTACTCAAACGCTGAATTTAAGAAACTTGCAGAATTGAGTAAATGCGGAAAATCAGAATTGCGGAAAATTCATTCTAATGCTGAATCAAAAACTTGGCGGAATAATCACTAAAAAACAGAATTATAAACTAAAAAAAACTACGAAATGCCAACACCGCTTATAAAAAATTGCTACTTTTAGCCTTATCAAAATTAGTTGCTTTTTTGCCTACTGCTGAATTTCCTTCGGAAATTCCTCGCAGACAAAATCGCAACTTTCCATAAACAAATACGTTGTAAAAAACTGGCTGAATCGCGCCAAAAACAAATCAGTTCTCCAAAAATAACTTTTAGTTTTTTACCGTTTCGAAATCTGAAAAAAAATTGAATCCAAAAATGCGGAACACTCTCTCGCTCGCAAAATTCAGGCGGAATTTTGCAAACGATTAAAACTATAAAATACTGAAAATCAAATACTAAAGAAATTTTACTCAAATCCTGAAAATCATTTTGGGGGAATGCTTACTCAAACGCTGAATTTAGAAAGTTGGCGGAATTGAACAAAATCTGAAAAATTCTAAGCGTGAAAAAATCACTCAAAACGGAATTTATAACTGAATGAAAAAGTGAGAATTTTAAAAGCTGAAAAATAAATTACGGAAAATTAAACCCGCTTTTTACAACACCGCTTATAAAAAATTGCTACTTTTAGCCATATTAAAGTTGGTTGCTTTTTTTGCCTACTACTGAATTTCCTTCGGAAATTCCTCGCAGACAAAATCGCAACTTTCCATAAACAAATACGTTAGGCAACATTTTGACAAACATTATGCAATTAGAAGAATATTCTGAAATTAAAGAGAAAGAAGAGTTTTTTGTCAATGGAGGGAGTAAAATCAATCACAACATAAATAAAATTTTTGCCGAAATAGAAAAATTCAAAAGCGAGGGAACAAATTTTGTTTTTAGAGGATGTAGTGAGGCAAAGTATCGACTTTATAATTCAGCTCAAAGAATTTATATCCAGCAAGAATTACATAAACAAGTGCCATCTGATAGTATCGCAGAACATTACCGAGATTTCATCACCGAATTGATTAAAATTTGTAGATCATGGAACAATGGTGTAATTGAAAGATTATTAGAAAGTACTGGAATTGATCCCAACAACGCATTAGCCTATTTAAGCTACATGCAACATTTTGGCGTACCTACGCCATTACTCGATTATTCCTATAATCCTTACGTAGCATTATTTTTTGCAATAGACGGTTTGGTTTATAAACCTAGTGACAAAGAAATTGACAATTATTTTTCCTTCTACTACACATTTACAAATTCCACAGTATTCGAGAGCTGGAAATATGTTTTTGACGAAAATCTAAAAAAAGTAGATATTACCTATGAAAAAATTGATGAAAACGATATGGCAATACTTCTTCCTGATGAAGAATTATATCAAATTATGAATAGTGTGAATATTATAAATCAAGAAGGCCTATTCTTTTACAACAATCATCCTTGGTACCCTCTTGAAAGGACTTATAAAGAATATACTGACTTTCTTCTTAAAGAATGGGGACAAGAGAAATTTGATAAATTAATGACCGTAAGAACATTTAGCGGTTGCTATAATATTCACAAATCATTAATCCCCGCAATTAAAGAAAAATTGAGTGAGATGGGAATTAATAAAAATCATATATATCCAGATATGGCGGATTTTAGAAAATCTGTAACTAACAATGGAATTTTGAATAGTTTGACGCTCGAAAAGTAACGTTGCCTAACAAAGTACTGTGGTAAAAAACAAGTAAAAACTCATTAATTTTTTACGAAAGTACTTTTATAATTTTCATCATATATTAATCCTGATTTTGCTATTGCAAAGACCTGTTTTAGTAGTTTATTACAGACTGCGATTAAGGCTAATTTTTTGCTCTTTCCCTTGGCTACGATTCGTTGATAAAGATCTCGACAAGCCTTGTTGTATTTGCACGCATTAAAACTACACATAAACAATAAATTTCTTAGTTTTTGATTCCCTATTTTACTTATTCTCGATCGTCCTTTTACACTACTACCACTTTGTCTAATTGTTGGCGTTAGACCTGCATAACTACACAATTCACTACCACTCGTAAAACGCTCAAATCCATCGGTTAAAACTACTAACATTAAAGAGGTTTTGGGACCAATGCCTGGGATGCTTTTTAAACGTGTTAAAACATCGTTATGAACTTCTTTTACTAAAATTAATAGGTCTTCTTCTATCGTTTTTATTTCTTTCTCAACATGTTTTAAACTGCGTTTTAAAGACCTCACAACAGATTTACTTGGTGTACCTAAAACGGCTTCGCCATGTAATTTATTTTTCAGCATAGTGCTCTGCTTTGTATATGCTGAAAGGGTTCTTGTCATTTGTAAACATTCCAGCTGATGTTTAGAATTGCCTTTCCACAACTTTAATTTAACCTGCTTTGCATACTCACAAATTAGTTTAGAATCGCTCTTATCTGTCTTTATTTTAGACAATTTCATTTGAATAAAACGTTTTACCGATAATGGATTTTCTACCGATAATTTAAAACCTTTTTCTTGTAAATAATAGGCTAATTGGTAATGATAATAACCGGTAGCTTCCATCACGCAATGACTCTTTAAATCTAATAATTTTACAAACTTTTTAAAGCCTGTTAAATTGTTTTTAAACTGGTAATAATTGCCATCTGAATCTGTGACATCAAAAAATAAATGACTGATGTCTATTCCAAAATATTTAATATCTTTATTCATAAATAAATGTTTTTACGAAAGGACATACTACGCGAGTTTCAACGACTTAAAAGCGAGGTCTAAAAGCCTCATAGAACTGTACGAAATCTGTGTAGAAAAGAGAGGGGATTTTCAATGTTGACGAAGTCTATGCTTCTGCGTATATATTAACCTTATTCCTCTCTTTTGTCTTTTCTTAATTATGTTCAAATTTAATGAATTACAAACTTAAGACGTATATAACACATTGCCAAAATTTGGCTAACTTTAAACTCTCCCCTACTAATAAACCTCAGTTACGACTGAATAATATAAAACTATTAATATGGCAACGTGCCATATACAAAACCGTTAGCAAAAACTGCTGATTTGCGCAAAAAAAGCATAAGTCCTTTAAGCCTGGTTTTTTATCAAAATTGTGATTTAAAACTCTGAATTTTAAAACGAGGGAAAAAGGAATTTTTAAAATGTGGAACACTCTCTCGCTCGCAAAATTCAGGTGGAATTTTGCAAATAGTTGGAATTGTAAAACGTGTGAATTCACTCAAACTCTGAAAAAATTAAAGGCGGAATTCTTACTCAATTTTTGAGTTTAAAACGTTTTCGGAATTAAGCAAAATGCGGAATTAAAATCTTTGCGGAAAATAAAAAAAACGTTGAAAAAAACATAAAAACACGCATTTGCTAACACCGCTTATAAAAAATTGCTATTTTTAGCCTTATCAAAGTTGGTTGCTTTTTTGCCTACTACTGAATTTCCTTCGGAAATTCCTCGCAGACAAAATCGCAACTTTCCATAAACAAATACGTTGTGAGCAATAAGTCAAACTTTTTGCTTTTTCATATTTACTATTCGGAATTTTTAGAAGCGGAATGTTTTACTTTTTAAATCAATTCGGAAATTGACTAGAAGGAAATTTCGGTTTACAAACTTATCGATTACATCGTGTGAGAGTTACACTATCAAAAACGTTGAAACGTTATTAAGTTTGTAAATTACGGTTTTTTTTTGAGAAAGTCAAATAAAAGATTGAATTTTAGTGATTTAAAAAGTAAAAGGTAGAGAGAATGAATTCCGATTATTTTTTGACGTAACCTTATACAGTTGGTATAAAGTTCATAAAAAAATAAACTAATAAGATATGAAAAGCGAATTATCGTAGCGTTTGACTGACTACGTAAATATGAAATTAGCCAACTAATTGCTATATTTACTGCACACAACAGCGCACATAGCAAATGAGCTTCGCTATTCACTTGCCATGTACGCATACGTTGTAAAAAACTGGCTGAATCATGCCAAAAACAAATCAGTTGTTTAAAAATAACTTTTAGTTTTTTACCGTTTCGAAATCTGAAAAAAAAATTGAATCCAAAAATGTGGAACACTCTCTCGCTCGCAAAATTCAGGCGGAATTTTGCAAACGATTAAAACTATAAAATACTGAAAATCAAATACTAAAGAAATTTTACTCAAATCCTGAAAATCATTTTGGCGGAATGCTTACTCAAACGCTGAATTTAGAAAGTTGGCGGAATTGAACAAAATCTGAAAAATTCTAAGCGTGAAAAAATCACTCAAAACGGAATTTATAACTGAATGAAAAAGTGAGAATTTTAAAAGCTGAAAAATAAATTACGGAAAATTAAACCCGCTTTTTACAACACCGCTTATAAAAAATTGCTACTTTTAGCCATATTAAAGTTGGTTGCTTTTTTTGCCTACTACTGAATTTCCTTCGGAAATTCCTCGCAGACAAAATCGCAACTTTCCATAAACAAATACGTTAGCAAAAACTGCTGATTTGCGCAAAAAAAGCATAAGCCCTTTAAGCCTGGTTTTTTATCAAAATTGTGATTTTAAACTCTGAATTTTAAAACGAAAGAAAAAGGAATTTTTAAAATGTGGAACACTCTCTCGCCCGCAAAATTCAGGCGGAATTTTGCAAATAGTTGGAATTGTAAAACGTGTGAATTTACTCAAACTCTGAAAAAATTAAACGCGAAATTCTTACTCAATTTTTGAGTTTAAAACGTTTTCGGAATTAAGCAAAATGCGGAATTAAAATCTTTGCGGAAAATAAAAAAAACGTTGAAAAAAACATAAAAACACGCATTTGCCAACACCGCTTATAAAAAATTGCTACTTTTAGCCTTATCAAAATTAGTTGCTTTTTTGCCTACTGCTGAATTTCCTTCGGAAATTCCTCGCAGACAAAATCGCAACTTTCCATAAACAAATACGTTGGCAAATATTGTGAAAACCACTCAAACTGGTTAAAAGAATAAAAAAATGAAAAAGATTATTGTTATTTTAATTTTTATCGCTCTGAATAGTTGCAAGCCCTCACCTACTTATAATGCTTTTGACAATCAATTTAATATTTCAATTAGAGAAGTCGTGAAAGATGGTTGCGATACAATATCAGCTGGATGTGGATGGTTTAATTTACGTCAAAAAGAAGGAAGATTGAGAAACTATTATCAAATCTATATTGATGATTGGAATAATGTTGTCGCAAAAGGTTTTGATTACTTTTTAGATACATTAAATATTAAAGGAGAGAAAGATTATGACAAAATCCGTTCTTTGAAAATCTCGAATAAGCAAATTGCCGAATTAAATTCTGAATTAAAAAAGTATAGATATAAATTTCTCAACCAAAAATTGAGTGAATACGGAATGTTTTGACCCCTATAAAACAAGAGTAATCTTTTAAATTTCGATTATTAATTAAGCTGTTAATTTATTTCTTCTAATAAGGTGTTTATCTTGACTCCATTTTTCCATTGGAGTTATTCGTCCTAATAGACCATGGATCCTTCTATTATTGTAAAATTTCACGTAGCGTTTTAGTATTTGCTCTATTTCTCCAAAATATTGATAATCGAACCTTTTGAATACTTCTTTTTTTAATATTCCGTGGTATGCTTCAATATGTGCATTCTCTTCTGGAGTCGCAATGTGTGTAAATTCTTGTTGTACTCCGATTAATCCTAAATATTCACGCACTTTTTTTGCTATAAATTGACTGCCATTATCACTCCTAATAACTACATTATTGGGATAATCACAATCTTCAAACAATGCAGATAATAGCGCTATTACGTGATTTTGTTTGATATTAAAGGAAAAATAGTCTTTCAATATTCTACGTGTGTGAACGTCAATAACCGAGAGTAAATAAGCGTTTTTACCTACACTTGGTATCCAAACCATCTTTATATCCATCTCTAAACACTCCAAAGGTCTAGAAGTATAAACCTTTCTAAACTTTACAAATTTACGTCCAGAACCACTTCTATCTATCCTATTGTCAAGCTTCAACAGACCTTCTTCCTTCATAATTCTATATAGCTTTTTATGGTTTATAGTATAGCCGTCTCTATTTAAATAACTGGTCATTAATCTATAGCCACAATCTATAAATTCATCCTTTAAAACCTCTTTAATAGCTGCAACTACGTCATCCTGCAATACCAGGCCTTTAGTCTTGTGAAAGGTCTCTTTAGTTGGCTTATTTCCTTTTTTACCACCACTAGGCTTTCTATAATAGCTACTTGACACAATACCTACCATTTTGATAATCTTACTCTTGCTAATTTTATGTTTTTTATATATAGCGTCTACTAGATCTTTCTTGGATCGGACGTTCCAAACTTTTTTTTTAAAAGTTCTCGTTGCACTTCAAGTTCTATTTCTCTATCGCTTAGTAATTTTCTTAAAACACGATTTTCTTGTTCGGCTTCTTTAAGTTCTTTGCTTTTAGTGTCATAGGTAACTTTTAAACCAGCTTCACCTTTGTGCTCAAACTTTTTCCGCCAACTGTAGAAAGTACCTGTGCTTACACTGTATTTTCGGCAGGCTTCAACAATGCCGATTTCTTCTGAAACTGATAGTATTTCTAACTTCTGTGCTAATGTCCATTTCTTGTATTTCATATCTCAAATATATTTATTTGAAATTTAAAATATCACTCCGAATTAATAAGGGGCTAAAGTACGGAAGTAATTATATTGAAATCATAAACGAAATTTCTAAAGAAAAAAGTAAATTAGAAATTCAACTAAATTGGAAAAACGATAAAGATTCAATAATTTATAGAGAATTGAATTATTGGAAAGAAAAATAACATTTGCTAACACTGTATAAAATTAATTGCTATTTTAATGCTTAATCAAAGTGAGTTGCATTTTTGCTACTTCTGATTTTCCTTCGGAAAATCCTCGAGCACAAAAACGCAACTAATCTTATACGAGAAACGTTGTACACCATTTAAGAAAACCAAGAAAATGAGTTGGGATATTGTACTTTTTAATTCAAAACAAAAAATAGAATCGATTGCGGAATTGGATGAAAACCAATTGGAACCGACTGATTTTTGTGGAATTTTGGAAAGTTCATTTGACCAAATAAAAAAAGACGAAAATCACAGAGAAATAATCGGAATAGATTTTACAATTGACTTTGTTACAGACAAAGAAAAATCAAGCAATTTTATGCTTCAATTATATGGAGAGAATGGACTTTATGAATTGATTGAATTAGCTAAAAAACATAATTGGCAGATTTACGATTCTGGAATCGATGGAATGATTGACTTGGAAAATCCTGATAAAAATGGATTTGAAAACCATAGAAAATATGTGACTCAAATTATCAATAGGAAACAAAATTATTAATGAAATATACAATTCAAATTTGGTTGTTTACAGTAATAAGTTCGCCATTATTATTAGCTATTATTTTAGGGCTTATAATCAACAAATCTGAATTAAACGAAATTTTGAATTCATATGAAATGATATTTTTAATGATAATCTTCGGTTTGTTTCTTTCAATACCAGCAATGATGATTTTTTGGTTAATACAGAGAAGACTAAACTCGGATATATCTATTTGGAAAAATAAAATAATTTTGAGTTTATATTCTTTTTTATCCGTCTGGTTGACTTTCTATATTGTTGACAATGGATTTGTAACAAGATGGTCGGACCAAACAGTTTGGGTTTTAATCTATTCATTAACTATAGTTTTAGGAGTTTGGATTTTTAAAATGCCTACGAAAGAAATAATTGAATAAAAAACGGTGTACAACAAAGTACTGTGGTAAAAAACAAGTAAAAACTCATTATTTTTTTACGAAAGTACCGGAATGACCAGAAGAAAATATTAAAATGACGATTGAGGTTTTAGAAGATTTTTAGTTTTTTTTTAATACGGATTTCACAAATTTTCACGGATTTTTGCGGCTTGTTTCATAGAGTTTTAAAAAAAAAATTGACATATATTTCACAGGTTTTTACGCATTATTTTTTTAAAAAACCTGTGGTTAAATCTCTTTATTTCTCCAAAGAAAAACATGCTATCAAGAGTTTCTGCATCATTATCCGTGAAAATCTGTGCAATAATCCATAAAATCTGTCCCTTCATATTTTCTTTAAAATCATCCTTTTCATCCCTTTAATTTCATTATAAAAATTATAGAATAAAACCTATCTTTGCACCTCAAAATTTGTAAATGAGTTTTTTAAAAGAAATAGCACGCAGAAGAACATTTGGTATTATATCGCATCCAGATGCAGGAAAAACGACACTAACAGAAAAATTATTACTTTTTGGTGGTGCCATACAAGAAGCTGGAGCTGTAAAAAACAATAAGATAAAAAAGGGAGCAACTTCCGACTTTATGGAAATTGAGCGTCAGCGTGGAATTTCTGTAGCCACCTCTGTGTTAGCTTTTATTTACAAAAACAAAAAAATTAACATTTTAGACACTCCTGGGCACAAAGATTTTGCCGAAGACACTTTTAGAACCTTAACAGCTGTAGATAGTGTTATTGTGGTAATTGATGTCGCTAAAGGTGTAGAGCCACAAACCGAAAAATTAGTAGAAGTATGTAGAATGCGAAGCATACCTATGTTGGTTTTTATCAATAAGTTAGATAGAGAAGGTAAAGATGCTTTCGATTTATTAGACGAAGTTGAACAAAAATTAGGTTTGCGAGTTACTCCTATGAGTTTTCCTATTGGAATGGGGTACGATTTTAAAGGCATCTATAATATTTGGGAGAAAAAACTAAACTTATTTGCTGGAGATAAAAAGCAAACTGTTTCAGAAGGAGTTGAATTTAACGACCTTTCTAGTACAGAATTAGACAAAGCTGTTGGTAAAAAACCAGCAGATACTTTGCGTGAAGAACTAGAATTGATAGATGAAGTATATCCACCTTTCAATCAAGATGAATATTTAAAAGGAGAACTTCAACCTGTATTTTTTGGATCTGCATTAAACAATTTCGGAGTTAAAGAATTATTGGATGCATTTATTGAAATTGCCCCTTCTCCACAGCCAAAAAAAGCAGAAGAACGTTTGGTGGATTCCAAAGAGAAAAAAATGACGGGTTTTGTGTTTAAAATTCATGCAAATATGGATCCTAAACATAGAGATAGACTGGCGTTTATAAAAGTAGTTTCTGGAACTTTTAAAAGAAATTCGCCTTATTTACACGTTAGAAATGGCAAAAAAGTAAAATTTTCGAGTCCGAATGCATTTTTTGCCGAGAAAAAAGAAATCGTAGAAGAGTCTTTCCCTGGCGACATTGTAGGAATTCACGATACCGGAAACTTTAAAATTGGAGATACTTTAACGGAAGGCGAAGAACTGAACTTTAGAGGAATACCAAGTTTTTCTCCAGAACATTTTCGCTATGTAAACAATGCAGACCCAATGAAGTCTAAACAATTGTACAAAGGTTTAGACCAATTAATGGACGAGGGTGTTGCCCAATTATTTATCTTAGAAATGAATGGACGAAGAATCGTGGGTACAGTTGGCGCACTTCAATTTGAGGTCATTCAATATCGATTAGAACACGAATATGGGGCAAAATGTACCTACGAAAATCTACAAGTCCACAAAGCTTGTTGGGTAGAAGCTACAGACCCCAAAAACGAAGAATTTAAAGACTTTAAACGCGTAAAACAACGTTATTTAGCAAAAGACAAACAAGGCCAATTGGTATTTTTAGCAGATTCGGAATTTACCATTCAAATGACACAAAGTAAATACCCTTCTGTAAAATTGCATTTTACAAGTGAGTTTAAAAAATAGAATTATGAAAAAAATAGTTTTTTTGGTTTCAATTTTATCCTTTATTTCTGTTTTTTCTCAAGAAAACACTTTCACGAATTTAAAGGTAAAAGAACTCAGTAATAAAATCCGTTTAAACTATACTCTTGTTCACATGCCTGATGAATTAAATATTTATAGTAATTATCAACTAAGACCAACAATGGGTTTTATTGGATTAAATTACAATATTCCTATAAACGATTGGCTTTACACAGGTGCTGGTTTCCATGCAGCATTTACAGGAGATCAAGGTGGTTTATTTACATTAGGGCTAAACTTGGGCATCAATAAAAAAATCTATAAAAATTTATATTTTGATGCAAATATTCACTTTGGTGGTGGTGGTGGTTACAGAGTTTTAGTAGATGGTGGTGGTATATTGTATTCGAACATTGGTTTACAATATAAGAAAAACAACTACTCTTTTGGTGTACAATATGGTAACGTTAACTTTTTTACAGGTTTTATAAAAAATGATAATGTGTCGTTTTTCGTAGAAATTCCTTCTACTTTAAGAACAGCTTCTTATGCAGATATTCAAAAAAAATTTGTGGTTAACACTAAATCTAAAGAAGAGTTTTGGATCAAACCCGCTGTAAAAAGTGTGCAACAAGTAACGTTTGATTATTTTTTTCCTTTCGGTAACTCGCGAACAGATTCATTTCAAGGAAACAAACCTATTAATAATACCTTATCTATTTTAGGTTTCGAGTACCAACGCTACTTAACAAGCAATACATTTATTTATGCACATGTAGATGCCATGTATAGTGGATTAATTGCTGGTTTTATGGATTTATTTTTTGGTGTAGGTAAAAACCTTAACTTAACCAATAGAATTAATCTTTTTGGAAAAATGGGAATTGGGGCTGCTGGTGGAAGAATTTATCAAGAAGGTGGTTTAACAATGTACCCAAACATAGGAGCTGATTTAAGAATTACAGAAAAATTTGGTTTAAGCGTTCATGGAGGTTATCACAGGGCAATTGGCGGCACTTTTGAAGCATATACTGCTGGTTTTAGCCTAAAATACTATGGTTTAAGTGGTGGCATTAAAGACCCTTTTACCGGAGAAGAAATCAAAGAAATTAAAACACAAGGATTGCGAATTAGTGCAGAAAATCAAACTTATTTTGATGTTGCTAAATTTGGTATTCCTGATAGCGATTTACAGTTAATAGCCTTAAAAGTTCAGTACGATTTAAACAAAAGATTTTATTTAGCAGGAGAAGCTTCTTTTGCTTATTTAGGGAAATCTGGTGGTTATGCACACGGAATTTTTGGTTTGGGTATTAACAGTAATAAATTTGCAAATAATAAATTATCTTTATTTGCAGAAGCTGCTGCTGGTGTTGCTGGTGGTGGAAGAATAGATTCTGGCGAAGGTGTACTTATAAGACCAACTGCAGGAATCAATTACCATGCAAATGACGATTTATCTTTTCATGTTTCTGGCGGGCAAATGTGGTCGCCTTTTGGAAACGTAAATTCATCCAATATAAATGTTGGTTTAAGCTATGGATTCTCACTTTTAAATGCGAAAAAATAAATATTTTAAACTTATCAGAATATAAATAAATGTTCGTTCGAGTGCAGTCGAAAACTATTGTAAATAACCTCTCGACTGCGCTCGAGGAGACAAAAACAATTAAAATTAAGTATAATGAACAACGGAATATACGCAAAATTTACCACTGCAAAAGGTAATATTTTAGTACAATTAGAACACGAAAAAACTCCTGGAACAGTGGGTAACTTTGTTGCATTGGCAGAAGGAAATTTAGAAAACTCTGTAAAAGCCCAAGGAACCCCATATTACAACGGATTAAAGTTTCATAGAGTCATTCCAGATTTTATGATTCAAGGTGGTTGCCCATTAGGAACAGGAACCGGAAACCCAGGTTATAAGTTCGATGATGAATTTCATCCAGATTTAAAACACGACGCTCCTGGAAAATTAGCCATGGCAAATTCTGGTCCAGCCACAAATGGTTCTCAATTTTACATCACTCACGTTCCTACTCCATGGTTAGATGGTAAACACACTGTTTTTGGCAATGTTGTAGAAGGCCAAGAAGTTGTAGATGCGATCGCGCAAGGAGATGCATTAACTGCGGTAGAAATTATTAGAGTAGGTGCAGATGCAGAAGCTTTTAATGCGGTAGAAGCTTTTAGGACTTTTGAAGGTGAAAGAGAAAAAAGAGAAGCAGAAGCAAAAGCAAAACAAAAAGAATTATTAGACAAAGTTGCTGCTGGTTACGACGAAACAGAAAGCGGACTTCGTTACCAAATTTTACAAAAAGGAACAGGAAAAAAAGCAACTAAAGGTGCAGGAGTTTCTGTACATTACAAAGGGCAATTATTAGACGGAACCGTTTTTGATTCTTCTTACAAGAGAAAACAACCAATCGATTTTAATGTAGGTGTAGGGCAAGTAATTGCTGGTTGGGATGAAGGAATTCAACTATTACAAGTGGGCGATAAAGCACGTTTTGTAATTCCATCTCACTTAGCTTACGGTTCTGCAGGAGCTGGAGGCGTAATTCCACCAGACGCAACACTTATTTTTGATGTGGAATTAATGGACGTAAAGTAAAATACATTCAAAACAATCACAAACCTCATAGTTTTATTTAATTATGAGGTTTTTTTTATTTCTATCTTATTCTTAAACTATTAAAGATGAAAAAATTGGAATTAAAGGCATTCTTAGACGAAAAAGTAATTCTGTACAACAATCCTAAATTTATTGAGTCTGACCCGATTCAAATTCCACATCGTTTTTCCTTAAAAGAAGATGTTGAAATTGCTGGTTTTTTAACCGCAATAATTTCTTGGGGAAACAGAACCATGATTATTAAAAATGCTTCTAAAATGATGGAATTATTAGACAATTCGCCTTACGATTTTATTACCAACCATCAAGAAAAAGATTTAGAAAATTTAACTGGTTTTGTACACAGAACTTTTAATCATATCGATTTTCAGCAATTTGTAAAATCATTAAAACATATTTACCAAAATTACAATGGTTTAGAAGAAGTACTTTCTATAAAAGATCATTCGACTACTTACCAAACTGCAATTCATCAATTTAAACAATATTTTTTCGAGGTAAAACACCAACAAAGAACTCAAAAACATATTTCAGATCCTTTAAAAAATTCTGCAGCAAAACGCATTAACATGTTTTTACGTTGGATGGTAAGAAATGATAAAGCTGGTGTCGATTTCGGAATTTGGAAATCACACAATGCTGCCCATTTATCATGTCCTTTAGATGTGCATTCTGGAAATGTTGCACGAAAATTAAAATTACTTCCAAGAAAACAAAACGACTGGAAAGCCGTTGCAGAACTCGATAAAAACCTGCGAAAATTAGATTCAAACGACCCTGTAAAATACGATTTTGCACTTTTTGGTTTGGGGGTTTTCGAAAAGTTTTAGCATCTCTTTTTAATTTCCTTAAAGAGAAAACACGTTTTATGTTAATGCTATATTTGTATCTTTTATTTTTACCATCCATTTGCAAAATCAATTCTATAAATTTGCCTATTTTTGATGCTACATAAACACCAATAATGCAATTTAAAAACCCTGAAGTTTTATACTTTTTTGCGCTACTAATTATTCCTATTTTAGTGCATCTTTTTCAGCTACAAAAATTTGTAAAAGTTCCTTTTACCAATGTGGCTTTTTTACAAAAATTACAGCAACAAACACGTAAGAGTTCGCGTATAAAAAAATGGTTAATTCTCGCCACAAGATTGCTGTTATTTTCTGCGATACTTTTAGCTTTTTCACAACCTTATTTTAGCGATAAAAACATCGATAAAAAACAACATACTTTTATTTATTTAGACAATTCTTTAAGCACCAATACAAAAGGAGAAAAAGGAAATTTGTTAAAAATTTCGGCACAAGAAATTATAGAAAGTGCTAATGAAAAAGATGTATATTCGCTACAAACAAATTCTAATTTTTACAAAGATATTTCTAAAAACGAATTGAAAAATTTGTTACTAAAAATAGAAAACACATCAAAAAAATTAGATTTATCGACAATTTTTCTAAAAATAAATCAGTTAAACAAAAATAAAACAAATACTTTATATAAAAACATTTTAATATCTGATTTTCAGAATACTTATAAAAATAAGTTTACAAATGTAACACCCGCTTTTTCGGCTGTAAAATTAGAATCTTCACAGAAAAACAACCTTTCTATAGATAGTGTTTTTATTAGCAATGCAAATACCACGAATTTTACAGTAAACGCAATCATTAAAAATCAGGGAGAAGAAAAAAGTAACACTCCTATCTCTATTTTTAACAACGAAAATTTAGTAAGCAAGCAATCTTTTAATATTGATAAAGATAGTGAAAAAACAATTCAATTTACGATTCAAAATAAAGATACATTTCTAGGAAAAATACAGCTAACTTTTAGCGATACTTTTCCATTCGACAACACGTATTTTTTTAGCATCAACAAACGAAAAAAAGCAAGTGTTTTGGCGATTGGAAAAGAGTCCCATTTTTTATCAAAAATTTATACTAAAGATGCGTTTAATTTTACGAACGCGACTCTTCAAAATGTAAACTACAATGCCATTTCAAAACAACAATTAATTATCTTAAACAGTCTAGAAAATATTCCAGAAATTTTAGCACAAAGTCTTTTAGATTTTTCTAAAAATGGAGGAAGCCTAGTAATTATTCCGAATGAAAAATTAGAAGTAAATTCTTACAATTCATTTTTTAACAAATTGCAAATTGGCAAATTACAAAATAAAATCATCGATACTTTAAAAATAACTTCTATCAATTACAATCATCCTTTATTTAAAAACGTATTTTCTAAAAAGGTAAATAATTTCCAATATCCGTCTGTAAATAGCCTCTACCCTATTTTTTCAAAAAACAGCAGTACAATTATTTCGTTCGAAAACAACACCGCATTTATTAGCGAATTAAAAAATAATATTTACTACGTTTCTAGTTCTTTGGCCAAAACCAATAGCAACTTTGTAAATTCGCCACTAATTGTGCCTGTTTTTTACAATTTCGGACAATTAAGTTTTCAATTTCCGCGATTGTCTTACAGAGTAGCTACCGAAAATAAAATAGGCATAGAAACACAGTTGGGTAAAGATGAAATTCTAACGATTGCAAACAGTCGAAAATCCTTTATTCCACTACAACAAACATTTCAAAATAGTGTGGTAATAACTACCAAAGAACAGCCTTTAGAAGCCGGAATTTACTCTATTTTAAAAGAAAAAGACACTTTACAAAACATTGCGTTTAATTACCCAAAAGAAGAAAGTTCTTTAAAATATTTAGACTTAAATACACTTGCTAAAAACAATAAAAACATAGAAATAACTTCTTCTATACCAGCAACTTTTAATGCTTTGAATAAAAAAAATGAAGTTCAATGGCTTTGGAAATGGTTTTTAGCCTTGGCAATTGTATCTTTGTTATTAGAAATTTTGATATTAAAATTCTATAAACCATGATTACGCTTCTAAAATCGGCTAAAATTATAGATGCTTCTAGCCCATTTCATCAACAAACAAAAGACATTTTAATTCGTGATGGAGTGATTAAAAAAATAGCTGATTCTATTCCTAATAAAAAAGATTATCAACTTGTAGAAAAAGAAAATTTACACGTTTCTTGTGGCTGGTTCGACACCAGTGTTTCTTTTGGCGAACCTGGTTTCGAAGAACGAGAAACCATTAAAAAGGGGTTGCAAGTTGCTGCAAAAAGTGGTTTTACGGCAGTTGCTGTAAATGCCAACTCAAATCCGGTAATCGATAACAAATCTGCCGTAGAATTTTTAACAAACAAAGCTACAGGTTTTGCTACTAAATTATACCCAATTGCTGCTTTAACGCAAGGCAGTAAAGGAATTGAAATGGCAGAATTGTACGACATGCAACAATCTGGAGCGATTGGTTTTGGAGATTACAACAAACCTATTGAGAATGATAACTTGATGAAAATTGCGCTCTTATATGCGCAAAATTTTAATGGTTTGGTACTTAGTTTTCCAAAAAACAATGCAATTGCTGGTGCAGGAATCGCACACGAAGGTATTAACAGTACTAAATTAGGCTTAAAAGGAATTCCTGCTTTAGCAGAGCACATTCAAATTACTAGAGATTTATTTTTATTGGAATATACTGGTGGAAAATTGCACATTCCAACAATTTCCACAGCAAAATCTGTAGAATTAATTAAAGAAGCTAAAAAGAAAGGGTTGCAAGTTACTTGCAGTGTTTCTGCACATCATTTGGTTTTAACAGATAACGAATTGCACGAATTTGACAGTAATTTTAAAACCAACCCGCCTTTAAGAACAAATGCTGATGTAAGAGCATTGCAAAAAGGCGTGAATTCTGGAGTGATTGACATGATTACTTCTGACCACAATCCTATAGATATTGAACATAAAAAAGTGGAATTTAGCCAAGCAAAAGATGGTGTAATTGGCTTAGAAACTGCTTTTGGGGCTGTAAATTCGGTTTTAGATTTAGAAAATTTCATTGAAAAAATTACTACAAATCCAAGACGAATTTTTAATTTAGAAACTACTTCAATCTCCGAAGGAAAAACAGCAGACATTTCTCTTTTTAATCCGGACGAAAAACATACGTTTGCAAAAGAAAATATTTTATCAACATCGAAAAACAGCCCTTTTATCAATAAAAAATTAACTGGAAAAGTGTATGGTATTTTTGCGAATAATCAATTAATTTTAAATTCCTAAAATTTGGAGAATTATACTGTTAAAGAAGGAAAAACGATGGCTGTTATTAGCTATATTACCATAATTGGAACATTAATAGCATATATTTTAAACAAAGACAAGAAAAATTATTTTGCCAGTTTTCATATTCGACAATCTTATTATAAATCGATGGATAATTTACCAATCTTCAGGAAAAAATCCTGGTTGGTTTTTTGGAGTTTTTATTTTTACTCTTTGGATAATTGGCTTAATTGGCGCCGTTCAAGGAGAAGAAAAAAGAGTTCCTGTTTTAGGCGATTATTTTCAAAAATGGTTTAAAAATATTTAAATAGATTTTATTTAGAATGAGCGATTTACATTATTTAGTAAGACAACCCAAAAAAGCATCCGAAAATCCGCCTTTGTTAATTTTATTACATGGTTATGGAAGTAACGAACAAGATTTATTTTCTTTTGCAGACGAATTGCCAGACGAATTGCTAATTATTAGTGTACAAGCACCACTTTCTATGGGATTTGGAGGGTATGCTTGGTATTCTATTAATTTTGATGATGTGAATGGAAAATTTTCCGATTTAAAAGAAGCCAAAACATCAATCGATAAAATCGCTGTTTTTATTGACGAAATAAAGAAAAAATACAATACAAATTCTAATAAAATTTTTTTGTTAGGTTTTAGTCAAGGAGCCATTTTAAGCTACTCTTTAAGTTTTTTCTATCCTAACAAAGTAAATTATGTAATTGCCTTAAGCGGTTATGTAAATACAGAATTGTTACCCCAAAACATGCCAACCAACTTAAAGACGGAATATTACAGTTCTCATGGCAGTGTAGATCAAGTTTTACCTGTAGATTGGGCTAGAAACACCAAACCTTTTTTAGATAAATTAGGGGTAGAAAATGTGTATTCGGAATACAATGTTGGCCATGGAGTTGCTCCACAGAATTTTTACAGTTTTAAGAACTGGATTGAAACACGCTTGTAAAACTGCCTGTTAAAAAAAAGGGTATTTTCACCCTTTCATTTTTCCAAGTAAAAAACTAACTTCGCTAACTACTGATATAAGTTATTAAAACAGACGTCATATCAGTGAATAAGTTGTACACAAGCTACCAGCCGCATATTTTAGTACTTTTGTTTTTTGCAAACGCTGAATTCCAACGCTCTAAAAACAAAAAGTACTAAAATCTCCCACCACACCAGAACGAATAAAATAATCTGAATTAAAACTTGTTAATCCGAAATGTTTTTATAAATTTGGACAATATTTGTCTAAAACAATTTTGACCAATGAAAACATTAGGAGACACTTTGAAATGTGCGAGAGAGGAAAAAGATTTAATTCTGCGAAAAGTTGCGGCTGAAGTAGATATTGACCAATCTTTGATTAGCAAATTTGAGAAAAATGAAAGAAAACCTACAAGGGAACAAATCATAAGACTTGCTAAATTTTATGAACTTTCTGAAAGTGAACTCATTATAAATTGGTTTTCAGAAAAAATTGCAGAAGAATTAAAATATACAGAATCGACTTCTGAAATACTGAAAGTAGCAGAAGAAAAAATTAATTATTACAAAACTCAAGAAAATGGAAAATAAGAAATTGAAAGTTGCAGAATTGTTTGCAGGAGTTGGAGGTTTTCGTCTTGGACTTGAAAAAAGTAATTACGAAATTGTTTGGAGTAATCAGTGGGAACCATCAACAAAAATACAACACGCATCAAAAGTTTATGAAGAACGTTTTGGAAAAGAAAATCACTCAAACGAAGATATAAATGAAGTTGTAACGAGAAATGTGGAGGAAATTCCAGATCACGATTTATTAGTTGGCGGATTTCCTTGTCAAGATTATTCAGTTGCGACTACTTTACAAAATTCTAAAGGTTTAAAAGGTAAAAAAGGTGTTCTTTGGTGGTCAATTCATCAAATTTTAGAAAAGAAAAAAAACAAGCCTAAATACTTGTTTTTAGAAAATGTTGATCGTCTTTTAAAATCGCCAGCAAAACAAAGAGGTCGAGATTTTGCAGTAATGTTGCAAAGTTTAAATGATTTAGGTTATGCTGTAGAATGGCGAGTAATAAATGCAGCAGAATATGGAATGCCACAAAGAAGAAGAAGAGTTTTCTTTATTGGTTATCACAAATCCACAGAAATTTACAAAAGACTTCAAAAATCTAATAAAACAAATTGGTTAACAGAAGAAGGAACAATTGCAAATGCTTTTCCTGTAACTAAAATAAATACAATTCAAGAAGTAGAATTAAAAGGAGATTTAGTAGAAATAACAGACAGCTTCAATAAAAACGGAAAGTTATCGCCTTTTCAAAACACAGGTTTACTTATAAAAGGTAAAGTTTATACAACTAAAACAGAACCAAATTACGATGGAGAAAAAACTGTTTTAGCAGATGTTCTGCAAAATGGAGAAGTAACTTCTGAATTTTTCATTGACGAAAAAGACAAACCAAAATGGGAATATTTAAAAGGTGCAAAAACCATTGAACGAAAATCAGCAGATGGTTTTGTTTATAAATATTCAGAAGGTGGAATGATTTATCCAGACGCTTTAGATAATGCTTCAAGAACAATTATTACTGGAGAAGGTGGAAAATCACCCTCAAGATTTAAGCACGTAGTTGTTTCAGATAGAGGTTTGAGAAGATTAACACCAATTGAATTGGAAAGGTTAAATATGTTTCCAGATAATCACACCAAACTTGAAGGAATTACAGATACAAAACGTGCATTTTTTATGGGAAATGCTTTAGTTGTTGGAGTAATTGAAAAAATTGGAGAGGAACTTTATAAACAAATAAATCAATTTGAGTATGTATAATGTAAATTCGGCAGATTCGATTATCGGTTTTGCTAAATTATTAAAAGACCAAACTTTAAGACAAGCTTGTGGAGTAGAAATTGAAAAACACGGTTACAAAGGAAAAGGTAATTTTGGTCAGATATTAGAAAAATTCTATTTTGGTTACGAACCAAATTCTGATACTGAACCCGATTTTAAAGAAGTTGGAATGGAACTTAAATCAAGTCCATTAAAAAGTTTGAAAAACGGAGAATTCCGTTCTAAAGAAAGACTCGTTTTAAACATTATAAATTATTTAGAAGTTCATAAAGAAGAATTTGAAACAAGTTCTTTTTGGAAGAAAAATGCTCATTTACTTTTAGTGTTTTATCTTCACGACAGAGATTTAGAATTACTTGACTATATAATAAAGTTGGTTGATGACTGGAAATATCCAAATGAAGATTTATTAATAATAAAGCAAGACTGGGAGTTTATCAATCAAAAAATAAAAGACGGTAAAGCTCACGAGTTATCAGAAGGAGACACTTTTTATCTCGGAGCTTGTACAAAAGGATCAACTGCTCTAAAATCATTTAGAAATCAACCTTTTAATGAAGTCAAAGCAAAACAAAGAGCATATTCTTTAAAACAAGGTTATGTAAATCACATTATAGCCAATATTGCTCAAGAAGAACAAGCCGTTTATGGAAAAATTCTAACACAAGAGACAATACTTGAACATTTACCATCAATTGAAAAGATAGTAGTTTCTAAATTTGAACCGTTTTATGGCAAAACATCAATCGAAATTGAAGAACATTTTAATCTTAAACTAAATAGGTTAGCGAAAAGTTATTTTGCTAATCTAACGAAAGCAATTTTAGGAATTAGTTTAGACAAGAAAATTGAAGAGTTTGAAAAAGCAGATATTCAAGTAAAAACAGTGAGATTAAAAGAGAATAATCTTCCTGATCAACATATTTCCTTTCCTATTTTTAAGTACCAAGAAATCATAAATTCAAATTGGGAAAGTTCCAATTTTAAAAATATTTTAGAGCAAAAATTCTTCTTTGTATTCTATCAATTTGAAAACAAAAAATTAGTTTTAAAGAAAGTAAAGTTTTGGAATATGTCTAATTCAGATATTGAAGAAACTAAAGTTGTGTGGGACAAAACAGTAGAAACAATTGAAAAAGGCGAAATTGTAAAAGAAATAAAAAACGGTAGAAGGTTTACGTATTTTCCTAATTCATCAGAACATCGGATAAGTCACGTTAGACCACACGCAACTGACATTTATAAAAACGTTAATTCTTTGCCGAAAAAAGACAAACTTACCAAAGTAGAAGAATACACAAATCACTCTTTTTGGTTTAACGCAAAATATGTAAAAGACGAAATTTATCTGAAATAAGCCAACACAAAAAGCCATACACATTTGCAATTCGCTTCAGCCACCAACACAAGCAAAAAATTGCAAAAGAGTATACCTTTGCCAACGCTATCAAGTTTGCTGAAAAGAAAAGCCAGTGTACAACACCATATATAATTTATTGCTGGCTTTTTGCTTATTTATGAAAATCCTTGCGAATTTTCTATTCGGTTTTTATTTGCTAAATTAGTTGCTAAACCACGCAACTAATATTATACACAAACACGTTAGCGAAATAAATTAAAAAATCAATTTCTTTAATTTAATTCTCAACTCCACTCCTACTTTCTTTTAAACTATCTTTGCATAAAAATTAATACATGCAATTTTCTGAAATTCCACTTGATAAATCTATCTTAAAAGCAGTTGCTGAAGCACGTTTTCATACACCAACTTTAGTACAACAACAAACCATTCCTTTAGTTTTAGAAAAGAAAAATGTAATTGTTTCTGCAAATACAGGAACAGGAAAAACAGCTGCTTTTGCCTTGCCCATTATTCATTTATTAATAAATAATGAAAATAAAGAAGTGGAAAAAAAGAAAATAAAATCGCTTATTATTACTCCAACTCGTGAATTGGCCATTCAAATTTTCGAGAATTTTAATAGTTTTAGCAAATACACAAACCTTAAAACCACAGCAGTTTATGGAGGCGTTTCTTTAGAACCTCAAAAAGAAATTTTAGCGAAAGGTGTAGATATTTTAATTGCAACTCCAGGAAGATTAATCGACTTGCAAATGCAAGGAAATATTGATTTAAACTCGGTTGAAATTTTTGTTTTAGATGAAGCCGATTTAATGTTAGACATGGGTTTCATCAAAGACATCAAAAAAATAGAAGCGTTATGCCCAAAAAACAAACAAACGTTACTTTTCTCTGCTACAATTCCAGATTCAATTACAGAATTAGCCTATAAAATCCTTAAAAACCCTATAAAAGTAGCCATAAATCCAGAAGAAACCACAGCCAAAAATATTGGTCAGCTTTTGTATTATCTTCCTAAAAAAAATAAGACAGATTTGTGTTTGCATTTGTTAAGAAACACGATAAATGGAAGCATTATTATATTTAAACGTACAAAATTTGGCGTTGATAAATTAGAACAAACCTTACTTAAAAATGGCTATAAAGTTGCTAGTATTCATGGAGACAAAACACAAGCTGTTAGAAACAAAGCCATTGAAGAATTTAAAAATAAAAAAGCACATCTTTTAATTGCGACAGATGTTGCTGCACGCGGAATTGACATTACAAATGTAGATGCCATTATTAATTTCGACATTCCGAATGTTGCAGAAACCTATATCCACAGAATTGGAAGAACTGGTAGAGCAGGAAAATCTGGCATTGCATTCTCTTTTTGTTCGCCAGATGAAAACGGATATATTAAATTAATTGAAGCTTTAATCGAAAAACCTATTAAAGTTGTTACAGAACATCCTTATGTAATTAACAAAGCTAAAAACACCAAAAAACAGCCAAATACCATCAGCAAAAATAAAAAAGGGAGAAAATCTAAAGCTTCTAAAAAGAAGAAAAAACGCTGGTATTAAATGCTTTATCGCTTTGGACTTCGTTTGTTTCTAAATTCGAAAAAAATTATAATCATCATTGGTCTTGGGGTCAGATACAAGTATAAAGATGAATTAAATAACTATAAAATAGAACCATTATGATATACATACAAGATGGGATACAAAAAGATATAAGTATCTTTAAAAGGAAATAAATACTGGAAACATAGTTGACAAGTTTATTAATTTTTCAAAAATTACTCCCCACTAGCGCTAGTTTGTAACTATTGCCGTCAACAATAAGAAAATATAGATAAACTAATTTAAGAAATTAGATCGATGTTTTTACAAGACAAGTTATTTTGATGTATTAGCAGACAGGGGAAGCTATTGTAGAAAAGAATGATTACTATGGGTGTTTGAGTGAGCAGGAGCATAATGCGAATTGAAAGCATTTTTACATTTTCCTATTTATCAAAAATAAACTAAATTAGTACATCAAAACAAATATTACAAAATACGCCTTTATGAACTATTCTATACCAATTATATTACTATCATGTTTATTTTTTAGTTGCGCAGATAAACAAGAAGAAGCTACAAAACCCAACATCCTATTTATTTTATCTGATGACCACACCTCACAATCTTGGGGAATTTATGGTGGAGTTTTAGAAGATTATGTTCAAAATAAAAACATTAAAAGAATTGCTACAAATGGTGCTAAATTAAACAATGTTTTTTGCACAAATTCTATTTGTGTACCAAGCCGAGCAAGCATACTAACAGGGCAATACAGCCATCGAAATAATATATATACTTTATCTGACGCGCTCGAGCCAGATAGCATGAATATTGCAAAAGTCTTTCAAAAAAATGGCTATCAAACTGCTCTATTTGGAAAATGGCATTTAAAAAAACAACCCGCTGGTTTTGATGATTTTTTAGTGCTACCAGGACAAGGTGTTTACAACAATCCTATTTTAAGAACTGCTGCCAACTGGCCAAAAGGCAAAGAATATCAAGGTTTTTCTACAGATGTTATTACAGATTTATCAATTAATTGGTTAAAAAAACGAAATTCAGAACAACCTTTTCTATTGATGACTCATTTTAAAGCAACACACGAACCATTTGAATATCCAGAAAGATTTGCATCATTATATGAAAATGAAGAAATTCCAGAACCAGAGACTTTATATGATTTTGGACCAGAAACAACTGGTAGAAGTTTTATAGGTCAAAAAGTGGAAGTTTTAGAAAAAAGATGGCAAGCAGCAGTAAATGATCCTAAGTTTTGGACCAATTATCCAGGTTTACCATTTAATAATAAAGGACTGGACAGCATACAATTGAGAAAAGCCATTTATCAAAAATTTGTAAAAGACTTTATGAGATGTGGTGCTGCTATTGACGATAATATTGGGAAATTATTAAATTATTTAGAAGAAAGCGGACTCGCAGAAAATACAGTAGTAATTTATACTGCAGATCAAGGATATTTTCTTGGCGAACATGGCTTTTTTGATAAAAGATTAATTTACGAAGAATCTCTTAGAATGCCTTTTGTTATACAATACCCCAAAGAAATTAAAGGTGGTAGCACAATTGATGATATTATTTTAAATATAGATTTTGCAGCACTTTTTGCTGATTATGCAGGCATTAAGCAACCAAGTTTTATACAGGGAGAAAGTTTTAGAGAAAATTTAAAAGGTGAAACCCCAAAAAATTGGCGCAAAGATGCCTATTACAGATATTGGTTGCACAGAACAGAACGACCAGCTCATTTTGGAATTAGAAACAATAGATATAAGCTTGCATTTTTTTATGGGCAACCGCTTGATATGTCAGGCGCAATGAAACAAACAACTACGCCAGCTTGGGAGTTTTATGATTTAGAAAAAGATCCTAACGAAACCCATAATGCAATTGATGATGAGCAATATCAAACCATAATTAAAGAAATGAAAAATCGTTTGCAAGAACTTCGTGAAGAAATTGGCGATACGGATGAACAATATCCTATAATGAAAGAGATTATAAAGGAAAACTGGAATCTATGAACCAAATGATTATTGTAAGAAATGATTTTTGAGAGAAAAATTTCATTATTTTTCAGGAAGAAAGAAACCGATTACAAATTTCGTTACACTTTGGTTCATTATAATAATCCGCTAATAAACGTAGATTCAAGTACCAAGTGCAAGTTTTTGATTTTGGTTAATAAATTGATAAAAAACCTCTTTAGGGGTTCTGTATCCTAACTTTTTTCTTGGTCTATTATTGAGTTTGTTTACCGTTTCAAAAATATCCTTTTGTTTGACATTATCCAAGTGTTCATTTTTTGGGAAATATTGTCTGATAAGTTTGTTCGTATACTCGTTAAGTCCACGTTCCCAAGAGCTATAAGGGTGAGCAAAATAGACATCACAATTTAATTTTTCTGCTATTTTTTTATGTCCTGCAAACTCTTTTCCATTATCATTGGTAATTGTTCGAACCCATTTTTTATGTGGTGCTAAAGTGTTTATAGTCATTTTTGTAATCATATCTGCTTTTTTTCCTGTCACATTTTCAATCCATAAAAAACTAGAATAGCGATCTACAATGGTTAATAAAGCTCCTTTATGGTCTTTTCCTATAATTAAATCAGATTCTAAATCACCTACTCTTTCTTTGAGTTCTACAATTTTTGGACGTTTTTCTATAGACACTTTATCGGGTATTTGTCCTCTATTGGATTTACTTCCATACCTTTTTTTATATTTTTTTTGACCTGTTCGTAGTTCTTTATAAAGCAATCCTCCTTGTCTTTTATCTTGCCAAACATATTGGTAAATTCGCTCGTGAGAGACCATCTGTATTGCTTTAAGTTTACACCAACCAACTATCTGTTCTGGAGACCATTGAAATTTAATCATTTTTTCTTTGATTATTTTTTTCATTTCCGTTGAAAAAATAGTCTTATAATGGCCTTCTTTTTTACGCTCATCAGCTAATTTTTGTGCGTGTTTAGCACTATAAGTCCTAGGTTTTGAGTTCCTTTTCAATTCTCTATAAAAAGTACTTTCATTAATACAAAGTGATTTAATAATCTCTTTTTTACTAATTTTTGCCTTAAGCATTAATTCTATTGAGTACCTTTGTTCGAAAGTTAATTGTTTGTAGTTCATATCACAAATCTTTGACTTTTTTTGGACTTTTCCTAACGGGGTAAAACCCGTAGGAAAATCCTATCAAAAACTTGCACTAGCATTTGAATCTAGGAAATGATAAAAATTTTTCGAAAAACACACTACAAATATTAATAGTGCTTATCCGTTAAAAAAGCTTCTAATGCCACTTTCATTCCTTTATTTATAATGGCTTTTAAATGTTTTGTTACTTCCTGTTGTAATCCTTCAATTTTTGTTAAATCTATTCCCCAAAAATTTAGGTTACACAATACTTTTTCTGCAACTTGTTCACAATTATTGGTAATCCAAATATCCTTAAAGGTTGCTAACACTTTAACATCATCTTTTAAAGTGATTACTGCTCCATTTCTATCTCCTTTATAAAAGACTATTAATGCTGCTAATGAAAATAATAAATGAGAGGGTAATTTATTTTTTATTTTAACAAATTCTAAAACAGATGGTATCACTCGTGTTTTGTATTTCGATACAGAATTTAACGAAATACTCATGAGTTCATGCTCTAAATAGGGGTTTTTAAATCGGTCTAAAACATCATTTGAAAACTGATTGAGTTCTGCCTCTGGTAAATTTAAAGTCGGAATAATCTCATTAAAAATAGTGTTTTTTAAGTATGTTCCAACAACATTATTCTCTACAGATTCACGCACTTTATCAATACCATATAAATAACCAACAGGAACTAAAGTGGTGTGTGCACCATTAAGAATTCTAACTTTGCGGGTTCTATAAGGTTCTATATTATCGGTAAATACAATATGCAAACCACAAACCTCTGCAGGAATTTCTTCTTTAACGGCTTCTGCCCCTTCAATAACCCATAAATAGAATTGCTCTCCTTCTACCACTAAATTATCTTTGTAGCCTAATTCTTGGGTAATTGCATTTATTTTATCTTTCGGGTAACCAGGTACAATTCTATCTACTAGAGTGTTACAAAAAATATTATGTTCATTAATCCACCTAACAAATGCTTCGCCTAAACTCCAATCATTAGCATATTGTAAAATAATTTGTTGTAAGTTATCGCCATTTCTATCTATCAATTCACAAGGAATTATAATCAAACCTTTATCTGAAGCGCCATTAAAGTATTTAAATCTTCTGTACAAAAGTGCTGTAAGTTTTCCTGGGAAACTGCTTGCTGGGGCATCCTTTAATTTATCTTTGGCATTATAAGCAATGCCTGCCTCGGTTGTGTTTGAAATAACGAAACGCAACTCTGGATTTTCTCCAAGTGCTAAATAAGCGTTATAGTTTTCGTAAGGATTGATACCTCTTTGAATACAGTCGATTATTTCATGTTCACTAATGGCCTTATTATTTTTAATTCCGTTTAAATATAAAGTATATAACCCATCTTGATTGTTCAACACCTCAATCTGTCCTTGATTTATTGGTTGAATAACCACAACACCTGCATTAAAATTGGCATTTTTATTCATTTTATGAACCATCCAATTGGCAAAGGCTCTTAAAAAATTACCTTCTCCAAATTGAATAATACGTTCTGGGTAAGTGCTTGCTTTTACTGTATTTCTATTTAATTCTAGCATCTTTTCTCTCTTGCTTTCGTCTTATTTTTTATTCTATTGTTTTTTTCTACAATGAAACTCCTCTTTTCCAAGGAATAAAATCGTTGTTTGCTTGTAATACTGCTTTTGAAGGTGTTTCGCCACTAGCCACTCTAATGATATGGTTTAAAATCTTTTGTCCCATAGACTCGATAGTGTCTTCACCCGTGATTACAGTACCTGCATTTATATCTATAATATCATTCATGCGTTCGTATAAGTTGGTATTGCTAGATATTTTTAAAACTGGTGCTACTGGATTTCCTGTTGGTGTTCCTAAACCTGTAGTAAATAGAACGATATTACAACCAGAGCCTACTAAACCGGTTGTAGATTCTACGTCATTTCCTGGTGTGCATAATAAGTTTAAACCAGGTTTTGTTACCTGTTCTGTATAATCTAAAACTTTAACAACAGGAGAAGTGCCTCCTTTTTTTGCGGCTCCTGCCGATTTCATAGCGTCTGTAATTAAACCATCTTTAATATTTCCTGGGGAAGGATTATTTTCAAAACCAGAACCAACAGCAACAGCTGCTGCTGAATAAGAGCGCATTAAATTATAAAATTTCTTAGCATCTTTTTCAGTAACACATCGATTAATAATTTCCTGTTCTACACCGTTTAATTCTGGAAATTCTGCCAATACTGGGCTACCACCAAGAGCGACCAATAAATCTGATGCATAACCTAAAGCAGGATTTGCAGATATTCCTGAAAAACCATCTGACCCACCACATTCCAACCCTAAAATTAGTTTATTTAAAGATGCTGGTTGCCTTTCTATTTTGTTTGCTTCTGTTAAACCTATAAAAGTATGTTTTACAGCTTCTTCTATAAAATGTCTTTCGCTTTTACTTTGTTGTTGTTCTAAATAATAAACCGTTTTTGTAAAATTAGGATCAATGCCTTTAATTGCTTTTTGAAGCATATTTATTTGTGCATTCTGGCAACCCAAACTAAAAACAGTCGCTCCAGCAACATTGGGGTTTGCAATATAACCCGCCAATAGTTTTACTAAAACTTCAGAATCTTCGCGAGTACCACCACAACCACCATCGTGTTTTAAAAACTTAATTCCATCTACGTTAGGGAAAACTCTATTTTTAGAAATTTCTTCTTGGGTAGTAATGATTGGTGTATTGAGTATGGCTTCAGAAGAAGCTCCTGCTTTATACTGTTTTATTAAAGCTTCTATATCTACAGCAAAATCTTTTTGGGTTTCGTAACCCAATTTTTCAGAAAGTGTACTTTCTAAAACATCAAGATTTCTGTTTTCACAAAAAGTTAATGGAATTACCAACCAATAATTTGCAGTTCCTACTTTACCATCTTTTCTGTGGTAACCGTTAAAGGTGCGTTGTTTAAAGTTGGATGCATCAGGAGCAGTCCATGTAAATTTTTCTTTAGAATTATTATATTCCGCAGACGCGTGTTTTATATTTTTAACGGTAATTGCTGTTCCTCTCTCAATAGAAAGTACAGCTTTTCCAATTAACACACCGTACATAAAAATCTCGTCGCCAACTTTAAAATCGTACAATGCGAATTTATGTTTTTGTTTGATGTCTTCTTGCAATGTAAACGTCTCGCCAGCAACATCTATAAAGGTGTTTTTAGGCAAAGAAGTTATAGCAACTATAATGTTGTCTTTTGGATCTATTTGAACATAATTTTTAGACATGAGTTTTTAAATTAAAATTTACGGTTGCTTTTATAACGCCAGTTTCTGGTTTTAACCAACGATCGAAATGATGTATCATTTCTGTAAACGGCACATTGTGTGTTATAAAAGATTCTGTTGGAAATTGGTCTAACACACTAATTACGTACTCAAAATCTTCAGTAGTCGCATTTCTACTGCACATTAAAGTCATTTCTTTGGCGTGTATTTTTGGGTGTGTATAGGTTAATTCTCCTTTAGATAACCCCACTAACACAAAACGCCCTCCATGAGACATATAGTCTGGGCAAGTTTCTAAAGCAAATTTATTACCTGAAGCATCAAAGACAGCTGTACATAAATCACCATTTGTAATTTTAAAAATTTTAGTCGCTGCATGTTCTCCAGCTTTTACAGTATAATCGACACCTATTTTTTCTTTGGCATATGCTAAACGTTGTTCGTTTATATCTATCGCAATTACTTTTGCACCTGCTATTTGAGCCAGTTTCATAATACCAATTCCTATTGGACCGCAACCAACAACCGCTACAATTTCGTCTTTTTTTAGGTTTGCTCTTCTAACAGCATGGGCTCCAATAGCCAAAGGTTCTACTATAGCCATTTGGTTGTTAGTTAAATTGTTTGCAGGCAACAAAATATTAGTAGGAACTGTGATTTGTTCTTGCATACCACCATCTGTATGTACACCCAAAACTTTAATATTGGTACAGCAATTGGTTTTTCCATTTTTACAAGCAATACAATTACCACAGCTTAAATAAGGCATCACTACAACGTTGTCTCCTTGTTTAATCCCTTTTGGGTTTTCGTTAATTTCTAAAACAGTAGCAGCCAGCTCATGGCCTAATATTCTAGGGTAAGTAAAAAAGGCTTGGTTTCCACCATAAGCGTGTAAATCTGTACCGCAAATACCTACTTTATTAATTTTTATTAGGGCTTCGCCTTTTTTTCTAATTGGAGCTTCTTTATCTTTTAAAAGAAACACTCCTGGTTTTTCGCATACTATATATTTCATAAGGTATAAATTCTTTTTTTAATTAAATCTTAATTTTAAAAATCACTATTGATTGCCTATTAAAAATAATAAAGAATTTCTTGAAACTAAATATTTTCTGAGCAGAGCAACAGTGGTATTTCGCTGGTTTTATTTTTATCCAAAAAGGTCAAAAATTAAAATTCTGTATTTAGATTCCCGTTTTCACGGGAATCACAATTTTAAAGAAAATCTCGAAGCAGAGTCTCTTTCATTTAAAAAAACGAATTTAAACTTAAAATTGATTAAACACCTCTTAAATGTTTGCTTAGCATGATATTTTTTTTGCATTAAGGATTAAAAGTGTTTATTTTTAATGTTTTATTAGTTTTTAGAAATTGCATTGCTACTTCACAAAAGCCTCTTTTGGTGTCGAAAAGCATTTATGCGCTTATTTGTTAAAAGTAAATAATATACTTTTTAAAGCTCGAAATTAATTATATTTGCAGTTAGCTAGCGTTAAGTTTAACATATTATAAATCAAATAAGGTGTACAACGCATACCTATGAGGTATAAATTTAACAAACAGCTTACTGGTGTTGGGTTTTAAAGTGTTAAGTTCTATCTCCCAGTATAACCAAAAGGTTAAGCAAAAGCTTGGCTTTTTTGTTTTAAAATAATGCGCACGTGGCGAAATTGGTAGACGCGCAGCCTTGAGGGGGCTGTAAACAATAGTTTGTGTAGGTTCAAGTCCTATCGTGCGCACAAATTCCATAAACAACTAACAATCAATTAGTAAAGTGTTTAAAAATCTAGTTAAAAACTAAAAAACTAGACTATAAAATGTTGTTTGGAAAGCAAAAAAATGAATTCGTACCTACATTCGTACCTATTGATGTTTTAAAAAAAACCTACTTCTTTTAGAAATAATTAACCAAATTATAATGGATTATTACTAATATTGCATTATGCAAAAAATACTATTTATTTTGTGTTTACTTGTCTCTTTAAGCACATTTTCACAGAAAGACAGCCTGCAAATTAAAATTTTAAAAGGGCAAGTTGTCCATGCAGAAACTAAAAAAGCGTTGAGTGCTGCACATATTTTAAATTTAAATACGGTTAACGGAACGATTACCAGCGAAAAAGGATATTTTGAACTTCCTACAAGAGTTAACGATACTATTTTAGTATCTTACATAGGCTATTCTTCTATTAAATTAAAAATTACAAACGACTTATTAAAAGGTAACGAACTCGAAATCGCCCTGTTTGAAAAACCAGAAGAGGTAAAAGAAGTCGTTATAAAATCTACAAAATTAATTGGCGTTTTAGAAATTGATGTAAAACAAGTGCCAAAAGATCGCTTTACAAGAATACATATAAATGGATTGCCACAAACCTACGAAGTTGGAAAACCACGAGCCAAAGACTTCTCCTCTCCTATTGCAGCGCTGTTTCAGCCTGTAGATTTTCTCTATAACCTTTTTGGAAATAAACCAAAGCAACTAAAAAAACTTCAGAAACTAAAAAAAGAAGACGATTTACGTAAAATGCTTGCGGGTAAATTCGACAGAGAAGTTATGATGGAATATTTAGAAATGGACAGGCAAGAACTTTCCGATTTGTTAACGGATTGTAACTACTCTGCCTATTTTATAAAAAAAGCATCTGATTTACAGTTAATTGAAGCAATTTTAGATTGTTACGAAAATTACAAAGCTCACAAAAAAGGAAAAATTGAAAGAAATAAAATTCCTAATAAGAACTAAAAAAAACCTCTTTTTTTAAATTCATTTAAAACAAAGCCAAATCTAATAATTAAATTTCTCTTAAGCTATTTGTTTGCTTTCTTTTAGCAAGTAAAATTAAAAAAGTGATTTTAGATTCGAAAAAAATACACATTTATTTAAACTGAAAAAGGCCAGAAGCATAACTTCTGACCCTAATCAACTATTAAAAACTAACTAAATGTCTAACTAAAATACAGTGGTAATGTATTTGTAATTGTACTTTCTTTTTGTGTTCCAAGCAAATCTTTTAGATTGTATGATACCAAATGAATTTGATTTCTTGTTTTCTGCTTCTATGCTTTGTGTTGATTTCATAATTATTATATTTTAATTTGTTTTTTATTTTGTTACACCCATAAGACGCTACAACAACTCGTTAGTTACACTTTATTTTTCGTTTAACAGAACTTTGGCAAAACTTCTTAAGAACTTGTTAAACAAAAAAAAATCCAGCAAAAGCTGGATGTTTAAAATATTTAAAATTTTGTTTTTTTATTGATTTCCTAAAATAATAGGCAAACCATCTTTTCCAGAACCAATTACAATAACCTTACTGTTAGAAGATTTAGACAACTCTAAAGTAGCATCTATACCTTTTTCTTGTAAAATTTTTTCTGTTAAAGAAGCACTTAAAATTTTATTTGCAATTGCTTTACCTTCGGCATCAATTTTTTGTCTTTCTGCTTCTTTTTTAGCCTTTGCCAATCTAAACTCATATTCTAAAGATTCTTGCTCTTGTTTTAATTTGGTTTCAATCGCAGTTCTAATGGTTGTTGGCAGTTTTACATCTTCAACTAAAACTCTTTTTACGATTAAAAACTGCCCTTCTAATATGTTTTTTACTTCGTCTAAAATTTCTTGCTCAATAACATCTCTTTTGCTTGAATACAATTGCTCTGGTGTGTAACGCCCTACAACACTTCTTGCTGCTGCATTTATGGCTGGATCCAACAATTCGCGCTCGTAATCTTCTCCTTTGGTTTTAATTAAAGAACCTAAATTCGAAAATTCTGGTTCGTACCAAATGGTTCCATTTACTTTAACTTCTAAACCGTTTACAGAAAGTACATTCATTTCGTCGGAAATAGATTGCTGACGCACTTTTCTTATAATCATCTTATTCCAAGGTAACATTAAATGAAACCCTTCTCCATATGTTTTTTCTGTATCTATACCATCTCCTAATGTTTCAAAAATAACACCTCCTTCACCAGGTCCAATTGTTACTGTAGATTTCGAAAATATAATTACTGCAATTACTGCTATAATAATAAAGAGAACACCTCCTTTTGGGAAGCTAAGTTCTGGTTGTCTTGTTGCCATATGTATTTGTTTTTTATAATTTATCAAATTTACAACTAAAACTTATTAAACACAATCTATATAGCTACAATCTTCGTTTGTTAATTCGATTTCTAGTGTTATGTGCTCTAAATGAAAATTGTCGTGTAAAATTCTTCTTACTTCTGTTTTAAGTGCAATTTGTGCTTCTCTATTTAAAGATTCTTCAATAATTAAATGAGCTGTAAACACATTGTACTCTCCATCCATAGACCATAAGTGGCAATCGTGCATGCTTTTTATGGTGGTATGCTGAAGAATTTTCGTTTTAATATCATCTACAGAAATTTTTAAAGGAGCTCCTTGTAAAATAATTCGAATACTTTCTTTGCCATTTTTAAAAACATTGTATAAAATAAATAGGGCAATTAATATCGATAAAATTGGGTCTAAAACAGGAACATCATAATATTGCATAACAATACTTGCCATTAAAACAGCTGCCCAGCCCAAAACATCTTCTAGCATATGCAAAGAAACAACACGTTCGTTTATAGATGTTCCTTCTTTTAATTTTAAAACTGCGGCTCCGTTTATAACAATTCCAAAAATGGCAAACCACATCATTCCTTTTGCATCAGATGCTTCTGGATTGATAATTCTTGGTATTGCTTCAGAAATAATAAAAAAAGAACCTATTAATAAGATTACCGAATTGATTATTGCGCCTAAAAGTGAAAAACGTTTGAAGCCATAAGAATACGTTTTCGTTGGTTTTTTCTTAGATATTTTTTGAAAATACCAAGCCGTTCCTAAACTTAAACTATCGCCCAGATCGTGAATTGCATCAGATGTAATTGCCAAACTATTGGTGTAAAACCCTCCAATAAATTCAATAATTGTAAAAAACAGGTTTAAAAAAAATGCTATTCCTATATTTTTTGATGATGAATCGTGATGATGATGATGACTGTGTCCCATATTTTTGTAACAAGGGAGCATGCTCTCTTGCTTTCTTGTTTTAATTGCTTTTGTAATAGACCAATAATTATTTAAAAAGACGCAATCAACGGCCTATTTATTTTAAAGTTTTATTAAAATTCCTGTATTAAAAATAAATCCGTCTGTTGGTGCCCAAATATCTGTAAATGTTGGGTTGTTGTGAGGAGGCAGAATCATAGATTGATAATTTTGTTGTTTTGTATCTGTAAAGTTTTCGAAATTAGCGTATAAACTAATGTTTTTAAATGTTTTTATTGCCATAAAACCCATCGTCCAATAATTGGGTGTTTTTGTGTTATCGTTTCTAAATTGAGCACTTTTGTAATATGCTTCGTAACCAATTCTCCAAGCATCGTGCACTTCGTACATTAAAACGCCTCCAAAACTGTGTTTGGGAGTCAATGCTTTTTGATGGTTCTCCATTATTACATCATTAAAAGCATAATTGGTAAATAGCACAAAATCTTTATATTTCAACTTTAAATTTGTTTCAAAACCAACGCTGTTTAAAGGTTTATTGGCGTTTACAAATTCGTACACTGCTTCTTTTTGTTTTAAAATTAATGAATTTTCTAATTTTGTATAGAAAAATAATTGATTGAACGAAAGTGATACATAATCATTAAAAATATTTGTTTTGTAATTTATATCTGCATTAAAACCTATAGACGTTTCTGCTTTAAAATTATTGGCATTTATTGGCAATACATTTTCGTACGAACGCAATTCTGCTGCTTCTGTAAAAATGGTTGGTATTTTATACCCCAATCCACCTCCAATTCTCGAAGAAACAGCATCGTTAAACTCAATAAATAAAGAAGTTCTTGGCAATATAAAAGTTCCATAATTGTTGTTATAATCGGTTCTTAAACCACTTTCTAAGGTTATATTATCTGTAAATTTCCACGTATTTTGTGCAAAACCTCCAACAGTAAATTTACTGTAACTTCGATCTAATATTGCTTTATCTTCTTCTTTAAAATTTTCTGAAATAATATTTCCTCCGAAAACCCAATCTAATTTTTCGCTGTATAAATTGTAAGTAGCTTCTGTAAATGTAGCAAATTGTGTACCTAAAAACTGGAAATCTGGCAACAGTAAATGTCTTTTAAAATAACTTAAACTATTTTTAAAACGAAAGCTTTTATTTTCTGAAATATTGTTGTTATAGCTAAGCTGTGTTGCGTAACGCTCTGATTTATTTTCTTCAAAAAAACGGTGAGCTACACTTGGTTTTCCATTAATTACACTTACATCTCCTCCAATTCTGTTTTCTATGGATGAATTTAAACTTAGCCTCCAGGTTTCATTTTCGTTCGGATAATAAAATAAAGACGGATGAATGCTAAAACTCTTTACTTTTGGAATGTCAGAAAAGTGGTCGTTGTTTACATCTACAATATTTTGAAAATTGGCAGAGGTGTATAATGTCAATCCAAATTTATTGAATTTATTGCTGTAAAATGCGTTTGCTGTTTTTCCGTTTCTGGAAGTATAATCGAACATAATATTTAATTCTTGCTGGTCTTTTGGCTTTTTCGAAACCAAATTTACCAAACCAGCAATGGCACCTCCACCATATAAGGTAGAAGAACTTCCTTTAATAATTTCTATTTGTTGCAAATCTAAAGGCGGAATTTGCATAATACTTAAACCGCTAGAAAAGCCACCAAACAAAGGAAAACCATCTTTTAAAAGTTGTGTAAATCGACCATCTAAACCTTGAATTCTAATACTTTGGTTGGCAGAATTTGCAGAAGTTTGTTGCATTTGTATTCCTGTACTTTCTCTTAAAACCATGGCAATATTTGCAGAGTTCATGGCAGTTTTTTCGCCTAATTCTTCTGCACCCACAACCTCTATTCTTGTCGGTATTTTAGCAATACTTCTTTTACTTCTGGTAGATTGTATTACAATTGCATCTAAAGATTCTTTATTTTCGTGCAATTCTATTACCAATAAATTGTTTGTTCTTGGAAAACTTATTTTTTTAGAAACCGTTTCGAAACCAATATAAGATACTACAATGGTTTGCAATCCACCTTTAATATTTTTTATGTTTGCCAATCCATCAAAATCGGTGGTACTCCCTATATTTGTGCCTTTAATAAAAACGTTTGCGCCAAAAATGGGTTCTTTAAATTCTTTTGAAATTACTTTTACTTGTAAGGTGTTTTGTGCCAATATTGTATGAGAGAATAAGCCTAAAAATAGGGTTATTAATATATTTTTAATCATTTTAATTGATATTTTAAATTATAAATTTGTGTAGTAAACAGGCTTTTTTGTGCATAAAAATTGCGTAGTAAATAGAATTCCTCTAAAATGTAGAGACTGCCTTTTTACCTTTTCTTTTGAAAAAAAGTTCAACTGTGTATTAACAGTTTTAGAATACTATAATTTAAAATTTCTTGGAGGCTGAAAAATGCTGTTTAAGTAAAAAGAATAAGTTGCATTTTTATAGAAAGTAATGGTTTTATTGTTTTCTATAAATTTAGAAAACAGAATTTGATTTTCTACAGGCAAAAAAATATTTATTAAGCTAATAGAGCTACAATGATGGTGGTGTTCTTGATTTTTTTCTTGGTTTGAATCGTTTTTGTGATGCGCTTCTTCGTGTTGTAATTCTAAGTTTGAAGAATGGTGTTTTGTTACTTCGTTAAAAACAACAACATCTGTGTGTGCTTGCATTGGTGGCGCAAGCAATAAAAAAACAAATAATATGATGAATAGTTGTTTCAAAAAAAAATCGGAATTGTGCTACAAAAATAAAGTAATTTAGTACAACCATTAGTTCTTTAACCTTATTTTAACATATGTTAAACTATTTTTAATAGGTTAAAAATCCATTTTCTGCACTATATTTTTCCATAATATTTTCTAATAAACCATTCTGCAGTAAACAAACCAATCACAAAAAATAAAATCCATTTCCAATCAATTAAATTCTGTTCTTTTGTAATTGATTTTTGTGTTGTAAAATATGCTTTATTATCCATTAGCTCTTTAAAAAGAGTATTGGTTTTATTTTTATAAAACAGCTTCCCTCCTGCTTTTTGCGCTAATTTTTGCAATTTGTCTGAATTTGCGTGCGTAAATTGCTCTTCAATTTCGTAATCGGTAACTTTAAATTGTCCGTATTTAGAAATTTTTTGCCCCACAACAGCAACTTTATAACTGTAATCTCCTGAAGGAAGATTTTCTATACTTGCTTGAAAAGACTTATTTATTAACGAAAAAGGAAGCTTTGTAACTTCTTTTGTTGCTTTGTTAGTAATAGTAATTTCTAATGAAGCTCTATCATCAAAATTGTAATTTTTATCGACATAAAAAGCAGAAATATGAATGTTAGCATTTGCTGGGTACAAACTTTCTGCATTAATTTCTAAACGATTTCTCTTCTTTTTAGACGCTAAATATTGTACCAAATTTCCTATAAATTGGTCGAAATCTTGAAATGAATTTGAATTTAAAAAACTCGAAGAACGCCATTTCCAAATTCCTTCGCCGAATAAAACCGCTGTTTTTTGATTGTTTTGCTCTAATACCGACAACAGTGGTTGTTGTGTTTGAACGCCATTTATATTTTGTAATAACAAATCTTGATGGTCTTTTGTAAATGTAATATCACCAAATTTATCTTTTAAAGGAGAAAACTCATTAAACCCAATATTTTTTTGAAAAAAAGTTAAAAAAGATTCGTTGTAAGTTGCTCCGTAATTTTCGGTTTGATTGATGGCTTTTTTAGAAAACCCTAGTTGTTTTTTATTGATAAAATTCCAATCTGTATTGGCACCAGAAACGAGTAAAAAATTAGATTTTCGCTCGATAATTCGATCTAAAACAACACGGAATTGGTAATTGGGTTGAAATAAAATAACCAATTGATAATCATTAATTTGACCATTAAACTTATGTGCCAATTGCACTTCTACAGAACGCTGTTTGTTACTTTCTATGGCTTTTTTAAATGTTCCTAAATCTGGGTGTAAAATGGAAGACAGAATTAACACTTTAGTCTGCTCGTTAATTACTTCTATAGAAAAACTTTTGGTATTGTTTCGTGTGTTTTTTTCGCCTTCGATTTTTCGAATGCTTGCTGTATAGTAATTTACCCCTTCTTTATTGGAAGTTAAATTTGCGGTAATTGTTTTCGAGTTTTCTAATTTCGAAAATGTTAGGTTTTTAGAAAATACTGTTTTTTTTCCACTAAAAATCGAAAATTTGCTTTTTACGGTTTCTTCTCCTTCATAATTTAAAATTACTTCAACAGGAAACTTGTTTTTTATATAACTGTATTTATTTACGTTTAATTGCTTAATTTTTAGATCTTTATATTTTGTTGTATCGCCAATTACAACTGGGTAAATTTGCTGTTTCGAATTTACATATTCGTAGTCGTTTCCAATGGTTTGGTTGCCATCAGAAATTATTAAAATTGGCGCATTTTTACCTTTATTTAATTCATTTATAGAGGCAATTGCTTCGTAAATATTGGTATTGTTATTATCGAATGAAAGTGAGTCTAAAACTTGTATGTTTTCTCCAAAAGAAAATGTTTCGATTGTAAATTTTGAATTTAATTCTTTGTTTTTTGCAATTGTATTTAGTATTTCTTTTACATTTTTAACTTCTTTAAAAAAAGTAACTGATTTAGAATTATCTACCAAAACAGCCAAAGTTGGTTTTGTGTTTACTAAAGTTGTTTTTTTTATTGTAGGGTTTATTAGTAGCAATAAAATCAAAAAAATACTTAATGATTTTAGAGCAAATAATAAAATTGTAACTTTTCTCTTATTTTTTACGTTGTAATAATATTGAAAAAAAGCTATGGAAATAGCGAACAATAAAGCAATAAAAATGTATAAAATAGTTGTTGTTTGCAATTGATTTTTATTTATGTGGAAAGATATAAAGAACTACTAAAAAAAAGAAAAGAAGCTGTCACAAAAGTAAATTTAACTGTCGTTTTGAGTAAAGTTGTAAAATCTAAAAATACCGAAATTCAATAAATAAGATTTCTCTATTACAGTCGAAAAGACAAATTTTAATACTTTCGAGACAGCTTCTTGTATGTAATACCATTTGAAAATCCTATAATAAATCGCCTTTTTTTCCTTTCTATTTCAGAATAAAAAACCGTAGCTATGGCTATGCTTTGTTTTCTTCTTTATATAAAGGAAAAAACCATCCATTTCTTTTCCAGTAATTTCAAACAATAACGGGTATCATTTAAATAATAGAACAAAAACTCTTCGTTCTTTTTACATTCCTCCATCTACAGATAACGTTTGTCCTGTAATATACGTACTCATGTTAGAGGCTAAAAACACACATGCATTTGCGACGTCTATTGGTTGTCCTCCTCTTTTTAAAGGAATTGCATCTCGCCAACCTTGCACTACTTTTTCATCTAATTTATCTGTCATTTCTGTTTCGATAAAACCTGGAGCAATTACATTACTTCTAATGTTTCTAGAACCTAATTCTAATGCTACAGATTTAGAAAAACCAATAATACCAGCTTTAGAAGCTGCGTAATTAGCCTGACCAGCATTTCCGTTTAAACCTACAATAGAACTCATGTGAATAATGGAACCACTTCTTTGTTTCATCATTGGGCGAATAACTGCTTTTGTTAGGTTAAAAACAGATTTTAAATTTACCTGAATTACTTTATCGAAATCGTCTTCAGAAATACGCATTAACAAGTTATCTTTTGTAATACCTGCGTTATTTACTAAAATATCGATAGTACCAAACTCTTGTTGCACTTCTTTTGCCAATTCTTGAGCGGCATCGAAATCTGCTGCATTCGATTGGTATCCTTTTGCGGAAACTCCATAAGATTTTAATTCTTTTTCTAATGCATTTGCAGCATCTACAGATGCATTGTAAGTAAAAGCAACGTTTGCACCTTGTTTGGCAAATTCTACTGCAATACTTCTTCCAATTCCTCTTGTTGCACCCGTAATTATTGCTGATTTATTTTCTAATATTTTCATATTCTATAATTTAGTTGATGTTCATTCAAGTATAAAAAAGAAATTCCTGAAATATTGGGGTTAACTCAATATAAACAGGAATTTATATATTTTAAATGTTTATAAAAATTATTTTAAAACACTTGCTACCATTTCTCCAATTTTAGCGGGCGAACTTACTACGTGCACTCCATTTTCTGCTAAAATTTTCATTTTTGCTTGTGCAGTATCGTCTGCTCCACCTACAATTGCTCCTGCATGCCCCATGGTTCTTCCTGCTGGTGCAGTTTGACCTGCGATAAAACCAACTACTGGTTTTTTGTTACCATCTGCTTTAATCCATTTTGCAGCTTCTGCTTCTAAATTTCCACCAATTTCACCAATCATAACAATGGCTTCTGTTTCTGGATCGTTCATTAACAATTCTACAGCTTCTTTTGTTGTTGTTCCAATAATTGGATCTCCACCAATACCAATTGCTGTGGTAATTCCAAAACCTTGTTTTACAACTTGGTCTGCGGCTTCGTAAGTTAAAGTTCCTGATTTAGAAACAATACCAACTCTACCTTTTTTAAAGATAAAACCTGGCATAATACCTACTTTTGCTTCATCTGGTGTAATTACACCTGGGCAATTAGGCCCTACTAACCTACAGTCTTTATTTTCGATATAAGCTTTTACTTTTACCATATCTGCTGTTGGAATTCCTTCTGTAATACAAATAATTACTTTAATTCCTGCATCTGCAGATTCCATAATGGCATCTGCTGCAAAAGCTGGTGGCACAAAAATAATAGAAGTATCTGCCGCTACTTTTTCTACAGCTTCTGCTACTGTATTAAAAACAGGTTTTCCTAAATGTTCTTGCCCTCCTTTTCCTGGTGTTACACCTCCTACAACATTGGTTCCATAATCTATCATTTGACCAGCGTGAAAAGTACCTTCACTACCTGTAAAACCTTGAACAATAATCTTCGAATTTTTATTTACTAAAACACTCATTGGTTTGTTATTTAATGCCATTTTTAGACATTTCTATTAAAGAAAAGTAAAATGGAGTTTTTGTTTAATTTATATTGCAAAAATAGTTTATTGCTTGTATCTAAAAAAAGAAATTTAAGAATTCTTTCTATCTTTAAAAAAACGTTTTATTTCTGCCATTTCTTTTAATTTTTCTCTTGATTCTGAAATTGGAGTTCCAAAATAACTTTTTCCGCCAGCGACAGATTTGGTAACGCCTGTTTGCCCAAGAATTACAGCTCCTTTTCCTATTGTAATTCCGCTATTGGTACCAACTTGCCCCCAAATGGTTACTTCGTCTTCTATGATAACACAACCTGCAATTCCTGTTTGCGATGCAATTAAACATTTTTTACCAATTACAGTATCATGCCCAACATGCACTTGATTGTCTATTTTTGTTCCTTCTTTTATGGTGGTGTCTCCTGTAACTCCTTTATCTATTGTACATGAAGCTCCTAAATCTACATTGTCTTCTAAAACAACTCTTCCTCCAGAAATTAGTTTATCGAAACCTGTTGTTCTATTTTTATAGTAAAAAGCGTCTGCTCCTAAAACTGTGTTTGCGTGAATGGTAACATTGTTTCCAATAATTGAATTATCGTAAATAGCAACATTTGGATGAATAACACAGTTTTTACCAATTGTAACATTGTTTCCAATAAATACGTTGGGTTGAATTACTGTACCTTCGCCAATTATCGCACTTTCTGAAATACTTACTTCTGATGCTATAAACGGATTAAAATGTTTGGTAATTTTATTAAAGTCACGAAATGGGTCGTTAGAAATTAACAAAGATTTTCCTTCTGGACAAGTTACTTTTTTATTGATTAAAATAGTGGTTGCAGCAGAGTTTAAGGCTTTGTCGTAATATTTTGGGTGATCTACAAAAACAATGTCTCCTTTTTCGACAACGTGAATTTCATTAATTCCAAGAATTTCAAAATTTTTATCGCCAACAAAATCAATATTTAAAATTGATGCTATTTGTTGTAATGTTTGTGGATTTTTGAACTTCATTCTTATTTTAGTAGGCAGTATTTAAGTTTGCAGTATTCAGTTAACGGGTTTGAGTGAAAACTGCAAACTGACTACTGAAGACTGCTAACTTTTTTACTCTTTAATACGTTCTTGGTAAGTACCTTTGGTGGTCTCTACCTTAATTTTATCGCCTTCATTTATAAATAAAGGTACGTTTACAATGGCTCCAGTTTCTACTGTTGCTGGTTTGGTGGCGTTGGTTGCAGTGTTTCCTTTAACACCTGGCTCTGTGTGTGTTACTTCTAAAATTACACTTGAAGGCATTTCTACAGAAAGTGGCATATTATCTTCGGAATTGATAATGATTGTAACAATTTCTCCTTCCTTCATTAAACCAGGATTATCTAAAGCAGCTTCTAACAAACGAATTTGTGTATAGTCTGCTTCGTTCATAAAATGATAAAACTCTCCATCGAAATACAAAAACTGAAATTTATGTGTTTCTACACGAACATCTTCGATTTTTCTTCCTGAAGGAAACGTATTATCGATTATTTTTCCGTTTGTAACACTTTTTAATTTGGTTCTTACGAATGCAGGGCCTTTTCCTGGTTTTACGTGTAAAAATTCTATAATTTTATAGATATCGTTATTATATCTAATACACAATCCATTTCTAATATCTGATGTTGTTGCCATTTATAATGTTCTATTTTGTTTATTCAAAAAGTTAATGTAGTTTTTGGATGATGGTTTAATTAATGTTAAAATACCCTTTCATAATTCCTCTATGAGAATCTTTTATAAACTGAATTATTTCGTCTCTTTCTGGAGTTGCTTCCATTTCTGCTTCAATAATATCTATTGCTTGGGTATAGTTGTAATTTTTTTGAAATAAAATTCTGTATATATTTTGAATTTCTCTAATTTTTTCGGTGCTATAGCCACGTCTTCTTAAGCCTACTGAGTTAATGCCCACGTAAGATAAAGGTTCTCTTGCTGCTTTTACGTATGGGGGCACATCTTTTCTTACTAACGATCCGCCAGTTACAAATGCATGTTTACCAACAGAAGCAAATTGGTGTACTGCAACCATACCTGCTAAAACTACATTGTCTCCAATGGTTACATGACCTGCCAACGTAGAATTATTCGAAAAAATACAATTATTACCCACGTAGCAATCGTGTGCAACATGACAATATGCCATTATTAAACAATTGTCTCCTATTACTGTTTTCATTCTATCTTTAGTACCTCTATTGATGGTAACACATTCGCGAATGGTTACATTGTTGCCAATTTCTACGGTTGTTTCTTCGTCGTCGAATTTTAAATCTTGTGGAATTGCAGAAATTACTGCTCCAGGAAAAATTCTACAATTTTCGCCAATTCTAGCACCTTCCATAATGGTTACGTTAGAACCAATCCATGTTCCTGAACCAATTGTAACATTATTATGTATTGTTGTAAAAGGTTCTATTACAGCATTTCTTGCAACTTTTGCTTGTGGATGAACGTATGCTAAAGGTTGATTCATAATTATTTCTTTTTGGCTATTTGTGCCATTAATTCGGCTTCTGCCACCAATTTACCATTTGCATAAGCATAGGCTTGCATATGGCAAATACCTCTTCTAATAGGTGTAATTAATTCGGCCTTAAATATTAAAGTATCTCCAGGCAATACTTTTTGTTTGAACTTTACATTGTCCATCTTCATAAAATATGTTAAATAATTTTCTGGATCTGGAACTGTACTTAACACTAAAATTCCGCCACATTGTGCCATTGCTTCTACTTGTAAAACTCCTGGCATTACTGGTGCTCCTGGAAAATGCCCAACAAAGAAGTTTTCGTTCATTGTTACATTTTTTAACCCTACAACATGCTTGTCTGAAAGCTCTATAATTCTATCGACCAATAAAAATGGAGGTCTGTGAGGTAAAATATCCATTATTTGGTGGATATCTAATAATGGTGGTTGATGCAAATCGTATTGTGGAACGTTATTTCTTTTTTCTGCTTTTATAATTTTTGCTAATTTCTTAGCAAAATTGGTATTTACCATATGACCGGGTTTGTTTGCTATTACTTTTCCTCTAATTCGAGTTCCTGTTAATGCTAAATCTCCTATGACATCTAATAATTTGTGTCTTGCAGCTTCGTTTGCCCAATGCAGGGTTAAATTGTCTAAAATTCCGTTTGGTTTTACAGAAATATCTTCTTTATTAAAAGCTTTCTTTAATTTTTGCATGGTACTTTCCGACAATTCTTTATCTACATATACAATTGCGTTGTTTAAATCGCCACCTTTTATTAAATCGTTTTCTAACAACATTTCAATTTCATGTAAAAAACTAAATGTTCTTGCATTTGCAATTTCTTTCTTGAAGTCAGAAATTTTATTTAAGGTAGCATTTTGAGTTCCTAATATTTTTGTACCAAAATCTACCATTGTAGTTACTTGGTATTCGTCTGAAGGCATTAAAATTATTTCGCTTCCAGAAACTTCATCTTTATAAGAAATAATTTCTTTTACGACGTATTCTTCTATTTCTGCATCTTGTTCTTCGATTCCTGCTTTTTCTAAAGCATCTACAAAATATTTCGAAGAACCGTCCATAATTGGGGGTTCAGATGCATCTATTTCTATTAATAAATTATCGATATCTAAACCTACAGCTGCTGCTAAAACGTGTTCGGATGTTTGAACTTGAACACCATTTTTCTCTAAATTTGTTCCTCTTTGTGTATTTACAACATATTCTGCTCTTGCTTCAATGGTTGGGTTGCCTTCTAAATCTACTCTACTAAAAGCAAAACCGTGGTTTGCTGGAGCTGGTTTTAAAACCATATTAACAGTATTACCTGTGTGAAGCCCTACACCAGATAAACTTATTTCTTTTTGAATTGTTTTTTGTTTTTTACTCATTGTTATTTCTCTTTTTGAGACTTAAATTCTTTTTCTATGTTGTTTATTCTATCCACTATGGTTGGTAGCTTTTTAAAATAGACGTAACTTTTATTGTAATCAGAGACTTTAAAAGCTGGGGTTCCATTTACAATTTCATTACTTTTTATGTTTTTAGAAATTCCTGCTTGTGCTAATATTTTAACATTGTTTCCAATTTTAAGATGTCCAGAGATTCCTACTTGCCCTCCAATCATACAGTTCTCTCCAATTTTAGAAGAGCCTGCAACTCCTGTTTGTGAAGCAATTACAGTGTTTTTTCCAATTTCTACATTGTGTGCAATTTGAATTTGGTTATCTAGTTTAACACCTTTTCTTATGATTGTAGAACCTAATGTTGCTCTATCTATCGTAGATGCAGAACCAACATCTACATTGTTTTCTATAATAACATTTCCTATTTGTGGAATTGCTTTGTACTCTCCATTTTCATCGGGTGCAAATCCAAAACCATCTGCACCAATTACGCTACCAGAATGAATTTTGCAGTTGCTACCAATTACAGTTTCCGAATAAATTTTTACGCCTGCAAAAATAGTGGTATGGTCTCCAATTACAACGTTGTCTCCTATGTAAGAGTTTGGAAAAATTTTAACGTGATTGCCTATTGTTACATTTTCTCCAATGTAAGCAAATGCACCTATATATTCGTTACTGCCAATTTTAGCACTTTTGGCAATAAAATGAGGTTGTTCTCTACCTTGTTTATTGTTTTTTACTCCGTTGTAAAATTCTAATAATTTAGAGAAAGATTTGTAGGCATCATCTACTTGAATTAAAGTCGTATCGACCTCTTTTTCGAGAACGAAACTCTTATTTACAATAGCGACAGAAGCATTTGTAGTGTATAAATACGAATTGTATTTGGGGTTTGACAAGAAGGTTAAAGAGCCTTTTTTACCTTCTTCGATTTTAGATAGTGTAAAAACCTCTTCATTCGGATTTCCTAAGATATCACCCTCTAAAATGTCGGCTATTTGTTGTGCTGTAAATTTCATTAAACGCAAAAATATAAAAATAATACGGTTTTGGCTAATCTCACTTATTTTGGATAACAAATAAAGTGTTTGATTACTGGCTTTGTTAATGCTTGTAAATTTAATTGATCAGATGCTTTTGCAATGTCTTTTAATTTTCCTTTTTTATTTAAAATTAAAACAGGTTTTTTTAAATTGTAGGCTTGGTTTCTAATTTGTTGAGTAAAAACAAAAAAACGAGTTTCTTCTTTAGAAATGCCCAGTTTCTTAGTCGCTTTTTGTTGCTTTTTTTCTAGATAAACATCATTAAAAGGGTCTTTTTGAATTTCTATTCGCAATAGGCTTCTATCGACAATCATTTTTGCTAAAAGCGATAAAATTTTATCATTGTGATTTGCCCACTCTTTTATGGCCGATAAAACATCGTAATCATCTAACTTAGAAAACATTTCTAAAGTTTCTTCGGTAAAATTACTAGCATCGATTTGATGGTATAAAAAATAACGAAGTGCAGAACTTGCAAACAATTCTACCCCATTTTCTGCCAATTCTTTGGCTCTTTTTAAAACGTTTACCAACATGTTTTCTGCGACCAAACCGGTTTTGTGTAAATATACTTGCCAATACATTAATCTTCGTGCAATTAAGAATTTTTCGACGGAATAAATTCCTTTTTTCTCGATGACCAATTCGTCGTTTTTAACATTCATCATGGCAATTAAACGATCTGATGAAATATTGCCTTCTGTAACACCTGTGTAAAAACTATCTCTTTTTAAATAATCTAACCTATCTATATCTAACTGACTAGAAATTAACTGACATAAAAATTTTCTTGCATTTTTACCTTCGAAAATTTCTATGGCTAGTGTTAATTTTCCCTCGAATTCTTCATTTAATTTCTTCATAAATTTTAGTGAGATTTCTTCATGAGAAATTTCGCTTACAATACTGTGTTCTAGCGCATGTGAAAAAGCACCATGACCAATGTCGTGCAACAAAATGGCAATACACAATGCATTTTCTTCTTCTTTAGAAATGGCAACTTGTTTAAATCGCAAAACACGAATTGCTTTTTGCATTAAATGCATACAACCAATGGCATGATGAAACCGGGTATGATTGGCACCAGGATATACCAAGTTAGAAAACCCCATTTGTGTAATTCTACGCAAACGTTGAAAATATGGATGCTCTATAATATCGAAAATTAGTGAGTTTGGTATTTGTATAAACCCGTAAATAGGATCGTTTAATATTTTAAGCTTGTTGGGTGTTTTTTTCTTCAAAAGAATTCTAATTTATCTATACAGTGCAAAGTACAACATATTGCTAGAAATGCACAAGTTTTAATTTGATTCTAATGCTATTTTTTGGCAATATTTTATCATTTCAAAATGAATAAAAAAGCAACAAATGGGTATTTTTAACGTTCAGAATAAAACAAAAAGATACGATGAGCAACATACAAATTTTATGGGTTGATGATGAAATTGAATTATTAAAACCACACATTCTTTTTTTAGAACGTAAAGATTACAAAGTTATAACCTGTACAAATGGTGCTGATGCTATAGATTTGGTTACCGAAAATAATTTTGACATTGTTTTTTTGGATGAAAACATGCCTGGTTTAACGGGTTTAGAAACACTTTCGGAAATTAAACAGAAACAAGCCAATTTGCCAGTGGTAATGATTACTAAGAGTGAAGAAGAATATATTATGGAGGAAGCAATTGGCTCTAAAATTGCCGATTATTTGATAAAACCTGTAAATCCGAGTCAGATTTTGTTGAGTTTGAAGAAAAATTTAGACAATTCGCGCCTCGTTTCAGAAAAAACAACTTCTAATTATCAGCAAGAATTTAGAAAAATTTCTATGGATTTAAACATGGTAAATTCGTATGAAGATTGGATTGAACTTTATAAAAAATTAATTCACTGGGAATTAGAACTAGAAAATATTAGCGACTCTGCGATGTTAGGTATTTTAGAAAGCCAAAAACAAGAAGCCAATTCGCAGTTTTTTAAATTTATTAAAAAAAATTACAAAGATTTTTTAACAGCTCACGATAAACCAACATTTTCTCATACTTTGTTTAAAGACTATGTGGTTCCTGAATTAAAAAAAGACCAAGGTGTTTTATGGGTGGTGATTGACAATTTGCGTTACGACCAATACCGAATTTTAGAACCTTTAATTAACAACCATTATAAAAAAGACGAAGAATATACATATTTTTCTATTTTACCAACTGCCACACAATATGCAAGAAATGCCATTTTTTCTGGTTTAATGCCTTCCGAAATGGAAAAAAGACATTCTAATTATTGGAAAAATGATACAGATGAAGGTGGAATGAACTTGTTTGAGAATGAGTTTTTAACTGCACAAATTAAACGTTTAGGCTTAGATATTCAGCACCAATATTATAAAATTTCTTCATTAAAAGATGGAAAAGAATTGGCAGATAATTATAATGGCACCAAACAAAACGATTTAACAGCAGTTGTTTATAATTTTGTAGATATTCTTTCGCACTCTAAAACAGAAATGGAGGTAATTAAAGAATTAGCTGGCGATGATAAAGCGTATAGAAGCCTAACTTTGAGTTGGTTTAAAAATTCTCCTCTGTTCGAAATCATTCAAAAAGCGCAAAGTTTAGGTCAAAAATTAATTATTACAACCGACCACGGAACCATCAATTGTAAGCACCCAACAAAGGTTATTGGCGATAAAAACATTAGTTCTAATTTGCGTTACAAAACGGGTAGAAGTCTTTCTTACGAAGAGAAAGATGTATATGCAGTAAAAAATCCAAAAGACATTTTTTTACCAACGGTGTCTATGAATAGTCCGTTTATTTTTGCCAAAGAAGATTTGTTTTTCGCATACCCTAATAACTTTAATCATTTTGTAAAGTATTATAAAAACACATATCAGCATGGAGGTGTTTCTTTGGAAGAAATGATAATACCTTGTGCGATTTATAGTCCGAAATAAATTAGTAGGCAGTTGGCAGTGGCAGTAGCAGTAGCAGTGGCAGTGGCAGTGGCAGTGGCAGTGGCAGTAAAACTATGTTTTCTATAAATCTATGTGGTAAAATTTAAAAAATAGATAGTAAAATGAAAAAAAATTTCTCAATACTTTTTTTATTTTTATCAATAAATATTGCTTTCGCACAAGTTGATGAAGACAAATTATCAAATGCTGCCTTAGAATTAATAAAAGACAAAGTGGTTTACGACCCCAATTATTTTGCGATTGATTATCCTAATGGAGATGTGCCAAAAGGAAAAGGAGTTTGTACAGATGTTGTTATTAGAGCTTATAGAAAACTAGGCATCGATTTGCAAAAAGAGGTTCATGAAGACATGAAAAAAAACTTTAAAATGTATCCTAAAATTTGGGGTTTAAAACAAACAGATAAAAATATCGACCACAGAAGAGTGCCTAATTTAATGACTTTCTTCTCGCGAAAAGGAATCGTAAAAGTGAATTCTAAAAATCCAAAAGACTATCTTCCTGGAGATATTGTTTGTTGGAATTTAGGAGGTGCAATTACTCATATTGGAATCGTTGTTAATAAAAAATCTAGCGATAATAAACGTTATATGATTGTTCATAATATTGGTGCAGGTCAGGTTTTACAAGATTGTTTGTTCGATTTTAAAATAATTGGGCATTATCGATATAGAAGTTAGTTTGCGGTTTTCTGTGAGAATGTACTCATTATAAAAGTACTTTAGTAAAAAATTAATGAGTTTTACTTGTTTTTACCAGAGTACTTCTTAAAGAAGAACTCGAATCAGCAGAAGTGTTAAAAGCATTTGCTAATTCTCCAAAAGTTACTGTTTGCACCTTGCATAGAGCAGTTACAAAGTAAGAAATCAATTTAACACGAGCTAAATTAATTTTCCTTTAAAATGTGGGTTGAGTATTGAACTAAGCTCACTATTTTTATACGTAACATGGGTTTTCTTCATTAGATAAATGAGTAGAATTATTTATCTGATATACTAAAAACCAGTGTTTTAAACAAATTACCCAACAGTTAGTTTTCTAACTATCAGTAAGCTATGTTTATGTCATGTACTAAAAATATTTTTTATAACATCTTCATATTCATAAAAGAACAATTCGAATTTGGGCATTGTTTCTACATAAAATTCGTAACAATCTCGCCAAGTATTTTTATTGTAAATGCTAAATTTCCCTTCAAAAGGCACATAAATTCTATGAATCTTTTTTCCGCTCTCTAATTCATATTCATTATCAAAAATTATTTCAGGAATGTCTGCTTCCATCAATGTTTTTAAAGAAAGAAGCTGGTCGTAATACAACATATTTACCAGTTCATCTGGATTTTCCAAATCCAAACAAACCATTGCTTTCTTTCTATCTGCTACGAATTTAAAAGAAAACCCTTTAATTTTAGTATTATATAGTAACCATTTTCTTGGAAACGATTTTCCGAAACTTGTCCAAAATCTTTTCGCAATTTTGTAGCTTCTTCTTTGCTAAACATTTTTTTTTAGTTTAAAGTTTAGAGTTTAAAATTTAAGGTTTAAGATTCCGGGCAAAAGCTTTGAATATAAAACCTTAAAGTTTGAATTCTTTTATCCATGAATTTTGGCTACATTTCCGCGTTCGCGCATCATTTCTGCTTCAAAAGCTAAAAGTGCATTCCATTTTTCATCTACAATTGTTCGATCTTGATATTGTCTTGCAAACTGTAAAAAGTAGTATAATGTCCTGCTTCAGAAATCATTAAATTTTTATAAAATTTTTGCAGCTCTTCATCTTCCATATTTTCAGAAAACACCTTAAAACGCTCGCAACTTCTGGCTTCAATTAAAGCTGCAATTAATAAACGTTGTACCAAAGCATTGGTTCTGTCTTTTGTTTTTGGGAAAAATTTTTGCAAACGAATGGCGTAATCGTTTTTTTGTTCTCTGCCTAAAACCATTCCGCGTTTTACCATTAAGAGGTGCACCATTTTAAAATGTTGCATTTCTTCGATGGCAATGTTGCTCATTTCTTTTACAAGTTCGGTTTCTTCGGAATAATTTATGATTATAGAAACTGCGTTCGAAGCTGCTTTTTGTTCTAAAAAAGCGTGGTCTGTAAGTATTTGTTCTAAATTTACTTTGGCAATTTCTGCCCAAGAAGTTTCGGTTTCAAACTGTAATCCTAACATTTTTATAGTATTTTTTGCAAGCCAGAGCCAAAATAGGCGAGGGCTTTTATTTCTTTTACACTTGCCAAGCGTTCTTTGTCGATCACTAAAAGACCAACATTTGTGGCTTCAATATGATATTGTTTGTTACTTTCGAAGAACAAAATTAATTCATCTGTAAAATATTCTCTAATTTTTTCTTCATTTTTTCCAGATAAATAAAAGCGTTTGCTAAAATCTGGATGCGCATCTATATCTATATCTTTGTATCCTGCAAAATGATAAATGTATTCAAAAACCCCTTCTTTATCTAGTGTAAATTTTGGAAGTGTTTTTTTAGGATGAATGTGCAACATGGTTGCTTTAATTACTTGTTTTGCAATTAATTCTCCTTCCGAAAACTGAACATCGAACATCGTACAGTCTTCATTAGAAAGTACATTAGAAACCTTTTCGATATTTCGAGTTTTAAAATAGCCAAAATTTGGTAGTTCTTTCATTTCTATGTCCGAAAAAGCATCATAGGTATAATGCATTTCTTCGCTAATTTTTTGAATCGATTTTTGTCTTTTGGTTAAAACACCTTCTTTTGGAACGAATTTTTCTGGGAATAATTTACGCATCGCAAACGGATGTTTGCTTCCAGATTTGGCATCGTCTAAACCAATTACTTCAAAATGCCCACCTTTTCTTTCGAAAGTTGCACTATAATTACTCATGTTTTCCATTACAGAATGGTCTATAAAATCGCATAAAGAAAAATCGATTATGGCTTCTTGTGTTTCTGGAATTTGGTCTAGTTTTGTTTTTAGTTTTGTATAATTTAAAAAAGAAGAAAAGTTTTTTACACTCACATAATATGTCTCGTCTTCTTTAAACATTAGTACATTTGGTTTTAAGGCATTTTTAATAAAAAGCATGGCATCTTTATTGATAAAAATATGGATTGCGAATGTGATAATAATACCGCTTAAAATACCAATAATAAGACTTGTAGATATTGTTATTAAAAGTGTTGCTGTAAATATAATTAATTGTTCTCTTCCTATTCGAAATACCTTTTGAATGTTTTTTGGAGAAGCTAATTTATAGCCTGTAAACACTAAAATAGCCGCCAAAGCAGGTAAAGGAATTTTGCGTAATTCAGTTGCGAACAAAACAATAAAAAGTACTAAAAAAGCAGCGTGAAAAAAGTTTGCAGATCTATTGCTACCCTTATTATTTACATTTACAGAACTTCTGGCAATTACTGTAACTACATTTAATCCGCCTAAAAAACCGCTAATTACGGTTGCAATACCTAAAGCTCTAATATCTTTATTAATGTTCGATCGTCTTTTTAGAGGATCTAATTTGTCCACAGCTTTTATGCTTAACAAACTTTCGATGCTGGCAATTAATGTAATTGCAATTACAGCATTAATAAAATCTGCATGGTAAATTTTACCAAAATCAGGAAAAGCAAAATTCGATAAAATATGGTCTGGTAAATTAATTAGTAAATCTTTGTGAATTGGGTATTTGTGAGCAGAAAACAAATCAAAATAATAATACAAACCAATGCTTAAAACCACAATCCACATAGGAGCAGGAATGAGTTGGAAATATCGATTTCTAATTTTGCTGTAAAAAACCATGATAAGCAAACTTGCAATTCCTATGAACCCTGCATAAAACGTACTAGAATCGTCTGTTTTTATAAAATTAAGAATCCCTTTAGGAATTTTAATTAAAAGTTCAATAATACTTCCTTTTGTATGTAAATCGCCAAGCATTACATGAATTTGCTTGGCAAAAATTCCAATTCCGATGGCAGCTAGCATGCCTTGTATGGCAGAAGCAGGAAAGAAATCTCCTAAAGAGCCCATTCTTAAAAAGCCGAGAATAATCATTATAATTCCAGAAATTACTATGGCAGCAAGGGTATATAAAAAACCTTGTTGCATATCTCCATTACCAAGTGTTGTAATTGCTCCCAAAATAACTACTACTAAACCATTTCCTGGCCCAGTAATGGTTATGTTAGAACCACCCATAATGGCTACTACTGTTCCGCCTACAATTGCAGCAATAATTCCCGAAATTGGTGGTGCTCCAGAGGCTATAGCCAAGCCTAAACCTAAAGGAAGCGCAATTAAAGAAACTACAAAGCCAGAAAAAAGATTTTTAGGAATTTCGTTTACAAATGTTTTAACCGTGTTCTTTTTTGTCATTTTTATTTTACAATTAAAACATCGGTTGGCAATTCCGATAAAATGTATTCGATATCGTGTGGAAAAATTCGATCGAAAACTCTTGTTTTAGAAGGTGCATTCATTACTAATAAATCGGCTCTTTTTACTCGTGCATAATGCCCAATAGAATAGCCTCTTTTTCCAAAAATACTTTGAGTTTTTATATCCATTCCTTCACAATCTACTTCTTTTAAAATGTTTTTTACACGAAAATCTTCTCTCGATTTTATACGTTCTTTTACGATTGTAGATTTTCTTAAGGTCTTATCGTCACTTACTTTTACATGCAATTCTGCCTGACTAATTTCTTCGACAATCGTTAGTTTTCTACAGTGTAAATTTTTCGAAAAGTAGATAGAGGTTTTAATGGTTTCTTCTGTTTTTTTATCACGCAACCCATTTACTATTATGTGTTTACATGGTATTCTCTCTACAGAGGGCTTAATTAATAATAAAACAGCACAAGATGCCTTTCTTGTTATTTTTCTAGCTATAGAACCTACGTAATATCTCAGTAAATTTTCTTGCTGAATAGCTCCTAAAATTAGCAAGTCTATTTTTTCTTTTGTTGTCGTTTTTAAAATTACATCAACCGGTTTTCCTTCTTGCCAAATTGTTTTTAATGGTTTTTTTAGCGCATCTACCTCTAATAATAAATCTTTAATGTTTTGTTCTTTTTCAGGTGTTTTTTTACCCACATGAACACCTACTAATGCTGCGTTAAACATATTTGCCATTCTTACGGCTTCAAAAAGATTTGCTTTTAAATTCGGCGAAAATGCAATACCGATTAAAATTTTATGAATTTTTTGCAAAAAAAGATTTTAAAATTAGCTTGAACGCACAATATAGGAAACTTTATAAGAAAGAAAAAAACTAAAAAATTATTTTTATCATAGGGAAACATCCTTAAATTTACTTTTTTGAAAATCGAAAATGTATGTTAGAATTAGCAGGAATAATTATTTTAGGAATATTGGCGCAATGGGTAGCATGGAAATTTAAAATTCCGGCTATTTTACCCTTAATTTTAATAGGTTTGTTAGTAGGACCAATTGCAGCTGAATTTTTAAGTGCAGATGGTTCTAAATGGATTGAGCCTATTTGGAATGGTAAAAAAGGATTGTTTCCTGGAGAGAGTTTGTATTATTTTGTTTCACTTGCCATTAGTATTATACTTTTTGAAGGCGGATTGACCCTAAAAAGAGCCGAAATTAAAAATGTGGGCCCTGTAATTACAAAATTAATTACTGTTGGGTCTGCAATTACATTTTTCGGAGCAGGAATTGTTGCGCATTACGTTTTTAATTTGGGTTGGGACCTTTCCTTCCTTTTTGCAGGATTAATAATTGTAACAGGGCCTACTGTAATAACTCCAATTTTAAGAAACATTCCTCTAAAAAAAGATATTTCTACGGTTTTAAAATGGGAAGGCATTTTAATAGACCCAATTGGTGCTTTAGTGGCAGTATTGGTTTTCGAATTTATTAGTGTGGGAGGTGGAGGTGGATTTACCAAAACAGCTTTAATAGAATTTGGTAAAATTTTGCTATTTGGTACTACTTTTGGTTTTACATTCGCACATGCATTGGCATATGCCATCAATAAAAAATTAATTCCTCATTATTTATTAAACGTAGTTTCTTTATCTACTGTACTTTTAGTGTTTGTAGAATCTGAAATTTTTGCACACGAATCGGGTCTTTTAGCAGTGGTGGTTATGGGAATGGTTTTAGGAAACGGAAAGCTAAAAAACATCAAAGAACTATTATATTTTAAAGAATCTTTAAGTGTATTGTTAATTTCTATTCTGTTTATATTATTAGCAGCCAATATCGATATAGAAGATTTAATGTTGCTATATACCTGGAAAACAGCTATTTTATTCGCAATTGTGGTATTTGTAATTAGACCTTTGGCCGTTTTTGCAAGTACACATAACTCCAAATTAAAATTAAACGAAAAATTATTTATAAGTTGGGTAGGACCAAGAGGTATTGTGGCTGCAGGTATTGCTTCTTTATTTGGAAGTAAATTGCTAAAAGAAGGTGTAGAAGGTGCAGAATACATTACGCCTTTGGTTTTTATGATTGTATTAGGAACCGTACTTTTAAATGCTACCACAGCAAGATTATTTGCAAAATTAGTAGGTGTTTTCTTAAAAAGTTCGAATGCAATTTTAATTGTAGGAGCATCTAGCCCAGCAAGGTTAATTGCACATTATTTAAAAGAAAATGATAAAAGAGTAGTGTTGATTGATTCTAACAAAAACTTTGTTCAGGAAGCCAATAGTATGGATTTGGAAGCGTATGCGATTAATATTTATGATGAAGATTTAACAGATAATATCGAATTAAACGATGTGGGGTATTTAATTGCGATGACAGGGAGTGAGGCTGTAAATGAATATGCAATTAGTAATTTTTCTGAATCTTTTGGAGAACATGGGGCTTTTAGATTGGCAACTTCTAAAGAAATTAGAAACAAGACTTTAAATAGTAGAACTCAATTTTTAACTCCTAAAGACGATTATATTAATTTAAGTGAAGCATTTAGAGACAATCCTAAAATATACGAAGTAGAAATTGAAACAAATGATGCCTACGAAGCAATGCTTTCTAAGCTGTTTAGAGAATCGAGATCTGTACCTTTATTTGTTAAAAAAGACAAAGAAATGTACCTGATTCCAGAGTACGAAAAGTTACAAGAGCCTAAAGAAAACTGTACTTTGGTGTATTTAGGAAAACCTTTGGAAGAAAATAAAGAAAGTATAAAAAGTCAGGAGAAATAAAAAATTTAATATAACTTTAATGAAGCTACAAATCCAACTCAAAAGTTTGGCGTAACTTATCTAAAAGCGGATTTTTCTGTTTTAACTTATGATACTTTTCTTGTGGAGTATAAGCGAATTTTTTTTCGACAGTTTCATTTAAAACAGTTGCAATGTCAATTCCGTAATTGTTTAATTTCTCTCGCAAAAACTTTAGTAATTTTGGACGTCCTTTAAGAAACTGGTCCTGCATTAATTTATTGGGTACTGTAAAAGAAATTTTAAAATTGTCATTTAGTTTTGGCACATCTGTTCCTACAATAGAAGCCATACTTCTTTCTCCTTTTTTCTGAAGAAGTACTATATATTCTTTCCAAAGTATTTGCAATTGATTTTCTGTAAAAATATCTTTCGGATAATTGTCGAAATTTTCTTCAACAACCGTTTTTTTCTTTTCTTTTTTCTCGTGAATACTTTTTAACGAAAGAGAAGAAGAACGCTTTTTAGCAAAGCTTAAAAGAGGTTGGGTTGTTGTTGATTTTTTTTCTTCAACAATAGGGGTAATTTTAACCGTTTCAATTTTCTTTTCAACTGGTGTTACAGTTGTTTTTTTTGTAGGAGAAAGTGATTGAAAAAAAGTAGCAGGAATTATGTAGTTAGCTGACTTTTTTTTTTCTCCATCAAACGTGATGGAGGCAATTTGCATAAGTGTTAACTCTACCAACAAACGTTGGTTTTTACTCGCTCTGTAATTTAAATCGCAATTATTTGCCTTGTGAATCGCCTGCATTAAAAATGGAATGCTGGCTTTTTCTGCTTGCTTTAAATATTTCTTTTTAGCAGCGTCTCCGACTTCTAACAATTTTAAAGTAGCTTTGTCTTTGGCAACTAACAAATCTCTAAAATGACTTGCCAAACCGTTTATAAAATGATGCCCTTCAAAACCTTTTCCTAAAACCGTATTAAAAGCATTTAAAACATCTGGAATTTTATTTTCGAGCAACAAATTTGTCATACTAAAATACGTTTCGTAATCTAATACATTTAAGTTTTGTGTAACAGCTTCGCGCGTTAAATTTTTTCCTGAAAAACTAACAACTCTATCAAAAATCGATAAAGCATCGCGCATTGCACCATCTGCTTTTTGCGCGATAATATGCAAAGCATCGTCTTCTGCAGTTATATTTTCTTTCTCGCAAATGGTTTTTAAGTAGTTTTTAGCGTCTAAAACACCAATTCGTTTAAAGTCGAAAATTTGACAGCGAGATAAAATCGTAGGAATAATCTTGTGTTTTTCTGTAGTTGCTAAAATAAAAATAGCATGTGCAGGCGGTTCTTCTAACGTTTTTAAAAAAGCATTAAATGCTGCTTGCGACAACATGTGTACTTCATCAATAATATAAACCTTGTATTTTCCGGTTTGTGGTGGAATGCGAACCTGATCTGTTAAACTTCTAATGTCATCTACAGAGTTATTAGAAGCTGCATCCAATTCAAAAATATTAAATGCAAAATCTTCGTCTTCCGATAATTCTACATCTTGCTGATTTATTTTTTTCGCCAAAATTCTTGCACAAGAAGTTTTACCAACTCCTCTTGGTCCCGTAAATAACAAAGCCTGGGCTAAATGATTGTTTTTTATAGCATTGTCTAACGTGTTTGTAATGGCTTGTTGCCCAACAACATCTTCGAAATTTTGAGGACGGTATTTACGTGCTGATACTATAAAGTGCTCCATTTAGTTAATTTGATGCAAATAATGCTTGTTTGAGCGCAGTAGAGAACTCCATTTTTTTGAGTTTAAGAACTTCACTTAAAACATTATTTTTTTAATGATTATTTAACAAAAATAACCATCTGAAGGCTTTTACACAAATAGGTTTCTTAATAAAATGCTAAAGTTGTAAACAACTGTAAATAGAAACGTAATTTTACGACCAATTGTATGTTCGGAAGATTCATTTTTCGAATTAAAAGTTCTTGAAATTGCACTAATTTTTTATCAAATTCTAATTAGTGCAATTTTTTTATTTTTTAGAATTTAAACTTATTAGAATATAATTATGAAGATGATAAAACCCTTTTTAATATTTACTTGTACATTGTTATTAATTTCTTGTTTTGGTTTTTCTAGTAAAAAACAAAATAATTCACAAACTGCGTATGTTCCGCAAGAAAATACCAAAGTAGCTTATTTTGCCAGTGGTTGTTTTTGGTGTGTAGAAGCCATTTTCGAAAGTGTAAATGGAGTAGAAGAAGCTGTTTCGGGGTATGCTGGTGGAAATACTTTAAACCCAACTTACGAGAAAATAGGAACAGGAAAAACAGGCCATGCAGAAACAGTTGCAGTGTATTACAATCCTAAAAAAGTAAGTTTTGAAACTTTGGTAAAGGTGTTTTTTGGTTCACATGATCCTACAACTGTAAATGGACAGCACCCAGATTATGGCACACAATATCGCTCGATTGCTTTTTATAAAACAGCACAAGAAAAACAAACAATCGAAAAAATTTTAAAAACTTTAAATAACAAGGTTTATAATGGGAAAATTGCAACAGAAGTTACCAAGTTAAAACGGTTTTACAGGGCAGAAGATTACCATCAAGACTTTGAAAAAAGAAATCCAAACCAGAGTTATGTAAAAGCGGTTTCTATACCAAGATTGAATCGTTTTAAAAAGAAATTCCCAGAATTACTCAAGAAAGAAAGTCGCTAATTTCCAAATTACGGTAAAAAGTAGAGAAAAACTGTTTGTTTTAGCCAATCAGTAATGATTAATAATCTACTTTTTTGTGCTGTTTCTATTTGGCAATACCAATATACTTCTGGTCCAGTTTTGGCGAATCTTTATATTTTAGTCGTAACTTATCTAGCTTCTTATGTAATTTAGCAACGATACTGGCATAAGCAGGATTATTATAAACATTGGTCATTTCTTGAGGGTCTTTAATTCGATCATACAACTCCCACTCATCTATGTCATAATAAAAATGAGCCAGTTTATACTCTTTTGTAACAATGCCATAGTGCCTTTTAACGGAGTGACCACCTGGATATTCATAATAATGATAGTAAACAGATTCACGATTCCATTGTAACGTATTTCCTTTTAAAAGAGGCATCAAACTTTCTCCTTGCATATCGTTTGGAGTTTTAATTTGTGCAGCCTCTAAAAATGTTTGAGCAAAGTCTAGATTTTGAACCATTTCGTCGTTAGTTGTACCGGCTGTAATTTGGTTTGGCCAACGAATTAGTAACGGAGTTTTAAAAGATTCGTTATAAATAAATCGTTTATCAAACCAACCGTGTTCTCCAAGGTAAAACCCTTGATCTGAAGTATATATTACGATTGTGTTTTCAGCTAATCCGTTTTCATCTAAGTAATCTAACACTCTACCAACATTATCATCTACTGAAGAAACACAAGCCAAGTAATCTTGAATATATCGTTGATATTGCCAACTCATCTTTTCTTGATTGCTCATGGTAGGCCAGTGCATTTTAAAGTCTTGAGTGATAGAATCTAGAATTGGTTTGTACATAGATTTTTGCTTGGGGTTTAGTCGAGAAAAATCTGCTCTCTTAAAATAATTTTTATTTCTAGCATTATTATTTGTCATGCCTATTTCTTCAATAGCTTCAGGAAACACTTTATTGTCGTAACTAAGCATCTGGTCTCTAATATTCATTTTAGCTGTTTTTGCAGCCAATCCACGGTTATTATAATCATCAAATAAAGTTGCTGGTTCTGGAAATGTTCGCTGAGAAAACTCTTTGAATTTTTCTGGGCTTGGCCACCAAGCTCTATGAGGTGCTTTGTGTAAATACATCAACATAAATGGTTTTTCTTTATCTCTTTTTTTGTCCAGCCAATTTAAAGTAAGGTCAGTAATAATGTCGGTTACATATCCTGTAATGGTTGTATCTCCTTTTTGTGAGATAAAGTCAGGATTAATATAATGTCCCTGTCCTGGTAAAATCATAAAATCATCAATACCTTTTGGGTTATTGCCAAAATGCAGTTTCCCAAACATTGCAGTTGTATAACCTGCTTCTTGAAATAATTGCGGGAAAGTAACTTGTGTGGAATCGAAAGGCATTATATTGTTAATTTTGCCATTGATATGCGAATGTTTTCCTGTAAGAATGGTTGCTCTTGATGGTGCACAAATGGAGTTGGTAACGCATGCATTGGTAAATAATATGCCTTCGTTAGCGATTCGATCGATATTTGGAGTTTTTATTAGCTTATTTGAGTATGCGCTAATTGCCTGATAAGCATGGTCATCAGACATCATAAATAAAATGTTTGGTCTTTTAGTTGACTTCTTTTGATGCTTTTCTTTATTAGGTGTTTTACAGGAAACAAAGGTCAAAATCAAAATTAAAAAGGTTATTAAGTCTTTTATTTTCATTTTTTAATTCTTTTTTGAAGCTTACACAACAATTTTGTGTATGGTTGGTGGCGTGTTTAAGCACCTAATTTAGCAAATAAAAACCGAATAGAAAATTGCGAATACTTTCGTAAGTAGGCATGAACTAGCAGTTAATTTTATATTGTGTTGTGCTTTCGTGTTTTTATTTTTTATTAAGTATTATATGGATTTTTTTAGCAATAATTTTGCATTTTACAGGATCTACATGAATTCCAAAAGCTTGATTTTAATACAGAATCTATTAATTTACTTATCTGATCTGTAGTATTTTTGCTTTTTATATGCCACAGAATATCAATCGCTTCTGTTTCGTAATTATTTAAATCGCTTATTTGAGTAGCTCTATCTCCAAGTGGATTCCATTCAGTTAATAAAATTTTTACCTTAGCTATATGTTCTTTGTTCATTTTACTTCAGATACGAATTGTGATCGGGCTTTTCCATCAATTTTTAAGCCTCTAATTTTACAGTATGTTTTTAATTTACCTAAATCGACAACATAATCATTGACAATAAAACCTTTGGAAGTTAAACTGCGCTTTGCGTTTAAATAAGATTTATGCCAATCTTCCCAAAAATCATACATGCTGTCTCTATCGTCGATTATTTTTAAGAACTTTTTCCAGTCTTTTTTACGATAGTATGCCATATTAATCTTCATAATAAACTTTTATCTTATTTTTGGTCACGAAGCACAAAGCCTTTGTTTATGGAAAGTTGCGATTTTGATAAGGCTAAAAGTAGCAATTTTTTATAAACAGTGTTGGCAAATACGTGTTTTTTTTTATTTCGTTCAACTCTTTTATAATTTTTTTTAAAATTAAAACTAGGAGTAAGAATTCAACAATACTCGAAAGACCAATACCTAAATTTAGTGAGGAATTTACTTGTTTTTTACCACAGTACTTCTTAAACATTATTCACGTTAAATATACTAATTTTCTACTTTTTTTTACAATAAAAAAATAGAATTTCTTACCTCGAACTCAGGTTTTTTAGTTATCAGTTCGAGTGAATTTGTGAAAAATAAACAAGTTTATACCGAAAACAAAACTCAAAAGACAACCTTTCGACTACGCTCAATACAGGCTATAAACCCAACCTATAGAGAACACCCAAATTCTTGTAATCCTTTTCTAAAAAACGACTCTAAACAAAAAAAAATCGCCTTTTAAAGACGATTTCTGTTACTTATTATTTTATAAATTGAATGCTAAATGGATAATTTGGAGGTTCGTTATTACTGGCTTTTATAGCATTTATAATTGGAAATATTAGGTAAAAAAGTCCGATAACGATTAATCCTATAACCCCCAACCCCAATAATAAAATAAGTGGAATACAAATTAAGATGTATAAAAACATGGAAATTCGGAAATTTAAAATCGCTTTTCCGTGAAAATCCATTCCTATAACATCGTCTTTTTTTGTAAGCCACAAAACTAATGGAACGATAAAACCTCCTATACCGCTTACGAAATCTAATAATTGACTAAGATGTGTTATTACAAGGAGTTGTTTGTCTTCTTTCATATTTTTTTAAATTTTTGGTTACACTTATGGGTCGCAAAATTGATTATTTTGTTACATATTTTTCAAAAACAAAACAAAAAATAACGAATTTCCTAAAACCAAAGATTCTCGAGGCAGAACTAAAGAGGTATTTCACTGGTTTTATTTTGACTTAAAAAGATCAAAAACAAAATGCTGTATTTAGATTCCGTTTTCATGGAAATGACAATTGTAACGGAAAACCTGAAGCAAAACCTCTATTCTTTTCAATTAAAAGAACTATTAATTTTATTTGAGTTAAAATGAAAATTGCCTGAGGTAAGAAAAAACGTTTATCTGCCTTAGTTTTGCAAAACAACATAAAAAGTACATAAAATTTTTTAAAATGAATAAAGTTCTAGAAAAATTAGAAGCCTGGAAAGAGCTGTTTATAAAGAATATACCCAATTTGGCTATTGCATTGGTTGTTTTGGTAATTTCGTATTTCGCTTCCAGAGCAATGAATAAAATTGTTAACAAAACAATTGGAAGAAGAATTAGCCAAAAATCGGTTAGAGATTTGGTATCGAGAGTTGCATCTGCAATTACCATTTTAGCTGGTTTGTATTTGGCGATGACTGTTTTAAAATTCGACGATACCTTAAAAACAATGGTTTCTGCAGCTGGGGTTTCTGGTATTGTTATTGGTTTGGCTTTGCAAGGTACGTTATCGAACACCATTTCTGGTGTGGTACTGTCTTTTAGAAAAAACTTAAACATAGGAAATTGGGTAGAAACAAGCGGATATTCTGGAGAAGTTATCGATATTAACTTAAATTATTTTGTTTTAAAAGAAGCCGATAACAATATGGTAGTAATTCCTAACAAAACTATTTTAGAAAGCCCTTTTAAAAATTATTCTTTAACTACAAAAATGAGAATTGCTATTGAATGTGGTGTAGAATATGGTGCCGATTTAGAAAAAGTAGAAGAATTAACCAAAAATGTAATCGGCACTCATTTCGATCAAGAAAAAATTGGTAAAAATGTTGAATTTTACTACACAGAATTTGGCGATAGCTCAATTAATTTTTTATGTAGATTTTGGGTAGATTCCGAAAATGCTTTGGAAAAATTAAAGGCAAAAAGCAAGGCTATTATAGAAATTAAAAAAGCTTTTGATGCGGAAGATATTAACATTCCATTCCCAATGAGAACTTTAGAATTTGTACCCAACAATAAATTAAACTTGTCGCAAGTTTCTAAAGAAAAGAAAAAAGAAGTCAAAGAAGAAGAAATAGAAGAGAATGTTTATTAATTGATACTAAAAAAATTACGAGATAAATTAAAAAAAATTCTTATCATTCATAATTTTTGCAATGATTCCCCCTCATTGAATTGCTTGAAAAGTCTATCGCAAATTGTGATAGGCTTTTTATTTTTCTGAAAAAATGTTTGTGTATTTTTGTAGCATGACACAACAAGACACCATTATCGCTTTGGCAACTCCTTCTGGAGTTGGTGCCATTTCCGTAATTCGGCTTTCTGGAGAAAAATCCATCGAAATTGTAGATGCATATTTTAGGTCTATAAAAAAAGGCAAATCTCTTAAAAATCAAAAAACACACACCATTCATCTAGGGCATATTATTAACAACGACGTTATAATTGATGAAGTTTTAGTGTCTATTTTTAAAAATCCGAATTCTTATACTGGCGAAAATGTGGTCGAAATTTCTTGCCATGGTTCTAGTTTTATTCAACAAGAAATCATTCAACTTTTTTTACAAAAAGGGTGTAGAATGGCAGATAACGGAGAGTTTACCATGCGTGCATTTTTAAACGGAAAAATGGATTTATCGCAAGCGGAAGCTGTTGCAGATGTGATTGCTTCAAATTCCGAAGCAAGCCATAAAATGGCGATTCAGCAAATGCGTGGTGGAATTACCAACGAATTAAAAGACTTACGTGCCCAATTGTTAGATTTTGCAGCTTTAATTGAATTAGAACTCGATTTTTCTGGAGAAGATGTAGAATTCGCCGATAGAACAAAATTTAAAGAATTGGTAACAAAAATAACCTTTGTTTTAAAACGATTAATTGATTCTTTTGCCTTTGGAAACGCTATAAAAAACGGAATTCCTGTGGCTATTATTGGCGAACCAAATGTTGGAAAATCGACTCTTTTAAATGCCTTATTAAACGAAGAAAAAGCGATTGTTTCCGACATTGCAGGAACCACTAGAGATGCTATCGAAGACGAAATAATTATTAATGGCGTGGCTTTTCGTTTTATCGATACTGCAGGAATTAGAGAAACTTTAGATGTTGTAGAAAACATCGGGATTAAAAAAACCTACGAAAAGGCAGAAAATGCCCAGTTAATTATCTTTCTTATCAATTCAGAAAAATTTAAAGTAAAAAGTTTCGAGTTTAAAGCTGAAATTAAAAACATAAAAAAACGCTTCCCAAATAAACGTTTATTAGTAGTTGCTAATAAAATAGACACACTTTCGAATGATGAAGCCACTACTCTATCTACCGAAATCGAAAATCTAATTCCTTTGTCTGCAAAAAATAAAACAGGTATTGATAAACTAAAAGCAGAGTTGACTTCTCTAGTTAATATTGGGGCTTTAAGTAATAACGAAACGATTGTTACCAATTCTCGTCATTTTGAAGCGCTGAATAATGCTTTGGAAGCAATTACATCTGTAAAACAAGGCATTGATCTTGAAATATCAACAGATTTATTTTCTATTGATATTCGCGAATGCTTGCGCCATCTTGGCAATATTACTGGTGAGTATGATGTAGATAAAGATATTTTAGGGCATATTTTTGGGAATTTTTGTATCGGGAAGTAATAAAGAAAAACAAAAGAAGCTAAAGGAATAAAAAGTCAATAAAAACAATGATTTAAAGAAAGATAGTTGATTTCTATTTTCCTTTGTTATACTTATTTTAGTATCTTTATGGAATCTAAATTACACCTCAATTCTATGTATCAATTTCTAAGGTGCAGTAAATTACACCTTAAATGAAAGTTGCACTAAAAAAGAAAAAATTATCTACAGGTAAATATAGTCTTTTCATAGAATATTATAAAGGAACAATTCTTGATGAAAATGGTAAAACCAAACACAATAGAGAGTTAAAATATTTAATTATTAATCCTAAAAACAAAAGTGATAAATTTAAAAATAAAGAAACCCAAGAACTTGCTGGGAAAGTGTCCTGAAAAAATTCTTTCAACTAGACATTCCAACTCATAAGCAAAAAATATTAAGAATCGATTGTTTTCATATTTTCAATAATGTTGTCTATTGGTCTTCTTACAAAAGATCTAACAGAAATATTCCTATTCTTTGCTTCTTCTATAATTTCAACTTGTAAATAATAAGCGATAGAACCTACAAAATACAATCTCTTTGTTTTTAGTTCTTCCTTATAACACATTATAAGGTTAGAAAACAGTTCTTTTATTCCCTTTCTTATAATATCCATAATGTAGGGTTCAGATTTATTTTTAATTAAGAAACTAGCAAAACTAGCTAAAAAAGCACTCGGATTTTCATTCTCATAAAGCCCTTTTAAAACAGATTCTAAAGATAAATCAAAGCTTTTTTTAAATTTCTCATGTAATTCTAAAGGCATTTTATTATAAAAATATGCATTTAATAATTTTTTTCCAAAATAGTTACCACTTCCTTCATCCATAACAGAATATCCTAAAGAAGCTTGTTTTACGTGAATCTCTTTTCCATCAAAATAACAGCAATTAGAACCTGTTCCTAATATACATACAACACCAGCTTCTGTTGTAGTTCCAAAAACTGCCGCACTTAAATCTTCTTTAACAAGTACGTTTTTTGCATTATTAAAATACTTTTTTAAGATACTTTTAATACTATTTTTAGATTTTTCAGATGCACAACCAGCTCCGTAAAAACAAACTTCGTAGATTTTATCTTTTATAAATTCCAATTCGTTACTTCCATTAATAATGTTATTAATTTCTGTTTCTGAAATAAGTCTTGGATTTATACCTGCTGTTCTTATTTTAAGTACTTCTTTTTTTCCATCGACTACAGCCCAATCGCACTTTGTAGAACCACTATCAGCTATTATTATCATTTGTTTTATTTTTATTAAATAATAAAACATGCTGATAAATATTCTCAAGTTGTAACATTATTTTTTTACACACTAAACTTGATTTTCCTTCAACTAATATTTTAATATTTAGTTCGTTTTTATCATCTTCGAAATTTCCTATATAGAATTGCCCATTTGGGAAATATACTTCAAGTTTTTTTGATTCATTTTTAAGAAATAAATCAAATTCACCAATTACCCAATTAACGAATCGCTCATAAATACCAATATTATTTATAAGTTCTATTTTTTTAAGTTTAAAAAGAGTCAATTCATTCTTAGAAACTTCTTTATCCATCATTAAAATATTTCTTATAAAATGTTATGTTTTAATTTACTAATAATGCCACCTTACAAATGCTTCCATTGCTGCGTAATGAGACAGGCCTAATTTATCGTATAACTCTGCGGTTTCTCTGTTTCTATCTTCTGCTCGTTGCCAAAACTCTCTACTATCTGAGCCTTGAAAAACAACACCATCTTTTTGTGATTGATGTTTAAAAATTCCTTTTCGCTTTTCCAATACCTGGTCTGGACCCATTGGAACTGCCATTTCTATCTCATCTATACCCCATTCTTGCCAAGCGCCTCTGTACAACCAAACCCAACAATCTTCCATAAATTTCTTTGGCTTTAATTCTTTTACCGCTGCAAAAATAGCATCTAAACAAACTTTATGCGTTCCATGTGGGTCTGCCAAATCGCCTGCTGCATAAATTTGGTGTGGTTTTATTTTTTCTATTAGATCTTTGGTTATTTCTACATCGCCAACTCCTATTGGATTCTTTTTTATGGCACCTGTCTCATAAAACGGCAGGTTCATAAAATGAATTTGAGCATCTGGTAAACCTACAAAATGGCAAGTGGCTCTGGCTTCGCCTTTTCTAATTAAGCCTTTAATGTACCTTACTTCTGGGGTATCTATTTCACTCGACTTTTTGTTCTTTAAAAATTTAACTGCTTTTTTATAAATTTTTGTTGCTTCTGTATTGTCGATGCCAAATTTCTCGTTATAATCGCATACAAAACTTGCAAAACGCAATGCTTCATCATCTGCTACTGCAATATTTCCTGAAGTTTGATATCCTACATGTACTTCGTGACCTTGTTCGTGCAATCTTTTAAAAGTTCCTCCCATACTAATGATATCATCATCTGGGTGTGGACTAAAAATTAACACTCGTTTCTTGGTCGGTTCTGCTCTTTCTGGTCGTTTACTATCGTCTGCATTGGGCTTTCCTCCAGGCCAACCTGTAATGGTGTTTTGTAATTTATTGAATATTTTAATGTTAATGTCGTAAGCGGGGCCAGAATCTGCCAACAAATCACTCATTCCGTTTTCGATATAATCGGCATCTGTTAGCATTAAAATGGGCTTTTTTAAGTTTAAAGCCAAACTTAATACTGCTTTTCGAATTAAATGATCTGTCCAAACAATTTTTTCTACCAACCAAGGCGTATTGATTCTTGTGAGTTTAGATGCTGCTGCTTTGTCTAATACAAACGTGGCATTTCTATGTTCTTGTAAATACGATGCAGGTACCAAACTGGTTACTTCGTCTTCTACTGAAGCTTTTATGATGTTCGATTTTCTTTCTCCCCAAGCCAATAAAATAACTCTTTTGGCTTCCATAATTTTTTTTACTCCCAATGTAATTGCCGTTCTTGGCGTGTTTTCTAATCCAGAAAAATCGCCACTTGCAGCCACTCTTGTGATATGGTCTAAAGCAACTAAACGTGTTTTTGAATTTTGAAGAGAACCAGATTCGTTAAAACCAATGTGCCCATTGCCTCCAATTCCTAAAATCTGTAAATCGATACCACCTAAAGCTTCTATCTTTGCTTCATATTGGTCGCAATAATCTCGAATTTCTTCTTTTGACAAGGTGCCATCTGGAATGTGGTAATTCTCTGGTAAAATATCGACATGATTGAACAGTTGTTCTTGCATAAAACGCACGTAACTATTTACAGAGTCGGGTTCCATTGGGTAATATTCATCTAAATTAAAAGAAATTACGTTCTTAAAACTTAAGCCTTCTTCTTTATGTAAACGAACCAGTTCTGCATACAAGCCTTTGGGAGAAGAACCTGTTGCTAACCCCAAAATACAAGGTTGTTTTTGCGACTGCTTTACTTTAATTAAATCTGCAATTTCTTTTGCAACTTGTGCTGATGCTTCTCTTGAATCTTCGAAAACTACAGTTCCAATATTCTCGAATCTTTTCTCGAATCCGGTGGCTTTGTCTATTTTACTTTTTAACATGATGTATTGCTTCTCTATATTAAAATTAATCTCGATTATTTACTCCAATTTTTTATTTTATGACCCCATATTGCAAAGAATAGGATAATTGCATAGCAAGGAATTAAAATCCAATAGCTTTCTGTAGATGCTGTTGCAATGGCCTCTGCTTCTTGTATTCCATTGGCTATAAGTTCGTGTTTGTTGGCATCTACAATTCTTCCATACAAAGGCGGAATGATTGCCCCTCCTGAAATGGCCATAATTAACAATGCAGAACCTGTTTTGGTGAATTTTCCTAAACCATCTAAAGTTAGGGGCCAAATGGCTGGCCAAACCAAAGCGTTTGCAATCCCTAAAGCCGCAACAAATAGTACTGAGGTAAAACCTGTGGTACTTAATATGCAAAAACTAAATACAATTCCTAAAACGGCACTGGCGATTAAAGCTGTTTTTTGTTTTACATATTTAGGAATTAAGAGAACGCCTAAGGCATAGGTTGCCACCATTGCCATTAAGGTATAGGTGGTAAAGAATTTTGCTTCTTCTCCTGTAAATCCTAAGGAAATTCCGTAAGCGATAATGGTATCTCCTGCAATAACTTCTGCACCTACATAAACGAATAAAGCAATTACTCCTAACCATAAATTAGGGAATTGAAAAATGCTTGTTTTGGCGGTTTTCCCTTCTTCTAAAACGGGTTCTTCTGCGGCTTCTACTTGTGGTAATGGTGCTTTTCTTATTAAAATTCCTAATAAAAATAAGGCGATTGCCATTACAACATAAGGCATAAATACGCTATCTGCCATGGTATCTAACAACACATTTTTTTCTTCTAAAGTTGCGCCTGCTAATTTTTCTTTTGTTTCATCGATTCCTGATAACAATAAAGCTCCAAAAATTAAAGATCCTAATGCTCCTGCAACTTTGTTTGCTATTCCCATAATGGCAATTCGCTTGGCGCCACTCTCTATTGGACCCAAAATGGTAATGTACGGATTGGCTGCGGTTTGTAAAATGGTCATTCCTATTCCTTGAATAAAAATTCCTGCTAAAAAAACCCAATAGGTTCTTGCTTCTGCTGCTGGTATAAATACCAAAGCTCCAATGGCCATAATAATTAGCCCTAAAGACATCCCTTTTTTATACCCTATTTTACCTAAAATATAGGAAGCTGGCAATGCCATTACAACAAACGAAATATAAGAGGCTGTCGCCACTAAATAAGATTGCGATTCTGTTAACTCGTTGATGGTTTTCATAAAAGGAATTAAAGCACCATTAATCCACGTTACAAACCCAAATATGAAAAATAGTCCTGCAATAATTACAATTGCTGTCGTGTTGTTTTTTTGTTGCATAATGTTAGTATTATTTAATTGAATTTAAATTCAACGCAATTTTCTTAATATTGACCACTTTTTGGTATAAAAATCATTCTTTTTGGTATATAATTAAGCCTTTTTACCAAATAGCTAAAGAGTAAATACTCATTCCTTATTAATGCTATTTTACTCTAAATAAGATTCATAAATATGAAAACCTTGAGATACAATCATTAAGTTTTGAATTATTTAAAAAGATTCTTAGTCTTTGAACATAAAAATAAACATGCTTTTTTATAAGCAAAAAAAAGAGTATTCAATCTACTGATTAAATACTCTTCTATAAAAAAGTCAAGATGACTTCAATTATTATTTTTTTATTATTTTTTTCATCAAACTTTTACCTGCATTATTTAATGAAACCATATATATTCCAGTACTTAAATCTTTTATATTTATTTTTTCCATACCTATGGAAAGTTTAAAGCTTTTTATTTTTTTACCAAAAACATTATATATAATTGCCTCTCCTTCATCTTCAATATTAGATACGAATAAATAATCACTAGATGGGTTAGGATATACTTTAATTCTTGATAATGAATTAGAATCTAAAGATAAAGGCTCGTTTAATGCACCTACAAACTTAACTTCACCAAGTGCTGCTCGACCACCACCATGATTATCAGTAAAAGTAATTCTAACAAAATTAGCTGTTTTAACACTAGAAAAAGTTAAAATGGCAGCATTACTATTTCCTCCTAAAGAGCTCGAATTTGTAACGTTTTCTACACCTTCTGCATAGGTTGTTCCTCCATCTGTAGAAAATTCTACCTTAAAACTTTTAGCTTCTGCGCTTGGATCTAAAGGATATCCCCAAATAACTAAAGATGATACGTTATAATTATTCCCTAAACTTAATGTAAAAACTGGATCTGGATTTGATGCTGAAAAATAACCTCCAGCTTGATCTGTAGCTGTCGCGAAAGCATTGCCTTCTCCAAAATTACCTGAATGAGTTACCGTATTTATATTTGTTACAGTTGGTGTTACAGATAAACCTGAATCGTCAATCATATCTCCAACAGACAATCCACAACAACCTTCTGAATTGCCTGCTTCTTGCGTAATAGAAGTAGGCGTTATTAAAATAGTAGGTCTTCCATTAGAAGCTTTGGTTGCTCCTCCTCCTTCTGCACTCCCAATTGAATCACCATCTCCGTTTGTTGCTTTAACTCTGTATGAATAAATTGTAGAAGGATTTAAACCTGAATCACTATAACTTGTAACGCCTGCTGCTGGTGTTGCGATTTCAGAATAAGCACCTGTACCTTCTTTACGCTCTAATTTAAAACCTGTTTCATTATCTGAATTATCATCCCAACTTACAGTAATTTCAGAATCAGAAGTTGCTGTAGCTACTAAATTCGAAGGGTCATTTGGTACTGCAACTGCTACATCTCCTCCAAAACGCAGTTCAGCGAAACCAACTCTACTACCTCCGTGATTATCTGTTATTGTTAGTTTTACAAAATTAGCCTTTCTTGGTGTAGCCCAAGATGCAGATTGATGAGGAATTGCAATGGGATCTCCAGACCCAACAGAAGACCCTAAAGTAATATTTTCTGTAGCCGTGTAAGTGACTCCTCCATCTGTAGAAAACTGTAAAACAACCGTTTTTGGATTGTTCGCAGGAAGTACAGGATAGCCCCAATATGCAAATGAAGTCAAATTATAAGCAACTCCTAAATTTATTTCAAAAACTACATCAGGGTAGTCAGCTGTATCTGCAAAATAACTTGGCGAGCCTTCATTTCCTGTTGCCCAACTATCTGCCCAAGCATTTGCATGCGTTGTCGTAGCGAAATCTGCAACAGTTGTAGGCTCACTACTAAGACCAGATCCTGTAATAAGATCTTCCAAAGACAAACCTAAAGCACTTTCGGAAGTACCTGCTATTTGAGTAATTGCTGTAGGTTTTACAGAATTTTGTGCTTTTGCTAAAAAAGTAAAAAGCAACAATAATAAAAGTAAATGTTTTTTCATAATATTGTCTATTTTAAAGTTCCTTCAAACATATAAATCAATTTAATACTTCAGGTTTTCTTTTTGGTCTTAATTGTTCGATTATCGGTTTAAGTTAAAAGCGACAAAACATTTATTAATTGGAAAAGAATTATAATTAATAAGCTAATTATTTTCTTAGAAAGTTTAAAAAATTATTATTCGTACCTCATAAACCAATATTTAAACCTTATTTTTTTGAAAAAGAAATATTTTTGAAAGAATCATTAAAATTTCAACAAATAAGTATGTTTAAAAAAAACCAACTCTCTTATTCTCTTGCTGTTATCGTTCTATTTACTTTCTTTTATAGTTGCTCCACAAAAAACAACTCCATGGTAAAAGACCTTTCAGGAACGTGGAACGTTTTTTTAGACTCTTTAAATAAAGGACTTCCAAAAGAGTTAATTTCAGAAAACACGCTACAACTTCCAGGATCATTAAATGAAAATGGGTATGGGGTTAAAACTATAGTTGCAGATACTGCTATGTTAACTCCTAATTACAAATATGTTGGTCGAGCGTACTATTCTAAAAATATAGAAATTCCTAAAAAATGGAAAAATAAAAAAATTGAATTGTTTTTAGAGCGTGTATTGTGGGAGTCTAAAGTGTATGTAGATGGTATCGAAAAAGATACCAAAGATGCTTTGGGTACGCCTCATATTCATAATTTAGGAAATTTAACTCCAGGAAACCATACATTAACTATTCGTGTAAACAATGAAATGATTCACGACATTGGTAAAAAAGGTCACGCTTACACAGAGCATACACAAACCTTATGGAATGGTATTGTGGGCAGAATGGAACTCATTGCTAAAAATAATCTTCATATTGAAAAAACAACGATTTCTGGTAATTTTGATGGAGATGAAATTTCAGTAAAATTAAATATTCGAGGACAGTTGCCACAAAAAGCAACAATAAATTTTGTGATTTCTAATTTAGAAACAGGCGAAATTGTGCTTACCTCTAAAAAAACTGGTAATGAATTCGAAAAAGCATTTAAAATTTCTTTAAATAAAGCAGTAAAACCATGGAGTGAATTCACACCAAATTTATACGAATTAAAAACAAGTTTAGAGGTTGATCATAAAGTTATAGCCTCTTCTACAGAGTCGTTTGGATTAAGAAAGGTAAGTCAAGATGGTACTAAAATAAATATCAATAATATGCCTATTTTTTTAAGAGGAAATTTAGACAATGTTCATTTTCCACTAACTGGCTATCCTTCTTGCAAAGTCGAAGATTGGGAACGTATTTTTAAAATATATAAAGATTATGGACTGAATCATGTCCGTTTTCATTCTTGGTGTCCGCCAGAAGCTGCTTTTGTAGCTGCCGATAAATTAGGTATTTATATTCAAGCAGAAGCAAGTGTTTGGATAGACTGGTGGATGAAAAACACTGTTGGTGTTGGAAAATCTCCTGAACGAGATAAATTTATTCGTGCAGAAATGGATCGTGTTATAGATACTTACGGAAACCACCCTTCTTTTATAATGTTCGGTATCGGAAACGAATTAGGAAGTGCCGATTTTGATGTTACTGATAAATGGATTGGCGAATTAAAAAAACGTGACCCGAGAAGATTATATGCAGTATCTACCGCAAGAAAAATAACCAAACATTGCGATTATGCTGCCACACATTTTATAGACGGTGTAGGTTTGGTAAGAGGTACCCTAAAACCTAGTACAAATTGGGATTATGAAAATGTATATGGTCCAAATAACATTCCCATTATTGCACATGAAATTGGGCAATGGCCTGTGTACCCAAATTGGGAAGAAATTAAAAAATATACGGGAGCTTTAAAAGCTAGAAATTTTGAAGCCTTTAGAGAACAAGCTCGCAAAAATGGTATTGAAAACCAATCGAGAGACTTTCAGTTGGCATCAGGAGCTTTAAATCAACTTTTATACAAATATGAAATCGAGTCTTTTTTAAGAACGCCGAGTTGTGCAGGAATTCAATTATTAGGCATTAACGATTACCCTGGTCAGGGAGAAGCTTTAATTGGCTGGTTAGATGCTTTTTGGGATTCTAAAAACATTACAACACCTAAAGAATTTAGAAAGCACTTTAATACTACTGTACCTTTGGCAAGGTTTGAAAAATTTGTTTTTACAAATGATGAAACCTTAACCGTTACATCTGAAATTTCTCATTATAATAAACATGATTTAAAAGATAAAACGATTGTATATAGTGTTTCTGATGAAACTAACAAGATTTTATTTTCAGAAAGACTAATGAACAAAACAATTAAAAATGGAACAGTAACGTCTGTGGGCACACATCAATTTTCACTACAAACAATTAAAAAAGCAACTCAATTAAAAATAGAAATTGCTATTGAAGGTACAGAATTTAAAAATGATTGGAATGTTTGGGTGTTTCCTAAAAAAACGCCAAAAGTAGTAAATAACACTGTTTTAGAAACCAATTCTTTTGATGAAACCACCTTAAAAGCCTTGGAAGAAGGAAAATCGGTATTACTGAATGCTTCTAAATTAGGTTCCACAAAAACCAGTGTAAAATTTGATTTTTATTCTCTGTATTGGTCGCTAACTTATTTTTCTGGACAAGGAAAAACAAATATTGGCTTGTTAGTTGATCACAAAAATAACGCGTTTTCTAAATTTCCAACCAATTTTCATAGCGATTGGCAATGGGAACCCATTAGTAAAAACTCAAAAGCCTTCGTTTTGAATGAATTACCTGCAAACTACATACCTATAGCTCAACCCATAGACGATTTTCATAGAAATAATAAAATGGGCATTCTATTCGAATTAAAAGTTGGTAAAGGAAAATTAATGGTTTCTGGTTTCGATATTACTAATAACACTTCTCCTGCAACTCAACAATTAAAATTCAGCTTACTAAAATACATGAATTCTAAAAATTTCGACCCAACAACTTCTGTATCTAAAGAATGGTTGTCTGGCTTATTTTCACTTACCGCTTCAACAAATAATGTAACCATTCCTAAACAATATAAAGACCCTATTGTTTATATAAAAGCTTCCGGAAAACTAAAAGAAAACGCTAATATAGCATGGAAAAAAGATAACGATCAATCTCTTCTTTTATTCAATTCTAACTATACCGTTACTACAAAACATCAAAATAAAGAGGGTTGGAATAGCAACGAAACCAGTTTGGTAATTAATTGCCCAAAAGGTATTTTAGGTACATTCTACCTTAAATTAAAAAACACCAAAAATATTGAATTTATTAATTTTGAAGGTCGTACAACATCAAACAAAAAAGTAAACAACAACGGACTTATAAAATACCATATCATGCGTGAAGATAGCCAAGATGGGGTGTTAAAATTAAAATTGAAGAGTAAAGATTTAGTTATTGATGAGATTGCCATAATAAAAGAATAAACATAAATAAGTCTAAAATATTTTATTAAAATATGGATAGAAGAAAAAGCTTTCAAAAAATAACAGGCACCACTATAGGCTTAACCATACCTTGGTTTAAATTTTTTACTTCTAAAAATAAATATATTGAAGCTGAAACACCAATAGGCAAAATGCTACAAAAGCTACATTTTAAAAACATTCTAAAAGATAAAAATTGGTTTATTTGGAGTGGTTCTGTCACAAAAGATCCCAATGGTTTGTATGACTTATTGTACGCCAGATGGCCGAAAAGCACAACCTTTTTAGGTTGGTTAACACATAGTGAAATTGCTGTAGCTGTTGCGAAAAAAACCTGTGGCCCTTTTATCCATAAAAAAACAGCATTACCTGCAAGAGCTCAGCAATTTTGGGATGGTTCCTGTACACATAATCCGCATATAAATAAATATAGAGATACCTATTACCCCTATTACATGAGGAATATTGGAGGTAAAAAAATTACCAAAAGTTACCATTTCACGCATAGAAATAGCCAACGCATAGGAATTGTAACTGCCAAACATCTATGGGAGATATTTCTGGAGATATGCGAAAATTTATTTGTTCACACAAATTTTAGAACAAGGAAACAAAGTGAATGGAATGTGCATAAAGATGTAAAAGATTACCAAGGTCATGGTCATGGAGGTGGCGATTGGCGTTTGGTAAAAAATTGGTTGCAAACCGTTTCTAAAAAAGATGCTTCTTTATTAGCTTCAACTATATACGCCTCAATAGAAAGCCATCTTATGGGTTTTATGGCAAAAAAAAGTAGATTAAATAATATTTTTGCGAGGTAAACTTATAAAATATCAAAAAAATGCAATTTCTAAAAAAATATCTTTCGGCAATAATTATAATTTTTACACTTACTTCTTGTTCGTCAATAAAGAAAAAAACACCACTTAAAAACAAACAAAATTTCTTGTTTATTTTGGTTGATGATTTAGGCTGGATGGATGTTGGTTATAATGGAAGTACCTTTTACGAAACACCAAATATTGATGCCTTAAGTAAAAACAGTGTGCAATTTACAAATGCTTATGCTTCAGCATCAATTTGTTCTCCCACCAGAGCCTCTATTTTAACTGGTAAACATCCTGCCAGATTAAATATAACAGATTGGATTCCTGGAAACGACCCAAAAAACAGAAAATTATTGGGTCCTAAAGATTTAGATAGTTTGCCCTTAAACGAAGTTACCATTGCAGAAATATTACAAAAAGATGGGTACGAAACTTTTTTTGCAGGAAAATGGCATTTAGGAGACGAAGGTTTTTTTCCAGAAAATCAAGGGTTTAAAACCAATATTGCTGGTAACCATGTTGGGCATCCTCCTGGAGGTTATTATTCGCCTTATAAAAACCCTAAATTAAAAGATGGCCCAATTGGAGAATATTTAACGGATAGGCTAACCAATGAATCTACCTCATTTTTAGATACCATTAGCTACAAACCATTTTTTCTTTATCTAAATTATTACACGGTACACACACCTATTCAAGCAAATAAAAAATATCTTAAGAAATTTCAAGACAAATTAAAAACTTTAAAAAATCAAGAAATTCAACAAGAAAAAGAAGGTAAAGGTTTTACAACCTTAAATCAATTAAACCCCAATTATGCCTCTATGGTTTACGCGATGGATAAGAATATTGGTAAACTTATTGCTAAATTAAAAGAGAAAAAACTATATGAGAATACAACCATTATTTTCACTTCAGACAATGGCGGTTTGGCAACCATACAAAAAGGATATTTGCAAGTAGCACCAACATCTGTTTCACCATTAAGAGCGGGGAAAGGGTGGTTGTATGAAGGAGGTATTCGTGTACCATTACTTATAAAACCCACACATTTTAACAAAGAAAACCAAATAAGTAACGAACCTGTTGTAAGCCATGATTTTTATTCAACGATAACTTCTTTGGCTAAAATTTCATTGAATTCCAATCACATAGTAGATGGTAAGGATTTGAGTCCAATTTTAAAAAATGCTAAATACAAATTAAAAAGAAAAGAGCTTTTTTGGCACTATCCACATTACCATGGTAGTGGCTGGACGCCTGGAGCAGCCATAAAACAAGGAGATTGGAAACTTATCGAGTTTTACGAAACCAACACAAAAGAACTCTATAATTTAAGAACTGACATAGGAGAAAAACAAGACCTTTCTAGTAGCAACCCAGAAAAAGTAAAAGCGCTTAGTTTAAAATTGCACGAATTGCAACAATCCATGCAGGCCAAACAAGCTACTTTAAATCCTAAATACAAAAATGAAAAATAGAATTTTAGCCTTAGATGTTATGCGCGGCTATACCATAGCTGCCATGATTTTGGTAAGCACGCCTGCAACTTGGGAACATGTATATTTACCCGTGACACATGCTGCCTGGAACAACACTACACCTACTGATCTAATATTTCCATTTTTTATTTTTATTGTGGGCATTGCTATTGCCATTTCTCTTGGGAATAAAAAAGACAAAGGAACCTCAACTAAAGCACTTTACCCTAAAATAATTTTACGCTTTTTAAAAATTATGGCTGTGGGCATACTTTTAAACCTTTTTCCAAACTTCGACTTTTTAAATTATGGGTGGTCTGGAATTGGTTATACTGGTGTTCTTGCTAGAATTTCTATTGTCTATGTAGTCTGTGCATTTCTATTTTTACATACCCATTGGAAACAACAACTATATACGGGAATTGTTATTTTAGTTGGTTATTGGTTATGTATGTATTTTATACCTATTCCTAATTTAGGAACCGGCATTTTAGAACCTGGGAAAAATGTAGCACATTGGATAGACTCTTATGTTTTAAATCTTACAAAAGGCCAATGGGTTCCAGAGGGATTCTTTAGTACATTTCCTGCAATTGTTACCGGAATTTTAGGAATGCTAACAGGAACGCTTTTAACTTCCAAAAAAACACTCCCAGAAAAAATAATGTGGCTTTTCTTTTTAGGCTTTACTGCTTTATTAATTGGTATTGTATGGAGTTGGCATTTTCCTTTAAACAAAAATATTTGGTCTAGTTCTTTTGTATTGTATGCTGGTGGCTTTGCGATGCTTACTCTTGCTGCATCTGTATTCTTAATAGATTATTTAGGTTATAAAAAAGGAACTAAAATGGGCGTTGTATTTGGCTCTAATGCCATTACAATGTATGTTTTATTTCATGTTTTGCATCCTGTTTTTTTAGATTGGAACTTGATAAACGGACAGTCAACCAATATTTGGTTTTTTGAAACAGTAACTTCTTTGGGTGTTACCCCAAAGTTAGCATCTTTATTATACGCTATTGCTTACACTTTGCTTTGCTATATACCTGCTTATTGGTTATATAAAAAACGTATTTTTATAAAACTATAATAGAATATTTTTTATTATGAAAATGTATCGCCTTTTCGTTATTTATTATTACTGTGTTATTTCTTTTTTTATTTGGAGCTGTAACAATGTACAAAACTCTACCTCCACAGAGAATAGCTACCCAGAAATACATAATCGTGTTTTTTCCAAAACAGGGGTTACTTATTATATAGACCCAAATATTGGTAATGACACCAACTCTGGATTAGAAAAAGCACATCCTTGGAAAACTTTCAAACCGGTAAACGAACTACAATTAACAGAAGGAAATACTATTGAAATTCTATCTATTGGTGATTTTAAAGAATCTTTGTTTTTAACAGGAAAGGGAACAAAAGAAAATCCGATTACTGTAAAATTTGCAACAGGTACATATAATTTTTACCCTAAGAACGCCTATAAAAAAAAGTTTCAAATTTCTAATACAAACGATGCTCCTGACAGTTTAAAGTCCGTGGCTTTTTATTTGTTGAATGCCGAGAACGTGCATTTAAATGGAAATGGAGCCGAAATAGTTTTTAGAGGTAAAGTGATGGAAATGGGCATCGAAAATTCAAAAAACATCAACATTCAAAATTTATCGTTTGACTACAAACGTCCTACTGTATCAGAATTTAAGGTTGTTCAAACAACAAAGCATTTTGCTGATATACAAATTCATCCTGATTCTAAGTACAGTATTGTTGATAGCACTTTAACTTGGGTAGGCGAAAACTGGCAGCATAAGGTGCAGCCATTATGGCAAGAGTTTAACCCTAAAGCAAAAACCGTAATTAGAAAATACATGCCTTCTAAAAAGCTTCGCTTTTTGGAAATGGAAAATAGTAAGGTACGCATGTTTTTTGATAAAAACCTAGGCTTTGTAGCAGGTTATACCTATCAGAATAGAAATACATTTCGTGATTACGCTGCCTTTTTTACCGATAGCAGTAAAAATATAACATGGAAAAATGTAACCATTCATTTTATGCATGGTATGGGCGTTGTAAGTCAATTTAGTGAAAATCTTACATTTAATAACTTTTCTGTAAAACCCAAAGACAATTCAAAAAGAACCTGTGCTGCATGGGCAGATATTCTTCATTTTTCGGGATGTAAAGGAGATATCATCATTAAAAACTCATTTTTATCAGCAGCCAATGACGATGCTATTAACATACACGGAACTCATTTACGTATTGTGGAAAAACTGTCTAACAGAAAAATAAAAGTGCGTTTTATGCATCCACAAACTTTTGGATTCGAAGCCTTTCATGAAGGAGATAGTATTGAGTTTATTCGTAATACAACATTAATTCCGTATTCAAAAAACAAAATTGCAACAGCTAATTTGTTAAACCCAAAGGAAATGGAACTTACTCTTGAAAACCCCATTTCTACTGATATTCATTTAGAAGATGTGCTTGAAAACACAACATGGACACCCAATGTAACTATATTAAACAACACAATAACCCGCATTCCTACGCGTGGTATTTTGGTTACCTCCAGAGGAAAAACGCGAATCGAAAACAATGAGTTTATTAAAACAAGTATGAGTGGTATTCTAATTGCTAACGATGCCAACAGCTGGTTTGAATCTGGCTATGTAACTGATGTTACCATTAAAAACAATAGGTTTATGGAATGTGGAGAGCCAGTAATAAATATTCGTCCCGAAAATACAGAAATTATCAAGGAACGTTTTGTTCATAAAAACATTCGAATATCGGATAATCAATTCAATATAAAAAAAGGAAAAGTGCTTTATGCTAAAAATATTGAAAATATCGACTTCACAAGGAATACGATTAAAACAAAAGATCGTATTCAACTAAAAGATATATTGCATTTTAGTGCTTCAAAAAATATAGAGATAAAAAACAATAAGATTTATTAATTTGTAGCATTGATATTTTAAATTAAAATGTTTTATATTTCAGTTTTATAGATGATTTATCGATGCAATCTATACACGTTCGTTTTGCGTTTTTTAAACCCTAGTTTTTGATATAAGTTGTTTGCAGCTATTCTTTCGGGACTTGACGTTAAATCTATTTTTGTAATGCCTTTATTTAAAGCGTAATCTACAGCAAATTGGGTGATTTTTTTTCCCACGCCTTTCCCTCTGGCTGCTTCATCAACAACAACATCTTCAATCCATGCTTTACTCCCTGTAGGGATTTTATTAAGTACTAAAGTTAAAGTTCCTAAAATTATCTCTTTTTCTTCTGCAATAAAAAGTACTGTGTTTTCTGATGTTATAATGTCTTCTAATTCTTTTTTAGTCAAAAGAATAGAACTTGAAGTTAGTTGCGGAATTAAAATATTAATTGCCTTTAAAAGAGTATCTGTAATTGATTTTACTTCATAAATTTTCATAACACATCCTTAAATATAGTTTTGTAAGTATAAAGACATGAAAGTGCCATTCACTTTTTAAATGCTAAACAACATTTATTTTACTTCAACTTCAAATCCGCCAAACAACTCTGATAATTCTTTCATATCTTCAATAGATAAAGATTTTAGAGAGTTTCTCCATTTTTTTAAATTGTCGAAACCATAAGTTTTATCAATCTCTTTAAACAATTTTTCACTGGGTGAATCTACCTCATCAGATAAATCCCAAACTTCATCTACTTCGTAATTATTTTCTACAAAATTGGTATATCCTTTTTTGGTAAGTTCTTTCTTTAAATTATTTGCAGACCATTTTGCACCAAAATTTCGAGTAGAATTAAGCCACAGTTTTAATTTTTTAGGATTGGTTTGTGGGTAGTAATGTTTTATCGCTTTTAAGAGGTCGTTTTCCATATTATAAACCGTGTAATTTGCCCCTACCAACTGCCAATACAATAAAGGTACAAACCCTTTTTTCATCTCAATAGTTGGGTGTGCAATTAAATACGGATTAAAAATAACACCTTTTACATCACTAAATTTATCTTTATTTTTGTGCATTAAAGCCAAAGTACTATAACCTCCCAAAGCATATAGCCTGCCTAATGATTCTGCTGTAATTGTAATGGCGTTTACAGAATTGTTAATAGATTTGGCATCTGCAACAAAATTTGTTAACTGTTTTTGGTTGATACCACTTTCCCAATCTGCTATTTGAATAAAATTTTCTTGCTGTTTAAAGTCTTTTAAATCAACAATTTTATCATTTAAAGTTTTTACATCATCTGGAGATGTGCCAGGATACATAATATAAATACTTCTATCTGCATATTCGCCTTTTAAATTATTATCATATAACAATTGTTTTGCTTTGGTTTCTCCACCATTGGTTCCTGTGGCTCCCAGAATTACAACATTTTTTACATTGTGTTTTTTAATGAAGTTCTTGTATGCTTGTGGTAATTCTAACAGTTTAATCCAAGACACGGCATAAGGTACAGAAGGGTCGTGACTTAATGTGGCATAAGACGCAATACCATTATCGTTCGCTGTTTTTAAAATGGTTTGAATTTCTTTTGCTGTATTTACACTTACCAAAAAATGCAAAGGTAAAACTGGTGCTTTTAATGCATTAGAAATATAAGGGATTGATGGAAAACCAGTACTTATTAATACGGTTTCTATTTCTGCATCGTCTCCAAAAGTTTTGTTATAAAATTCGACGGTTTTATTAACCGATTTTTCTAAGTAATTAGGTGTGCCCAATACGTGATTTGGGCCTGATCCAGGTGCATTTACCTCCCAAGAATGAGAAATTCCAGAAGTTAAATTTTCGGCAGATTTCTCAACGATATATTCTGCACTCATACCACCATCTAATTTAAAAACAGGAACACCCTTTACTTTTTCTGTTTCAATATTAAAAACGGTAAGCTCATCATCTGTAATTATTCTGAAAAACGTCTCATAGGTTTCATCTGCCTCAAACCCTTTTTGTTTTTGAGTGATGTAAACGCCATAAGCGCCTTCTTTAAAAGCTTTTGGCAACTCAATATTTAATGTTTCTGTATGTTTTTCTCCTGCTTTCCATTTAAAACCAACATTTTTCAGCTCTTTTACAATCGAATCAGAACCCTTAGAAATATTAACTATTTTAAGCGCCAAATCTTCTACAACCACAGCTACTTCACTTTTATTTTCAAGAGAAATGGTTGTTTTAATAAGGTCTCCTGCTTTATAAGCATCTTTGTTAAACTGTATATTTGCTGTTAAAGGAGGAATTCCTTTTCCAACAACTTTATTCTTAGATTTAGACTTACAACCTACGAATACTGTAATTAATATTAAGAATATATACTTTACGATTTTCATTAAAATTTAATTTATCGAATTATTTTTGTTCTACTTTAATTTCTGGAAACTTATTTGAAACCTCTTGTAAATCGTTTAAATCTAAAAACTCTAAATTGTCGTTCCAAGTTTTAAATGCAGATGGCGTTGTTTTGCTCAAAATATCTACTGCTCTTACTTCTGTTAAGCTATTTAAACCATTACTGATATCCCAAACTTGACCTGCAGAATAGTTACTAGACCTAACTTTTAAGCCTTTTGTTTTTAATAAAGCATCCATAGAAGCATCATTTGTCCAAAATGTTAAATCTTCAAAAACAATGTCTGGAAAATAACTATTTACTGCCGATTTTATTTTGGTACTCAACCAATTATTATATTGAAATTCGGCTGTAAAACCTGCGAAATACAAGAAAGGTACATATCTAATATAACTTTCGTAACTTGGGTTTCCTAACAAATATTGGTTGGTAGAAATACCTCTTACAGCAGGTCCACCAACTTCGAAAATGGTTTGATTTTTTTTGATTAATGCTAATGATGTATATGTTCCTAAATTCCATAAATGCACACCATCGTTTGCGGTTACCGCAGTTACAGTTGCACTGGTTTTTGCTTTTACAGATGCACTAAAATTATTTATTTGTGCAGGAATAATACCAGCTTCCCAATCGGCTACTTTTGTTACACTTGATAGTCTTGTAGCCTCGTAATCACTTAAAATTTGTTTTAAATATCCATCAGAAGCATCTCCAGAAAAACGCATTAAATATAAAGAGTTTTCTTCGTATTTACCACGGGTATCTGCTACTTTTTGTGCCTGTGTTTCTCCATCATCGGTACCAGTATGCCCTAATAAAATAACATTTTTTACTTGATGATCTTCTATAAATTTTTTGTATTGTGTTGGTAAATCTAGTAATTTTATCCAGCCAACACTTTGCGTATTTGTAATTGAAAAATCATGCCCAATTGTACCATAAGATTTATAACCAGAATTATTAGCATACTCTAAAATAGTTTGTGCTTCTTTTACAGTACCAGAAGCCACTAAAAAATGCAATGGTAAAACAACCCCTTTCATATTACGAGCCAAATATTGTACGCCTGGAATTCCGGTAGAAATAATTACAGTTTCAATAGGTGTGGTTGCTCCAACAGTACCGTCATAAAAATCGATAGTGTTGTTTATCGAACGTTCTAAAAAATCTGGTGTAGATGCAATGGTTTCTATAGGAGAAGTCCATGAATGTGAAATTCCAGAAACAAATGAAGCTGCCGATTTTTGAACCGTATATTCTGCACTTAAGCCACCTCTTAATTTAAAAACAGGCAAACCGTTATATTCTTCTTTATCAATTTTATAAGTAAGTAATGTTTGGGTATCTGAAACTCTAAAAAATGTTTTATACAGCTCTCTTTGGGCACCATCAGAAAATTTTAGATAAATAGAAACTGCATAGGCATCTTTAGCCAAACTATTTGGAATTGTAAAAATGGATTTTTGTGGGGTTGAAAATGTGCCTCCAATAGGAATCTCAATATTTTCTGAAATTATTGCAGAATATTTTACTGATTTATCATCTCCAAATCCTCTTATTTTTGATGAAATTTCTGTAATTTTTACTTTTGTTGAAGATGTGTTTTTTATATTGAAACCAACAATTTCTACTTGTTCTCCAACATTATAATTTCCTTTTAACGTTTTTACGAAACCTATTTCGGTATCTGTTTCTAAAATTTCTTCAGGTTCTTTTTCTACTTCTAAAGTATCAGGTTTCGAACAAGCAAAGTTAAATAACATTCCAAAAGTAAGTATGGTAATTTTTAATATTTTATTATTCATATATATTTTAAATTTATTAGCTCCTCTTTTTTTGTTTCTATTGTTATGATAGTACCCTAATTGTAAGCTTTAGAAGATTTTTGACTACCATGCAAAAACAAGAAACTCGATAGATAGCCACAATACATATCATATATTAAGCACCTATTTTTTTAATTACCATTCTAATTATTAAAATAAGTACGATATTTCGCTACCAAGTCTTTGGCTATTTGAACCGAATTTCCTTTTGGTTTTGCTTCATATAGTTCGTTTCCTTGTGTCCAATCCCATTCGAACTGTGTTACTTTTTTAAAGAATGCATCTTTATCAAACGGTTTGTTATTTTCTACGGATGTAGTAACATCATCGATAAACATTTGCCAACGTTTTTTATAAAATCCTTTGGTTAAGCCTGCCCAAGAACGGTTGGCATAATCATTTAAACTCTGTGCGCCTGTACCCCAAGTTGTAATAATATTACGCGCGTTGTGTTCGTAATATTTTTCTTCTTCTTTAGTAACTCCAAAAGATTTCGCATCTTCTAACCATTTTCCTAATAAAAAAGAAGATTGAGTTCCTAACAATTTATCTAAATCGTCGAATAAAGTCAACATTTTTTCGCCACTTTCCTTTAAACCTCGTCTATTTTTATTGTTATAATTCTTTGTAAAATCGGCTCTTAATTCAGAAAAAAGATTTCCTAATACTTGACGCCCAATATTGGTAACATCGTACTGATAACTTGTTTTTGTACTTGGTTTTTCTAATAATAATTGCCAAATTTTAAACAGTTCTTTATTATCGTAATTAATAGTAGGATCTGTAGTCCAATTTCCACTTCCTGCTAAGGTAGGTCTTGTATTTGTTAAGGTGGCTTGCCCTAATCTTGCTGGGTCTTTGTATATTTTTTTGTGTAAAAGATTCCAAGATTCGCGCGCATTGTTATTTTCACTTCCATACCTTATATCTGCCCAATTTTTAATCCATTTATCTGTATTGGTGCTTTTGTTTGTCCACACTTTTTCAAACACATATTCGTACATTAATGGGTTTACATCAAAAGCTTCTAAAGTAGAACCTAAGCCCCACATATTTTTATTCTTTGCAAACGCATTTTCAATACGTTTTTCAACTGTATCTAAATTGCCTGCTAACATGGTATTTCCTCCAAAATTACCCAAATAACACCATATAAAAGGTTGTCCAAAAAACGCATCTGTCATTTGCCAAACTTCCTCTTTTTCACAATAATAATCTAGTAGCATCATTTTATCTTGTGGTACCGCTTTTACCATAGCTTCTATTCGCTCATTGGTCCAATGTTCTCTTTCAAAATAAAATATCCAAGACATTTGTAACCAATTAGCTTCTGGGTCTATGTCTTTTATAGAGCTATAAATGGTATTGGAAACTGTCGCCAAATAATCTGGCTCCCAACTTGGAGGGTGTACTTCGTTAAATGGGTCTGCTCCATAAATGTGGTCTGTTCCAAAAGCTTCTGTTTGTTTTTTTAAAAATTTATGTTGAATTTCTTTAAAAGCAGGGTCTAAAGGATCTAAAAAGAAACTCCTATACTTATCTTTAAAACCGCCCCAAGAACTTAATTGATTAATTTTTGCTTCTGGAAAAATTGCTTTTAGCGCTTCAGGAACATGACCTGCAAAGGCTGGCAATACAGGTGTCATACCAAATTCTCGTTCTCTGGCAACAATTTTCTTTTGTAAATCTTTTTGATGCTTTAACCAAGACATTGGCAATGGACCACCCCATTTATCTAAATTAGACATTCTATGCCAAGGCAAGTGTGCTGGTCCTGTAAAATAGCTTCTAATTTGCTCATCAGACAATCCGTACTCTTTCCAAACCTCGTACCAAATAGCTTCTTGCCCAGTAATTGCCAATGGCATATTTACGCCATTTAAGGCCATCCAATCTATAAAGTGTTCCCAATCTTTCCATTGCCACCAAGGCATGGTGTACCCGAATGTACAGTAATTAAGAAAAAAACGGTTTTCTACTCTCGCAGATTTTGTTATTTTTTTAGAAATTGTGGGTAGCGTTTCTGGTAAATCTATTTTATCATCTACATACCAAGATACATAGGTTTTGCAATAATTTTTTAAGTAGTAATTTAAGCCAACTGCAATAGAATTGTAATTATTACCACGAATAAGAATTTTATCTTCTTTAGACTGAATTTCAAAAATATCTTTTTCTGAATTTTCTAGTACTTCGAATATAAATTTATTAGCATGATTAGGAGCGATTCGTTTTGCTAATGCTTCAATTGGACTTTGCTTTTTTTCTTTGAAGCTTTCTGTATTCTTACAGCTTAAATTTACAAACGTAATAAGAGTTAGTAAAAAAAGGGATTTTAATTTAACCATTGGTATTATTTTTAAAAATAAAATTCAAAAAAAAGGTATGTTGTAACCTATTTTAATTTTAAACACATTTAAATTAATAAAATATTGATATGAACTATTAAAAAAATGACTTTACAAATCTAAAGACCGGTAAACGTAACTAAGTATAAATATCGGTCTAAGAGGTTTATTTAATCATCTTTTAGAAAATTATTGAATAATTAGTTTTTTTGATTGGCTGTTTACTGTAACCATATAGACTCCAGAAGCCAATAAAGGCAAGCTTAATTTGGTTCTTTTAAGTGATTCTATATATATTTTTTCGTTAATTTTAATTTCTACTCCTTTTAAATCATAGAGTTTTATATCATCAATTTGAGTGGTATTAGAAATCCATATTTCATTACTTTTTAAAGGATTTGGAAAAACTGTGATGTTCGTTATAGCTTCATTTTTGGTATCAATATTAAAATATTCATTTGCAAAATTAAACGCATTAACTCCAATTTTCTCTCCAATTAATCTTCCAGGAATATCATCTGCAGGTGGGTGAATTCCTCCCCAAATACGGGATAAACTGCATTGGTCTGACGCATCTCGATATGTTGCCCACTGCAATTTTACATCCATACTAGGGCCTTCTTCGAATACTAAAAACTTATTTTTCTTTGCAATAAATTCGCCATATCCTCCTGGAAAATAAGGGCTACCTGTTAACAAGGTAATCACTTCTGCTGCTGCTCTAGAAAATGTAGAATGACCAGATACATAACCTGCAAAAGGTGGCGTTACAAAAGAGGCTCTTTGGTATGGTACCCAATTTTCAGCTAGAATCCAACCTACTCCAGATTGGTCTTTTTCTGGATTATTTATAAAACGATGTCCTTTCCATGCGTACAATTTAATTTTCCCTACATGTTCTGCTTCGTCTCCAGCTAATGGGTCGTTTTCTTTTACTATTTCTACCAAACCTTCCTCTAGAGGAATGCCTTCTGCATGATAATTATCTAATGAAGTATTAGAACTTTGTCCTTTATTTGCCATGTATCTTATGGCAGAAATAGGTCTTATGTAATCGTACCAACCTTTAATACTCCATGCTGCAATAGCCGAATCATGCATTGCTCCTCCTAAAATAAAATAGGCCTTCACATCCCATTCTAACGACTCTAGAATACCTCCTTCTCCTTTAATTTTTTTAACAAATAAAGGATGGTCGTTTACATAATTTAAAATAGTAAACCAATGTCCTGGAGGTGTTTCTGAATCTGGACCATCTGCCCAAAATTCTGCCAAAACCCTTGTATAATCTCCTCTGGGAACCATTTGAGTTTGGTAAGGCTGGTTCGTAATCGGATTTACAGCATGCCCTTTTCCAATATCGCCACCTTCTAATTCCTTATAAAAAGTCTTGTATGCTTCAAAATTTGTAGGATATTGGTCTGGGGAAATATTTCCTATTGATTTGGGTGAAATATCCCATAAAACGTTATCTGATACGTTTAAGTGTGAGCTCCATTTAGACACTAATGAAAACCCCCATTTATATGCGTTGCTTGAAACTTCATCGTTTCCTAAATATGGTGGTGCTCCAGGATTGTTATATACTTTATAGTCGCCATTATTTCTTTTAAAATTCGATATATCTGACTTATGTAGTGAAAAAGGATGCACATTTCCCCATTCTGGACTTAAAAAATCTGGGGTTGTTTCTTGAATTAAATTTCCACTTTGGTCTATAAAAACATTGAAACTTAAAGGTTGCCATCTATTCGGATTTTTTAAATTTCCATCTCCAGATAGCGAAGGTCTTAAAGGAGGGTTTTCTGGCTTGTAATACTTATTTTGATAGTCTGTTTGTTCTTCAGCTCCATCTACAAATCCATAATTTATAATAGTTTCTGCTATAAAATTACCCAATGCTCCTGCGTTTCCTTTAGTATAATCTGTAGAGGTAAAATCTTTATCATACCGCATTTGATTCATAATTAAATCGAAAATTTCTAATGTATTTTTTGCATTAGGTGAGTTTTTAAATCGATGGCACAACAACCTATAAACCGCATAACTTATGGTTTTATTAATAGAAGCTTCTTTGCCTTCGGAAGGCGTAAACGTTGTGAGTTTACTGTTAAAATTATGCACATTATTTCCAATTAAATATGGTTTTGCACGATCGTTATGTATTGCCCAAGCATCATACATCGCTATGCTTGAGTGGAATAAATTTCTTGCATGTACTGTTGGGCGTGCATAATCGCCACGAATGGCAATAAGTAAAGCTTCGTTCCAAATTCTTGCAATCGATTGATTTTTTAAAACTTCGGAAATTTTTAAATCAACATTCAGTTCAACAGGTAAACTACTACACGTATTGTTTGTTTCTACAACTGTAATTTTTCCAACTGTACTCAAATGCCATTTTATTTTTACGGTTCCAGTTCCTTGCCCTTCTATAATTTCTCCGCCAACCACACTCCAAATAGCAGTTGCGTTATTCTCTAAAGTATAAGTATATGTTTCTGATTTTAAGTAAGTTGAATTTGTATTTCCTGAAATTTGTTTTGATGGTAAATAACTACAAGAACCGTCGTTTATAGTAGCATTTGGATTGTAATTACATGAATTTGGGTCGGTACAACCAGCAATCTTTTCGCTCGGTTTAATTTCTATTACTTCATACCCTTTTTTCTCTGTTGCTAAAATGGTTTTATTTACTGGAAGATTTAAATAGGTTTCTTTTTCACCTGATGGCCATGTAATTTTTAATTCTAAAATTTCATTTGCTTCATTTAAACCAAAATGAACGGGTTGCAAACTTTGAGAAAACAAACCTACTCCAGTATAAAATCGGTATTGTGATCCTTTAATTGTTTTAATTTCTAGCTTTGTTCCAATGGCATTCCTATTAGAAATAGTTCCTTTTAGATGCACTTTAAACCAATTTGGATTTTCTGCTTTCGAAGACTCAATCGTTTTATTTTCGTATAAAAATGAAGATTGCTCTACATTGGAAACAAAGACATCTAAATCGCCATCATTGTCAAAATCAAAAATTTCTGAACCAATACTATACGTTTTTGCTACTAAACCTACTTCGTTTGACATTTTTGAAAAGCCTTCTTGCCCCTCAACAAGCAGATTTTTAAAATAGACATTTTTGCTTTTTGCACCTACAAATCCATTAACTACAAATAAATCTTCATCGCCATCTAAATCGAAATCTGAAAAACGAGTATTCCAAGCCCAAGTAGCGTTTAAGACATTTTCTTCGACTGCTACATCTTCAAACAAATTGTTTCCATTATTTTTAAATAGTGCATTTTTTAGAATGTTTGTTAGGTACAAATCGAAATAACCATCGTTGTTATAATCGCCAACGGTTAACCCCATTCCGTTTAAATTATTGTTAAGCTGATATTCGTTTGTTTGATTTTCGAAAGACAATCCGTTTTTATTGATATACAAATCATTTTCTCCAAAATCGTTTGCTAAATATAGATCGAGCCAGCCATCATTATTTACATCTATTGGCATGCTCATGTAAGTAAACTTCTCTTTGCTTTGTACACCTAATTCTTTCGATATTTCTTTAAAAGTTCCATCGCCATTATTTCTATAAAAACTGTTGCCATCGCAGGTTGTTGAGGCATAATCTCCAATATAAAGGTCTAAAAAACCATCTTTATTATAATCGAACCAAGTAGCACTTGTATTGTAGCAATTATTGTATTTTAAAAAACCTGCTTCTGTTGTTACTTCTACAAAAGTTCCATTACCATTATTTTTAAAAAGCTGAATGCTGTAAGCATTTGTAAATAGCAAATCTGGAAAGCCATCGTTGTTGTAATCTCCCCAAGAAGCACCAAATTTATAACCATTATAGCCACTGTCTTCGCTACTATCTGGTATATCGTTATTATTTAATGATGACAAATCTAATAACCCTGCGTCTTTGGTAACATCTTCAAAAACACCGTTATTAAGGTTTTTAAATAACTTACTGGTACTCAATAAATTATTGTTTTCGTCTGTTGTGTTACCAACAATAAATATATCTAAATCGTTGTCTCCATCGTAATCTGCTACAGAAACTCCCATATTTTCTGATAAAACAGCTAGTTTTGCTTGTACCTCTACACGTTTAAAAATTTGTGAGAAAGACGAATTACTCAACAAATATAAGCACAGCAAAAAAATAGTTTTGATATGTTTGGGAATGTTCATAGAATTGTTTCTACAATAAAGTTTAGTGATATGTAATAAAAAAGCAGGTAAAATTTAATATTAAATCACACCTGCTTTCTTCTCTTTCATTTGTATTATTTATTTACAATATATAACTCATTAGTTTTTTACAATGGTTACACCAGTTACACCAGCATCTGTAAAATCTGCTTCTGTTAAAGGTACACCTGCTCCAAGCACTATTGTTTTTAAGTTTTTTAATTTAGTTAAAGGTCTTAGATCTAAGTCTGAAGATACTGTTAACCCTTCTGAAAACAAGGCTTCACCAACATTAATATTTAGTGTTTCCATACCTGTAAAAGGCAAAATATCTACCATATTTTTAATGTTTCCATATAGAGTAAACTCCTTAATGTTAGCAAGGTACTCTGAAGTTGGAATTAGGTCTGGTCTTGGCAACCAAGAGCTCCACCAATCCATAAAAACGTGTCTAGACCCATTTGTTACCCATCCTGGATCGTTTGTTGGTCCGAATTCTTCTGCGACTCTTTTTGATAGCGAGTATTTAAAATCTTGGTCGTAATAAAACGGTACATTTGGTAATCTTGTAGGGTTTGGTTCTATGTAATGATCTGTATTTGCATCTGTCATTACTGAAACAGTGGTTGGATTTCCATCAATGCCACCACTTGATAAAGAGACCTTTACATCTACTGAGGTGTTTGCTGGAAGATTTGCTGCGTAAACAAGCTGTCCAGCCGGAAAAACATCGGTTATAGTACCATCGCCACCAGTAGCATATTCTAACTTAATAGTTAAACCATCTATTGGAGGTACAGGCACACTTAACAACACAGAAGAACTACTAATTGCTCCCTGCTCGACTTGAACAGGTATTGCAGCAACATCTATATCTGTTGTAGAGAACTCTTCTTGGTTTGAATAATTCCAAAAATCACTAGAACCTTTAAATTTACCTAATGCTCGAACATAATATTTTTTATTAGGATCTAAATACACTAAATCTGTAATTGTACCTTCTAAATCTGTAACATCTTTAATAATTCTAGTCGCCAGTGCTGTTTCATTTGCACCTGGAAGTGCAGATCTATTAAAACCAGGATATTCTATTTCCGAAAAAATAAAACCTATTTGTTGTTCTGTCGATAATGGATCGTTTACTTTATAATCGTAGGTAATTTCCATACCAATACCAAACAAATTTTTAATTTCTTGAATGTGCAGTGTTACATTGGGTATTACTTTTATATCGAAATTATTTGGAGACGATAAATCTAAACTTTGTATGGTATCTAATTCTAGAAAAGGTCCATCTGCCCAAATTTTATAGTTTGCTGGAAATATTTTAGAATTATTAAAAGTACCATCTGGCAAAACCAAGTAATCTAATGGTTGTGCTATATCTCCAAAAGCAAGATCTAAAAATCGTAATTTCGCTCCAGAAGAGTATTCTGTATTTACAGTTTCTCCTGTATTTTTATCAATAATTTTACCTTCATAAGCTCCTGTAAGGTCGTCAACTCGATCATCTAGTTCGCAACCTGTAAAGATGGCTAACGAGAGGAAAAAGATCGTTTTTATAAAAAATCTATTTTTCATTTTATACTGTTTTAAATTCATATTTTTAAGTTTTACCATCCTATGTTTTGTACCAATCCAGGATTGTCTGCAATTGGTAATGGAGAGTAATAATCTCTTTCTTCAAACCATTTTATACGTGTATTTCCTAAATAAGTTGGTGCCACATCTGGCTCTATAGTATAATAGATAGATGCTGGTGTTGTTGTTTCATCTATATTTAAAATGGGGTTTAAAGCGCGGTATGTTTTCTGGTGAATTTCTGTACCTATTCTCCATCTTTTTAAATCCCAATAACGAAACCCTTCATATAGTAAATCTATTCTACGTTCGTGACGTACCACTTCTTTAGAAAGTGTTTTTCCTGGCAAACCTCCATGTATTGAACGCACTTCGTTGAGAGCTTGTTGCCCTTGTGACATGTAACTACCATCGCCTAAATCGTTTAATTCTACTGCCAATTCTGCTAAAGTTAACAGTACTTCTCCATATCTTACAACAATAGCATCTTGTTGTTGTTGGTTGGGGCCTAATATTGCTGAATTGTCTAATTTTTCAGCCTCATATAATAATTTTTTTACATAAAAGCCATATACGCTTGTACCCGCTATACCAGGTTCTGGGAAATTACCATCTATACCCGATTGTGTAAACTGAGGATAACCAGGAACAGTACCTCCATTTCTCCAATCTCCAACATTATTATAACCATATGTTTCTACAGCTCCTCCTGCACGTTTTACACGAGTTTCTTTATAAATGTCGAAAGTTTCTCCTAAAAACGTACCTCCTGGTACTATAATAGATTGTGTTAAACGTTTGTCTCTACCTTCGAAAAATTGTGCTGGATTTGCATATTGTGCTGTATAATCTAGAGGAGTTATGTTGCCATCTAAAGTCTCGAACTGCTCTACAATATCTAAATGTGGGTTTGTTAATGCAGCAAAACCTTGTTTTTTAATTTTAAAAGAATTGATCCAAAAATCGTAAAAAATAGTAACTCCTGCTTGTGGGTTATTCTGAAATCTAAAAATAATTTCGTTACTATCTTCTTTTTTTCCATTAAATATATCTCCAAAATTAGCATCTAGTGTATAATTAAAATTGGTATCTACAAATAATTTAGCCGCTTCTGCACCTTGTTTTAAGTACCCTTGTGCTTTTGTAGAAGAAATGCCTTGAAAACCATTATTAAACTCTCCATTACCATATTTGGCAATCGTACCAGCGTACAAACCAGCTCTTGCTTTTAACGCCAAAGCTGTAAATTTGTTTACACGGTCTTTGTTTTCTGCTAATACAGGCTGTTGTTGTGGCAACAAAGCAATCGCATTGTCGAATTCTGCCAATACAAAATCCCAAGATTCTGCTTCTGTTTTTCGATCGCTAATTGAAGATAATTCGCTAATACCATCTGTATGTAAGGGTACACCTCCATAACGTTTTACAATTTCGAAATACAACCAAGCTCTTAAACAATACGCTTCACCTACTGTATTTAAAACTCCATCGTTGCTAGAATCTTTAAACTTAATAATAAAATTGTTTAATTTATCTATAGTTCTATAAGGCCACAAACTTGGTCCTATGCCACTATCTACACTTCCTGCTGCTCTATTTATATTTCCTAAACTAAATGCTTGCCCATTTCCTGAACCAAAAGCATGGCCACAGGCTGCATCATCTGTATAACCAGATAGCATATTTCCAGAAGGCCCATTTAACCTACCAGCTCCAATGCTTTGTATATTTGTTCTAAGTTCGGCGTATAAAGATAAAAACTGGGCTTCTGCAATTTCTGGAAAATTAGCAACGTCTTCATCAGTTAAAAGATTGGGACTTTTTACTTCTAAAAAATCGTCATTACAAGCAGTAAAGAATACCGACGACATAATAAGTACTACTATTATATATATATTTCTCATCTGTTTTTATATTTAAAATTTTAAATTTAATCCGAGATTAAATGATCTAATTTGTGGATATCCTCCCAAGTTAAAACCACCTTCTCTTTGTTCTGGGTCTATAAACTTATTTTCTGAAAAAGTTAGTGCATTCGTTGCGTTTACATATAATCTAAGTGAAGTTATATTTAAATTTTTAGCAACGTATTTTGGAATTGAATATCCCAATTCTATATTCTTTAAACGAATATATTTTCCGTCTTGATTTCTAAATGTAGAAGGTAAATTATTAATAGATTCTGTTTGAAAATCTCGAATTGCTGGTTGTTCTCCTGGAATCCATGCAGAGTTTGGATCTGTATAATCTGCTTTTCTCCAACGATCTGAAAAATACTCCCAAGTATTTACGTCTAAATTTCCTTCAGAAAATGCAGTATAATCAAAAATACCTAAATTAAATTCTGATCTTGCTGCCCCTTGCCAAAACATAGAAAAATCGAAACCTCTCCATTCGGCATTAAAATTAGCCCCAAAAATTAATTCTGGGTAAGCACCTCTTCCGATTGGTTTTTGATCTTGTTCGTCTATAAAACCATCTCCATTATAGTCTTCGTATTTTAAATCTCCTGGTAAAATTACTGCATTACTGCTTACTCCTCTATGTATTGGTGCATTATCTATTTCTTCTTGGTTTTGATAACGACCTATTACTTCATGCCCCCATCGAACATTATTCCAATTTCCATCGGCATCAAACCTCCATCTAGTACGACCGTTTGTGTATTGCCCATTATCTTCATTATAAATATTTTTCGTTCTAGCCCAAGACAAATTACCTGTAATGCCATATTTAAATTCTCCAATTTTATAATCGTGCCCAATAGACAAATCGAATCCAACAGTTCTATCACTATTTAAATTATACACTGTTGCTAAAGCCCCAGCATTATCGTTATTACGTTGTGCAGGTAAACCCTCTCTATTTCTTACAAAATACTCTGCAGATACTGTAAACAGATTTTCCCATAATGTTGCCTCGAAACCTAAATTTAAAGTAGTTGAAGTTGCCCATGTAAAATCTGGATTTGCTTCATTTGTTTCAGTAGGATTAAAAAGTACTCTATCTCCAAATGCTAACGCATTTCCTGGATATAAAAATCCACTTTGGTAATAATTAAACCCAGTATTTAAATAATAATTTCTAGCAGACGATAAATCTCCTAATTTACCCCAAGATGCTTTTAACTTAAATTGTGTTAGTGTATTAGAAATACTTTCCATAAAGTCTTCTTTAGATACTACCCAACCTACTGCAGCAGAAGGGAAAAAACCCCATTTTTTTCCTGGTGCAAAGTGCTGTGCTCCATCATACCTAAAATTAAAATTTAATAAATATTTACTTTCGTAATCGTAAGAAAGACGACCAATTATAGCTTCTGATACTAACTTTCTTTCATAATCTGTATTGAATTTATTTAGTGTATTTAATCCACCAGCGAATTGATCTAAAACCGTTGAAGGAAAATCTCCTACTGTAGAGTTAAAAGAGTTAATTTCTGATTGATTTCTCTCATAAATAAGACTTGTATCAAAATTATGACCTTCAAAACTTTGTTTATAATTGATAAAACCTTGCAAGGTTAATGTTGAATTAAATCCGTCTCCACGGCTTAAAGTAGCTTTATCGGCATTGGAAGCATTGTTACTTAATAAAAATTCTCCTGAATCTTGTGCAAAACTACGATACACAATATCTGTATTCCAAGTTTTTTGATTTCTATCGTAGGTATCGTAACCAACCACCCCTTTTAATGATAACCCATCTAAAAATGGTACTTTATATTCCGTGATAAAGTTTATATTGTAAGTTCTTTCGTTTCGTCTGCTGTAACCAGAAGCATTTGGGTCTGCCAAAGCAACTGGGTTTCCACCTCCTGTGGTTGTAGGACTCGCATACTCTTTAAAACCTGGATATTTTACTGGAATAAATGGTGCTGATCTTAATCTAGCTGCTATAAGTTCAGATGAAGCTCCTGGATATTCTACTTGATTAATAATTCCTCCAAAACCAAGAGATACTTTTAAATTATCATTTAAATCTACATCTATATTACTTCTAACATTAAACCTATCTTTGCTTACCGAATTTGTTTTCCAGATACCTTCTTGATGTAAAAACCCACCAGACATAAAATATTTAATTTTTTCTGTACCTCCAGAAATATTTACATTATGTTGTGAAATAGGTGCCGCTCTTAAAAGTTCGTCATACCAATTTGTATCATAATCATACACTCTTCTTTCTAAATCTGCTGCAGTTACTTCGTTACCTCTAATAAGTGCTTCGTTGGCTCTATATTCTGTAACCAATGTTTGCCACTGATTTGTAGAGAGTACCTGTGGCATTCTATGAGGTTCTTGCAAACCGTATCTTGTAGATAAACTAAATTTTGGTTTTCCTATTTTACCTCTTTTGGTTGTTACCAATACTACACCATTGGCACCTTGGTTCCCATATACTGCTGCAGAAGCTGCATCTTTTAATACAGAAATACTCTCAATTTCATTTGGGTCTAGATCTGAATAATCTCTACCCTGAACCCCATCTACTATAATAAGTGCATTACCAAAACCTCTAATTTGAATATTTGCGCCATCTCTTCCTGGTTCTCCTGAAGTTTGTCTAGAAAATACCCCAGATAATCTTCCTGAAAGAGCACTTTGCAAATTAGGTACAGATGCTTTTGCTAATTCTGCAGAACTTACTGTAGATACAGAACTTATAATTTCTGATTTTTTCTTTGTACCATAACCAACTACTACAATTTCACTTAAAGCAGAAACATCGTCTTGTAATACAACATTTATTATCGTTTTATCTCCAACAGTAACTTCTTTAGTTTTAGAACCTAAATAAGAAAATACTAAAACAGCATTATCTGTTATTTTGGTAATTGTATAGTTGCCATCGAAATCGGTTGATACCCCATTTGTTGTACCTTTTACCAATATAGATACTCCTGGTAAAGGTTGGTTATCTGCAGAAGTTACCTTTCCTGTAACCTGTTTCTGTGCAAACATTGCTACAGAAAACAAGAGAAAGGTAAACATCAAATTCATTTTAAAAAAGATTTTTTTCATGGATATAATATTTATAATTATTTTATGAGGGTAAAAGTATAGTTGAACCTTAATTATTTGGTTTAATTTTTAATCTTTATGGTTTCTTTATCATTCTATTTTAAGAAATCTTTAAGAAATCGTTAATCAAATAATTTTATTTAATTATATTGACTTACATATACAATAAAGTAAAATTATACTCTTAAAATATGCGGTTTAAAGTATTAATATCATTATTTTTTATAGCTTTTTCGACCATTTTTTCTCAGAATAAAAAAATATTATTTGAAGAATTTGTTATTGAAGATGGCTTGGCTTCTATAAATACTATTTTAAAAGATAAAAATGGTTTTATGTGGTTTGGAGGCACCCATGGCTTATATCGGTTTGATGGTTATAAGTTTAAAATTTTCACGACCAACAACTCGAATTCTCTCTCTTTAAGTAATAACAATGTAACTTCTTTATTTGAAGATGCCGAAGGTTATTTATGGGTAGGCACCATGCATGGTGGTATTAACAAATACAACCCAATTACAGAGACTTTTACGAATTGTAATAATTCAAAAAAAAACATCTATAAAAGAAATTATATTACCACCATTTCTGGTGACTTTAAAAAAACTATTTGGTTTGGAACCTTTGGTGATGGATTGTATCGTTTTAACAAACAAAACAACTCCGTTAAAAGGTTTTTTAAAACTGAAAAAAATAAAAATACGATTAGTAATAATAATGTGTTTTCAATTATTGTAGATAACTCTAGAGTATGGATTACAACGAATGCCGGAACTTTAGATTGCTATAACTTAAACTCTAAAACATTTAATTATTATAAATATAGAAACAAAGAATACAAGAGCACTCGAACTGGGCAAAGAATGTGTTTAGACTCTTACCAAAATTTGTGGGTTGGCACTGAAAGTGATGGTTTGTATAAATTCGATACCAAAACAAAAACATTTAAACATTACCAAAAGGAAGTAAAATCTATAAGTTCTAACGAAATAACCGATATAAAAGAAGGCAAACCTGGTGAAATTTGGATGACTACCTATGGTGGACTTAATTTTTTTAACACCAATACAAACAAAGTAATTTCCTACAAAAGCGATATTTACGATGAACACAGCATTACTAACAATGTCTCTTACAGTCTTTTTATTGATAAAAACACCAATATATGGATGGGAATGGGAGATGGTACTGTAAATAAAACGATTAATTCTCCATTTGAAATATACCAAACATCGTATTCTAAAAAAATAAAAAGCCTTAGTTTTAATGTGGTTACTTCTCTTTATTTGAATAAAAATAACTTGTGGATAGGAACTGGTGGTGGTGGTTTAGACAGATTAAATTTAACAAATAATACTTTTTATAATTATAAAAATACACCCAGCAATAATAAATCCATTCCTTCTAACATTGTTATGACCGTTATTGTTGATGATGAAAATACTGTTTGGACAGGTAATTTTAAAAACAGTATTATTGGTTTTAAAGATAAAAAATCCAACGATTTTTTTGAAGCACCAATCTCATCAAATTTAAACAACGATTTTACCAATCCTTTGGTTTTTGACCTTATTGAAGACAATTTTAACAATATTTGGATTGCAACTTACAATAATGGTTTGTATAAATACAACAAATCTACACACTTACTTACCAGTTTTCCTGAACTGAAAACGAACAAACTTATATGCCTTCATATAGACAAATCTAAAAATATATGGGTTGGTACAGACAGGGGTTTAAAATTATACGATACAACAAACCAATCGTTCTTTACACTTAAAGATTTAGGCTTTCAGCAAAAAACAACTACTAAATATCCAATAAAGGATATTTTTGAAGACAAATCTGGCAATATTTGGCTTGCAACAGAAGGTGATGGTATTTTCTTTATCAATTTAAATAAAAAAGAAATAAAAAATATTAGAAAAGAAAACGGTTTACCAAGTAATTCTATGTATGGTATTATTCAAGATAAAAATAATAATTACTGGTTTGGTTCTAATAAAGGTATTATTTCTTACAATCTTGTAAAAAACAAAATCTTTACCTATAACACAAGCGATGGTTTGCCTACCAACGATTTTGAATCTGGTGCCATTGCTATATCTCAAAATGGTAAGTTGTTTTTTGGCAGTAAAAAAGGGTTGATTGCTTTTTACCCAGAACAACTCATCAACAAACCCACTCCAATAAACTTGTTAATTACGAATTTACGAATTTTTAATAACGATATAAATCCATTAGAGCAAATAGAAAATTACAAAGCTTTAGACTCTTCCATTACCTATAAAAAAAACTTACAACTACCTTATTCTTTAGACAACTTTGGTTTTGAGTTTGCTGTACCAGGCTACAGTTCGCCACACAATATCGAATATCAATATAAATTAGATGGAATTGATAATCGCTGGATGACAACATCTTCGGAACGACATTATGCAAACTATTCTAATATACCAAGTGGCAGTTATACTTTTAAAGTAAGAGCTTTTAACGAAAATCAACAAGACACAAATAATAACATTGCAGAAAAAGAATTAAAGATAACTATTCACCCAGTTTGGTGGCAATCTAATGGTGCTTATTTTATATATTTTCTCTTAATAGCTGGCTTAACACTTTATATTTATAGAGGAATAAGAGATCGAGTGCGATTAAAAAACGAATTGCTTATCGAAAAATATAAACACGAAAAAGATGAAGAATTACATCAATCTAAAATTAACTTTTTTACCACAATATCGCACGAATTAAGAACATCACTTACGCTTATTTTATCACCTATACAGCAATTATCTACCATAAAAACGAACAATAAAGCATCTAATTTAATTATGACGATGAACAGAAATGGGCAACGTCTTTTAAGTTTAATCAATCAAATTTTAGATTTTAGAAAATTAGAATCTACTACCGCAAAATTAAATGTTTCTAAAATAAACCTACCAGAGTTTTTTAATGAATTATGCATCCCTTTTTATCAATATGCAAATGAGAGTAATATTCAGTTTCAACTGACCATTTCTAATAGTTGTAATACAGGTTGGGTAGATGCTGATAAGTTAGAGATAATTATTTACAATGTGCTCTCAAATGCCTTTAAATACACCAACAATAAAATAGATGTAAATATAGATTTAGATGATAAAGATGAAAAATTAATCATAAAAATTAAAGACAATGGTAAGGGAATTAGAGAAGAAGAAATTAAAAAAATATTTCAAAATTTTTACCAAATAAACACCACCACTCAAACCTCTAAAGGAAGTGGAATTGGCCTTGCCATTACCAAAAACTTGGTAGATATTCACTTAGGAGAAATAGAGGTAAAAAGCGAACCCAATGTATATACTGTATTTAACATTACCATTCCAATAGTTAATAATTTTTATGATGAAATAGATTTTTCTGAACAACCTTCTCGTATAGAAATAGATAATTTGGTGGAGCTAGAAACTCCTTTTTTACCCAATTTAGATACTTCTGTAGAAACAATTTCTGTTTATAAGCCTTTATTATTAATTGTCGAAGATAATTTCGAATTGATGAATCTTCTTAAAAATCATTTTTCAAGTAGTTATAAAATTGTAAGCGCCACCAACGGTTTAGAGGCTTGTGAAAAAGCTTTAAACGATATACCAGATGTAATTATTTCTGATATTATGATGCCAAAAATGAATGGATTAGAGTTCTGTAAAAAGTTAAAAACAGACATTAGAACTTCGCACATTCCTATTATTCTTTTAACAGCAAGAGGTTCTCATACGTTTCAAATGGAAGGTTTCCAGTATGGAGCAGACGATTATATTACCAAACCTTTTAACATAGAATTGCTAAATCAAAGAGTAAAAAACTTGTTAGAAACAAGAAAAATTCTTCGAGAAAAATTTAGAAAAGATGCCTTATTTGAGCCAAAAGACATTGCTATAAACAATACTGATGAGATGTTTATAGAAAAAATAATGAAAATTATAGAAAAAAACATGTCTGACTCTAAATTTACCGTTAAACAGTTAAGCGCAGAAATAGGAATGAGTCATTCTGTATTGTACAGAAAAATAATCGCGTTAAGTGGACAAAATATTAATGAATTTATAAAATCCATAAAACTAACAAGAGCTGCACAGTTAATTTCAGACAGCCATTTATCTATTAATGAAATTAGTGATATGACTGGGTTTTCCAATCCTAAATATTTTAGCACCTGTTTTAAAAAGAAATACAATACAACCCCCACTAAATATAGAGAAAAAAATATGAAGCGTTCAATGATGTAAAGTAAAATCGCCATCATTTGTTTCGGTTAAAATTTGTTTTGCCTTGTTCTATTTTACGAATCAATGTTAGAGCAACTCCTCCTCTATCTGCAAATTCTTTTTGGGTAAATCAACTTCTTTTTCTATTTACTATTTACTATTTAAAATTATTGTAAAGTAAAAATAACACAAAGCATAAAAAAAAAGGACAAAAAGTCAGTAAACACAACGCTTTTACAGACATTTTGACGTGTCTTTTACCGCAATTCTACTTGGTACTGAATTTGCTTTTAATCGATTGTAAAATTAAATTAAACAGATGACAAGGAGTTTAAACCCCTTGCTTAAAAAAAATAGATATGAATTTTAATAATTATACAACAAAATCGCAAGAGACCATACAGATGGCGCAACAAATTGCGCAAGGTTTTAGTCACAATCAAATAGAAAATGAGCATATTTTTAAAGCATTAACACAAGTAGATGAAAATGTATTGCCCTTTTTATTGAAAAAATTAAATATCAACATAAATATTGTGAACCAGATTTTAGACAAACAATTAGAAAGTTTACCTAAAGTTACTGGAGCAGAATTAATGATTTCGAGAGAAGCAGGTAAAACATTAACAGAAGCATCTGTAATTGCCAAAAACATGAAAGACGATTATGTTTCTATCGAACATTTAATTTTAGCCATTTTTAAATCGAAAAGCAACATTGCACAGGTTTTAAAAGACCAAGGTGTTACAGAAAAACACTTAAAATTAGCCATCGAAGAATTAAGAAAAGGCGAAAGAGTAACCTCTCAATCTCAAGAAGAAACTTATAATTCTTTAAATAAGTACGCAAAAAACTTAAATCAATTAGCGCAAGATGGAAAATTAGACCCAGTAATTGGTAGAGACGAAGAAATTCGAAGATTACTGCAAATTTTATCTAGAAGAACAAAAAATAACCCCATTTTAGTAGGCGAACCAGGAACTGGTAAAACCGCTATTGCAGAAGGTTTGGCACATAGAATTGTAGATGGAGACGTACCAGAAAACCTAAAAGATAAATTAATTTTCTCTTTAGATATGGGAGCATTAATTGCAGGTGCAAAATATAAAGGAGAATTCGAAGAACGTATAAAAGCCGTTATTAAAGAGGTAACTACTTCTAATGGAGATATTGTACTTTTTATCGACGAAATTCACACATTGGTTGGTGCTGGAGGCGGACAAGGAGCCATGGATGCAGCAAATATCTTAAAACCTGCTTTGGCTCGTGGAGAACTACGTGCCATTGGTGCAACTACCTTAGACGAATATCAAAAATATTTCGAGAAAGACAAAGCTTTAGAAAGACGTTTCCAAAAAGTACAAGTAGATGAACCCGATACAGAAAGTGCCATTTCTATTTTAAGAGGAATTAAAGAAAAATACGAAACACACCACAAAGTTCGTATAAAAGACGAAGCCATTATTGGTGCTGTAGAATTATCGCAACGTTATATAACCAACCGTTTTTTACCAGATAAAGCGATTGATTTAATGGATGAAGCTGCTTCTAAATTACGTATGGAAATTAACTCTAAACCAGAAGAATTAGATGTGTTAGACCGTAAAATAATGCAACTAGAAATAGAAATTGAAGCCATTAAACGCGAGAAAGACGAAACAAAACTAAAATCATTACGTTCCGATTTAGCCAATTTAAAAGAAGAACGAAACGAAATCAATGCAAAATGGAAATCTGAAAAAGAGGTGGTCGATAATATTCAGAATACAAAATTAGACATCGAAAACTTTAAAATTGAAGCAGAAAAAGCAGAACGTGAAGGAGACTATGGAAAAGTTGCAGAAATTAGATATGGAAAAATTAAACAAGCACAAGAAAAACTAGAAGAACTTCAGAAAACTTTAAGAGAAAACCAAAACGAAAAATCTTTAATAAAAGAAGAAGTAACTTTAGATGATATTGCAGAAGTGGTTGCTAAATGGACAGGAATTCCTGTAACTAAAATGATACAGTCTGAACGCGAAAAACTACTAAAATTAGAAGCCCAATTACACAAACGTGTTGTGGGGCAAGAAGAAGCAATTGTAGCCGTTTCAGATGCTGTAAGACGTTCTAGAGCTGGTTTACAAAACCCTAACAAACCTATTGGTAGCTTCTTGTTTTTAGGAACCACTGGAGTTGGAAAAACAGAGTTGGCAAAAGCCTTAGCAGAATATCTTTTTGACGACGAAAACGCCATGACCAGAATAGATATGAGTGAGTACCAAGAACGCCATTCTGTAAGTAGATTAGTAGGTGCACCTCCAGGTTACGTGGGGTATGACGAAGGTGGACAATTAACAGAAGCCGTTCGTAGAAGACCTTATTCTGTAGTACTTTTAGATGAAATTGAAAAAGCACACCCAGATACTTTTAATATTCTTTTACAAGTTTTAGATGAAGGTAGATTAACAGATAATAAAGGGCGTGTTGCAGATTTTAAAAATACCATAATTATTATGACCTCTAACATGGGAAGTCATATAATTCAAGAAAAATTTGCAGACCCAAAAGCAAATATTGAAGCAATTACAGAAGTCGCAAAAATTGAAGTTTTAGGCTTATTAAAACAATCTGTGAGACCAGAGTTTTTAAATAGAATAGACGATGTTATTATGTTTACACCTTTAACAGAAAAAAATATTTTCGAAATTGTAAAATTACAAATCGAACATTTAAAGAAAGTTATTGGTAAACAAGAAATTACCTTAGACGCAACAGACGAAGCTATTAAATATTTGGCAAAGAAAGGCTATCAGCCAGAGTTTGGTGCAAGACCCGTAAAAAGAGTCATTCAAAAAGAAGTTTTAAACGAACTTTCAAAAGAAATTCTCTCAGGTAAAATAACAACAGACAGCATTATTCTACTAGATTCTTTCGACGATAAATTGGTTTTTAGAAATCAAACAGATTTGGTAGAAGAGTTGTAACAAAATAATTATAAAAATAGTTTTTGGTTGATTCGAAAAAGCGGTTTAGCGAAAGTTAAATCGCTTTTTTGTTTTTACTTAAACAATTAATAACGAGAGATATATGACAATTTTTCAAATAAAACGAAAAAATGTCATACTTTTTGGTTTGGCATTTTATTTGCTTTTTATGTATTAAAAAAATGAATGTTTAACTTAAAAAAATGTAAATTATGTTATTAAAGAAAACAGATTTTCCAGTTTTACCAAATGTCTTTAGCGACTTTTTTAGAGATTGGTCAACAACTAATTTTTCTGACACAAATACTACATTACCGGCTGTAAACATTAAAGAAAATGAAAATGATTTTATAGTAGAAGTGGCTGTGCCAGGAATGGACAAAAAAGACTTTAAGATAGATTTGGACAACGATGTGTTAACAATTTCATCAGAAAAAAAGACAGAAAACGAAAAAACTGATGATAATTACACAAGAAAAGAATATAGTTACATGTCTTTTAGAAGAAGCTTTACACTTCCAAAAGGAGTTGTAGATAGCGACAAAATAAAGGCAAACTATAAAAATGGTGAATTAAAAATTACAATTCCTAAATTAGAGGAAGCAAAACCAAAGCCTGCGAAACTAATTGAAGTTCACTAATTTTTATTAACTTACAACAAAGGCTGCTTACAACAGCCTTTGTTTATTTTAAACTTTAAAGTCATGAAAAAAATAATTTTATTTATTTTGACTTTAACATTTTTTAGTTGTCAAGGTCAAAACAAAACAGAGAAAAAGAATGGTGAAATAAAAAAAGACACCATTAAACCGAAAACCAATATTCAAGTTCATAAAGAATATGACGAAAATGGAAATTTAATAAGTATAGACTCTACCTACACTTATTTTTATTCGAATATTAAAGGAGATTCTTTATTGGAAAAAGATTTTTATAAAAAATTTAAATCTAATTTTAGCACTCAACTTGGCTCTTTAGATTCTGTTTTTATGAATAATTTTTTTGGAAAATCTCCATTTAAAGAACCTAATTTTTATACAGATGATTTTTTTGAAAGTAATTTTAAAAATCATCAAAAAAGAATTCAAAAAATGCTAAAAAGAATGGATTCTTTAAAAAACAACTATTACAAAAAACAGCAAAATTTAAAACAACTTTAAGTAATAAATAAAGCTTCCTAGATTCAAATGCTAGTGCAAGTTTTTGATAGGATTTTCCTACGGGTTTTACCCCGTTAGGAAAAGTCCAAAAAAAGTCAAAGATTTGTGATATGAACTACAAACAATTAACTTTCGAACAAAGGTACTCAATAGAATTAATGCTTAAGGCAAAAATTAGTAAAAAAGAGATTATTAAATCACTTTGTATTAATGAAAGTACTTTTTATAGAGAATTGAAAAGGAACTCAAAACCTAGGACTTATAGTGCTAAACACGCACAAAAATTAGCTGATGAGCGTAAAAAAGAAGGCCATTATAAGACTATTTTTTCAACGGAAATGAAAAAAATAATCAAAGAAAAAATGATTAAATTTCAATGGTCTCCAGAACAGATAGTTGGTTGGTGTAAACTTAAAGCAATACAGATGGTCTCTCACGAGCGAATTTACCAATATGTTTGGCAAGATAAAAGACAAGGAGGATTGCTTTATAAAGAACTACGAACAGGTCAAAAAAATATAAAAAAAGGTATGGAAGTAAATCCAATAGAGGACAAATACCCGATAAAGTGTCTATAGAAAAACGTCCAAAAATTGTAGAACTCAAAGAAAGAGTAGGTGATTTAGAATCTGATTTAATTATAGGAAAAGACCATAAAGGAGCTTTATTAACCATTGTAGATCGCTATTCTAGTTTTTTATGGATTGAAAATGTGACAGGAAAAAAAGCAGATATGATTACAAAAATGACTATAAACACTTTAGCACCACATAAAAAATGGGTTCGAACAATTACCAATGATAATGGAAAAGAGTTTGCAGGACATAAAAAAATAGCAGAAAAATTAAATTGTGATGTCTATTTTGCTCACCCTTATAGCTCTTGGGAACGTGGACTTAACGAGTATACGAACAAACTTATCAGACAATATTTCCCAAAAAATGAACACTTGGATAATGTCAAACAAAAGGATATTTTTGAAACGGTAAACAAACTCAATAATAGACCAAGAAAAAAGTTAGGATACAGAACCCCTAAAGAGGTTTTTTATCAATTTATTAACCAAAATCAAAAACTTGCACTTGGTACTTGAATCTACGCTTTCTAAAACCGCCATTTAGAAGGCTTTTCTTTTTTTAGTTATATTCGTAGTTCTAAATTAATTATAATGAAAAAATTTGTATTTCTTTTTGCATTCGTTTTTTACCTATTGGCTTCTTGCACTTCACAAGAAACTACCACGTATTATTTAATTCGTCACTCAGAAAAAGATAGATCCGATACAACAAACAGAAATCCGAATTTAAATAAAAATGGGCAACAAAGAGCTAAAAAATGGGCTGCTTATTTTAAAGATATTCATTTAGATGCTGTATATTCTACAAATTACAATAGAACCATGCAAACAGCTACCCCAACAGCAGAAAGCAAAAATTTAGAAATTAAAAACTACGACCCAAGAGACATGTTTAATACAGCGTTTAAAAAAGAAACCAAAGGAAAAACAGTTTTAGTCGTTGGCCATAGCAACACAACTCCTGCTTTTGTAAATAAAATTTTAGGTGAAAAAAAGTATGAAGATTTAGATGATAATAACAATGCAACACTATTTACAGTAATTATAAAAGGCAATAAAAAAACGAGTAAAATAGAAGAGATAGAATAAGTTATTCTAAGCCCACCATGTTATAACGCCAAAAACTAGACATTAAAACTTTACTATAAAATACCTACAAGGTTTTTTAAAACCTTGCAGGAAACCTTTAAAACTTTGCAAGAAAATTTTAAAATCTTGCAGAAAACTTTTGAAACTACAAAAACAGAAAATTAACTTCTAAAATAACTTTTGTTGCGAATCATCAGAATTATCTTTTTTCTTTTGAATGGCTTTCTTTAACAACGCTTGTTTTTTCTCTTCTTTATCTGCATCCTCTAAAACAGGTTTTTCTACAACAGGAACATCAATGGGTAATTTATCTTCGATTATCTCTTTATCAACCACTTCTATTTCTTCGGAAGTTGCTTCTTTGTTTTCTTCTTCAAAAGGCAAAGATTCTAATAAATTAACTTGTTTAATTTTTTCTGTAGTTAATTGATTTCCTAACGCTTTTATTCCTTTAATGGCAATAAATTCTTCAAAATTTACTTCTTCATTATCCAAACTTCTTTTAGAAAATTGTACTTCTGCAACTGGCCTATAGTCTGTAGCTACAATTTCTAATTGGCTTTTAGGGTGATCTGAAATAAACTCTTCTTCTTTTTCTGGAATTTCAATTAAAAAACGTTTTACGTAATAGCGTTCCTTTTCGCCATCGTAATAAATGGCTGAGATGGGTTTGTTAGGTTTCCATTTTTCTAAGACAATCATATCATCTTCAAAATGCATTGCCAAATCTGGCTTTACTGCTTTTGCTTTTCCGCTTTGTGTGACGATTAAAAGTTTGTCTTCTGCTTTAAATTCACCTAATAATTCGCCTCTACCATCTACATTTAAACGTTGTACAGCATCATCGAACCAAATTTTACGCGGTTTTAAAGTAGAGACTCCTTCCGATTTAAAATCGACAGATTTAATGGTATATTTTGTAATTCGATTGCCACGAACTCCCCTTCCTTTTACGGCTAAATCTGCAAAATCGATATCCCATTTTAGTTTTTTAACGCTTCCAATAGAACGTAAATTAATGGTTACAACTTCTGCTTCTCCATTGGGGTTTGCAGAAAAGTACAAAACTTTAGAGCCTTTATTTCCGTTTGTTAAATCGTACTCTTTATCACGCGTTACAGAAGTTACATTAAAACGTTTCATGTAAGAAGGCCCTTTTGTGCCATCTCTATACATATAATTGTAAACTGTTCTTTTGTCTTTTTTCTTAAAAACAGCTACGTGAATAATGTCTTTGCCAACAAAAGTTTTAGAGTCTATTTTGGTAACCATCATTTTACCATCTTTTCTAAAGACAATAATATCATCAATATCCGAACAATCGCAAACAAACTCGTCTCTTTTTAGAGAAGTTCCAATAAAGCCTTCTGCCCTATTTACATACAATTTTGCATTGTTCATGGCCACTTTAGAGGCTACAATGTCATCAAAAATTCGAATTTCTGTTTTACGCTCTTTACCTTTTCCATATGTTTCTTTTAAACGTTTAAAATAGTCGATTGCAAAGGCTATTAAATTGTCTAAATGCCCTTTTACAGTAGCGATTTTATCTTCTAAAGCTTCAATAAATTGCTTGGCTTTATCAATATCGAATTTCGATATTTTTTTAATTCTTATTTCTGTTAAACGTGTAATATCTTCAACAGTAATGGCGCGTTTTAAATGTTTAATATGTGGTTTTAATCCTTTATCAATCGCCTCAATTACGCCTTCCCAAGTTTCTTCTTCTTCGATATCTCTATAAATTCTTTTTTCAATAAAAATTCTTTCTAAAGACGAAAAATGCCACTGCTCTTCCAATTCATTTAACTGAATTTCTAACTCTTTTTTTAGCAATTTAACTGTTAAATCTGTAGAGTGTTTCAACAATTCAGAAACTCCTAAAAAAACGGGTTTATTATTCTCGATCGTACAACATAAAGGAGATACAGATGTTTCGCAATTGGTAAATGCATACAAGGCATCTATGCTTTTATCTGGCGAAACATTGGGTGGTAAGTGCACTAAAATTTCTACTTCTGCTGCAGTATTGTCTTCAATTTTTTTAATTTTTATTTTTCCTTTTTCATTGGCTTTAATAATGCTATCAATTAGCGACGAAGTTGTGGTTCCGAAAGGAATTTCATTAATTACCAACGTTTTTTTATCTAGTTGAGAAATTTTTGCGCGTATTCTTACTTTTCCTCCGCGTTTTCCATCTTTATAATTGGTAAAATCGGCAATTCCACCTGTTAAAAAGTCAGGAAAAATTTTAAAACTTCTTCCTTTTAAATATTTAATGGATGCATCTATCAACTCAATAAAATTATGGGGTAATATTTTGGTCGATAACCCAACTGCAATTCCTTCTGCTCCTTGTGCTAGCAATAATGGAAATTTTACGGGCAAATCAATGGGTTCTTTTCGCCTTCCGTCGTAAGACATTTTCCAATTGGTAGTTTTCGGATTAAAAACAACATCTAATGCAAATTTAGACAAACGAGCCTCTATATATCTTGAAGCGGCAGCCCTATCTCCTGTGAGAATATTTCCCCAGTTTCCTTGCATATCAATTAGCAATTCTTTTTGGCCAATTTGCACCATAGCATCTGCAATCGAAGCGTCTCCATGAGGATGATATTGCATGGTATGCCCCACAATATTCGCTACTTTATTGTAACGACCATCGTCTAAATCTTTCATAGAATGCATAATTCTACGCTGTACAGGTTTTAAGCCATCTTCTAAAGAAGGCACTGCTCTTTCTAAAATTACATAACTCGCATAATCTAAAAACCACTCTTTGTACATGCCTGTAACCTTGGTAATGGTTTCTTCTTGAGGCGAATCTAAATTTTCATTTTCATTCGTTAGCTCTTCTTCGTGTTCGTTTTCGTTTATTTCTTCACTCATTTAAAAAGCGTTAAATCGTTTAATTGTGTAATTATATTTTGGGCGTTTTAACGGGCTTTGTGTTGCAATCTTTTTATTTTGTTCTCGATACAAATTTGTTCATTCTTCTCAAATTCACTCGAACTGACAATAAAAAGGATTTCCACTTCAATCCCTAACGCTGGTGTATTTGCGAACTATTTGCTTTCTCTTTTATCGTTTTTATACCCAATTTTTGTTCGTTCTTTTTCGTTTTCTTTTTTATCTATCAATTCATCTAAATAAGAAAAAACCAATTCTATATTTTTATTTTGGTTGGTCACTTTCTTTTTAATCTCTTCTATTTCTAATCTTAAGCTTAAATTATCGTTTAATAATTCTCGCATTTTTGTAAAAATTCTAATAATTTTAATATTTACTGCTATAGCTCTATCACTATTTAAAACACTTGATAACATGGCAACTCCTTGTTCTGTAAAAACCATTGGGGCATAACGCAAACCCATCTTGTCAGAATTGGAGGTCACAAATTGTGATCTCCAATTTTTAAACTCACTTTTAGTTAATTCAAACATAAAATCTTCAGGAAAACGATTTAATTTTCTCTTTACTGCTTGTTTTAAAACTCTTGTTTCCACTTGATATAATTCCGCCAAATCTCTATCTAACATTACTTTTTGATTTTGAATCAAATAAATTTTGTTTGAAATAATTTCATCAGGGACTAATAAGTTCTCTTCTTTTTTCATTTTTTATAATCTTGAGAAGTCAATTTAACACCTTTAGTTTTTATTAACTATTCTTCTTAGATTTTACCAGAATAAAAGTGATTAAACCAATGATTCCAATGTAAGAGCCAAAATTACTTCTACTTCCTAAATCACTAAAATTAATTGAAAAAAGTAATAAAATTAAAATAAACAAGGCTATTAGGGAAATATTTTTGTTAAGTTTTCCCATTTTACATTTCCTCCTCTACAGTATCCAACTCAATTTTTAAATTCTCAATAATAAATTTTTGCCTGTCGGGCGTATTTTTTCCCATATAGAATTCTAACATTTGCTCAATAGACATTTCTTTATCTAACATTACAGGGTCTAAACGAATGTCGTTTCCAATAAAATGTACAAATTCGTTTGGCGAAATCTCACCCAAACCTTTAAATCGCGTTATTTCTGGTTTTCCTCTTAATTTCTCTATAGCTTCTCGTTTTTCTTCTTCAGAATAACAATAAAAGGTTTCTTTTTTATTTCTTACTCTAAAGAGCGGAGTTTCTAAAATATATAAATGCCCTTCTTTAATTAATTCTGGAAAAAACTGCAAGAAAAATGTAATTAACAACAAGCGAATGTGCATTCCATCAACATCGGCATCTGTAGCAATTACAATGTTATTGTATCGCAAATCTTCTAAACCATCTTCGATATTTAAAGCGGCTTGTAATAAATTAAATTCCTCGTTTTCATATACAATTTTCTTGCTTAAGCCGTACGAATTTAAAGGCTTTCCTTTTAAACTAAAAACCGCTTGTGTATTTACATTTCTAGATTTTGTAATGGAACCAGAAGCAGAGTCTCCCTCTGTAATAAACAAGGTGGTTTCTAAATGCGCTTCTTTTTTGGTATCTCCTAAATGAATTCTACAATCACGTAATTTTTTGTTGTGTAAACTTGCTTTTTTAGCTCTGTCTCTTGCCAATTTTCGAATTCCAGAAAGTTCTTTACGCTCTTTTTCTGCTTGCATAATTTTTTTCTGAAGTTTGTCTGCAACTTCGGTATTTTTATGCAAATAATTGTCTAATTGTGTTTTTACAAAATCGTTGATGTACGTTCTTACCGTTGGCAAGTCTCCACCCATTTCTGTAGAACCTAGTTTGGTTTTGGTTTGACTTTCAAAAACGGGTTCCATTACTTTTATGGCAATGGCAGAAATAATGGATTTTCTTACATCTGAAGCTTCAAAATTTTTTCCGTAAAATTCGCGAACTGTTTTTACAATGGCTTCTCTAAATGCAGCTTGGTGTGTACCTCCTTGTGTGGTGTGTTGCCCATTTACAAACGAATGATATTCCTCTGAATACTGTGTTTTACTGTGCGTAATGGCAACTTCTATATCATCGCCTTTTAAGTGAATTATTGGGTACAACATATCGTCTTGATTGTTGTTATCTTCCAATAAATCTTTCAATCCGTTTTCAGAAAAATACTTTTCTCCGTTAAAAATAATGGTTAAACCTGGGTTTAAATACACATAATTTTTTAGCATTTTAGAAACATATTCGTTTCTAAACTTGTAATTTTTAAAAATGGCTTCGTCTGGAATAAACTGAACTTTGGTTCCTTTTCTTCGAGAAGTTTCTTCTAAAAATTCTTGATTTTCTAAATTTCCCTGACTAAATTCTGCTGAAGCAGATTTTCCTTCACGAGAAGATTCTACCCTAAAATAAGAAGAAAGTGCATTTACCGCTTTTGTACCTACCCCATTTAAACCCACCGATTTTTTAAAGGCTTTCGAATCGTATTTTCCACCAGTATTCATCTTAGAAACTACATCTACCACTTTTCCTAAAGGAATTCCACGACCATAATCTCTTACTGTAACTTTACTTCCGTGAATAGAAATTTCGATGGTTTTTCCAGCACCCATTACATATTCGTCAATAGAATTGTCTAAAACTTCTTTTACTAAAATATAAATTCCGTCGTCGGCAGAAGAGCCATCTCCTAATTTTCCAATGTACATTCCTGGACGCATTCTAATATGCTCTTTCCAATCTAAAGACCGAATATTATCTTCTGTATATTTTGTTTCTTGACTCATAAAATATCTGACTACTGTTAGGTTTGAAGTACTCGTAAAAATAGGGTTTAAGAGAGAAAAATGAAACGGATTTACCAATTAGTTATCAACAGGATTTCAACGGAAATTTAGGGTTTATTTTTGATGATAAATTATGCTAAAAATGATTTAAAAATAACGCAAATTTAAAATTCAATAACGATTGTCTCCTCGAGGATTGCTGAAATTAAATGATAATTTAATTGAGAATAGCCAACAAAGTTCTCGAGAGATTATTTTACTTTTTTATAAGGTCTCGACTGCGCTCGACCAGAGATTGTTTTTATAAAAAATAATTCTTGAATTCGTGGCACGAAATACTCTCAAAAACCAATATAAGAATCACAATAAAAATCACAATAAAAAACAATTTGTTATATTTTTAAACAAAAACCTGTTTATTAAACAATTTGGTTACTTTTGACCCAAAATAAAAATATATTATTGTGGAAAGAACACAACTTTTAGAATTAGCAAATAAATACGGAAGTCCTTTATACGTTTACGATACAGATAAAATTGCCTCTCAATACAAACGATTAACGAGTGCATTTAATGCGGTTGATAATTTAAAACTAAATTATGCCGTAAAAGCATTATCGAACGTAAATATTTTAAAATTTTTAACCAATTTAGGGGCTGGTTTAGATACGGTTTCTATACAAGAAGTGCAATTGAGTTTAACTACTGGAATTGACCCTAAAAATATTATTTACACACCCAATGGTGTTTCTCTTCAAGAAATCGAAGAAGTTGCAAAATTAGGGGTTCAAATTAATATCGATAACCTTTCTATTTTAGAATTATTTGGGCAAAAACATCCAGAAATTCCTGTTTGTGTTCGTATCAATCCGCATATTATGGCTGGAGGGAATTCTAAAATTTCTGTAGGTCATATCGATTCTAAATTCGGAATTTCCATCCATCAAGTTCCTCACATTAAAAGAGTGGTAGAAAATACAGGCATGAATATCAACGGAATTCATATGCACACAGGATCGGATATTTTAGATATCGACACTTTTTTACGTGCCTCAGAAATTTTATTTGATGTGGCAAAACAATTTAAAAATATCGATTTTATAGACTTTGGTAGTGGCTTTAAAGTACCTTATAAAGAAGGCGATATTTCTACGGATATCGAACAATTAGGTATTCAACTATCAGAAAGATTTAACGAATTTTGTACAGAATATGGAAAAGAAATTACCTTAATGTTCGAACCAGGAAAATTTTTGGTATCAGAAGCTGGCTCTTTTTTAGCAAAAGTAAACGTGGTAAAACAAACCACCTCTACTGTTTTTGCACATGTAGATTCTGGTTTTAATCATTTAGTAAGACCCATGATGTACGATTCGTACCATCATATTACAAACATTTCTAACCCTAAAGGAAGAGACCGTTATTATTCGGTTGTAGGTTATATTTGTGAAACAGATACTTTTGGTTCTAACAGAAGAATTGCAGAAATTTCTGAAGAAGATGTACTGTGTTTCCACAATGCTGGTGCTTACTGTTTTTCTATGGCATCTAATTACAACTCTCGTTATTTACCTGCAGAAGTAATGGTTGTAGATGGAAAAGATTATTTAATTCGAAAAAGACAAACCATTCAAGATATTTTACACAACCAACAAGTGGTAGATTTTGCTCCAAAAAGTAAAACTAAAAAAGAGAAAGTTACCGCTTAAAATCTTAAAAAATAAATTATTTTAGCCACAGAAACACAATTTAAAAATTGTGATTTTTGTGGCTTTTTTAATGCAAATTATATTCGATATGAAAATTAGACGTTCTGCTTTTAAAGATGTTCCAAAAATTATGGAAATTATCGACGATGCAAAAGCATTGTTAAAATCAATGAATATAGATCAATGGCAAAATGGATACCCAAATAAAGAACAAGTTGAAAACGACATTAGCAATAAAGAAAGCTATGTTATTTTAAATGAAAATGACACTATTGTGGCTACAACTATGTTTACCACAAGAAAAGAACCTACTTATAAAAAAGTAATTGATGGTAATTGGATACAAGATGAATCTGAACCTTATGGAATAATTCATAGATTAGCGATGAGTAAAGATCATAGAGGAAAAGGCATTTCAAAATTTGTTTTTGAGCAATTGCATGAACAGTTAAAAGAAAAAAATATTAGAAGTTTAAAAATTGATACGCATGAAGATAACAAAACCATGCAAGCTTTAATTAAAAAAATGGGGTATGAATATTGTGGTATTATTTATACTAGTTATGGCGCAAAACGTTTGGCTTTTGAAAAAGTGATTTCTTAAATAAGCTAATGATTTTAGAGATATAACCTTGTCTTCTTGAGCACAGTTGAAAGGTTATTTTCTTATCAATTTTATAGTTCTCGACTGCGCTCGAACAGACAACCCAAAAGCTTTTAAAATTCAATCTAAAAATGCAACTACTTCAATACATAGTCCAACAAACACAACTTTCTAAACAATCTATAGAAAACACCATTTTATTATTAAATAAAGAGGCAACCATTCCTTTTATCAGCAGATATCGAAAGGAAATGACAGGCAATTTAGACGAAGTTGAAATTGGAGAAATTGTAAAATTCAAAGAACTTTACGAAACTTTAGAAAAACGAAAAATCGCCATTTTGAAAGCGTTAGAAGAACAACATGTTTTAACAGACGAATTAACACAAAAAGTAAACAATGCTAAAGATTTAATTGCTTTAGAAGATGTGTATTTACCTTTTAAAAAGAAACGAAAAACCAAAGCAGAAACCGCACGTTTACAAGGCTTAGAACCACTAGCTAAAATGATGATGAGTCAACGTGTAAATGATTTAGAATATACTGCATCAAAATACATAAATAATGATGTTGAAACCATTGAAGAAGCTTTGGAAGGCGCGCGTTTTATTATTGCCGAATGGATTAATGAACGAACGGATATTAGAAATAATATTCGTTATCAATTTGAACGATTTGCGCAAATTTCATCCAAAGTAATTAAGACTAAAAAAGAGGACACTTCGTCTGCGCTCAGTACAAGTTCCAAAGCACAAAAATTTAAAGATTATTTCGATTGGAGCGAATCTTTAAACAGAATTCCATCACACAGATTGTTGGCTATTTTACGAGCTGAAAGCGAAGGTTTTATTCGTGTAAAATTAGAGATAGATAATGAACGAGTTTTGCAAAAAATGGAAGATCGAATGATTCGTTCGCAAAACGCATGTTCAGAGCAAATTCAGTTAGCAATTGAAGACGCTTATAAACGTCTATTATTTCCTTCTTTATCTAATGAAGCATTATCTATCGCTAAAGAAAAGGCAGATGAAAATGCCATTTTAGTTTTTACAAAAAACTTAAAACAATTGTTATTAGGAGTTCCTTTGGGAGAAAAAAGAGTGTTGGCAATAGATCCTGGTTTTAGATCGGGTTGCAAAGTGGTTTGTTTAAATGAGCAAGGAGATTTACTGCATAACGAAACTATTTTTCCTCACGCTCCTCAAAATCACTCTTTTGATGCCATTAAAAAAATTAGTTCTTTAGCAGAAGCCTATCAAATTGAAGCGATAGCGATTGGAAATGGAACGGCATCTAGAGAAACAGAAGAATTGATAAAAAAAGTGCATTTTAGAAATAAAATTGACGTTTTTGTAGTGAGCGAAGCAGGAGCTTCTATTTATTCGGCTTCCAAAATTGCTAGAGATGAATTTCCCAATTACGATGTTACAGTTCGTGGAGCAGTTTCTATTGGAAGACGTTTGCAAGATCCTTTGGCAGAATTGGTTAAGATTGATGCAAAATCAATTGGAGTTGGACAATATCAGCATGATGTAGATCAAACGAAATTGAAAAAATCTTTAGATACAGTTGTAGAAAGTTGCGTAAATACAGTAGGTGTTAACATTAATACTGCCAGTGAATCTTTACTGAGCTATGTTTCTGGAATTGGGCCAAAACTAGCAGAAAACATCGTACAATACAGAAACGAAAATGGTGCTTTCAACTCGAGAAATGAAATTAAAAAAGTACCACGTTTAGGCGGAAAAGCTTTTGAACAAGCTGCTGGTTTTTTAAGAATTAAAAACGGTAAAAATCCTTTAGACGATTCTGGTGTGCATCCTGAAAGTTATACTATTGTTGATAAAATGGCAAAAGATTTAAAGAGTAAAGTTGATGATTTGATAGGAAACAAAGAAATCTTTCAGAAAATTAATTTACAAAATTATATTTCAGAAAATGCTGGTTTACCTACTCTAAAAGATATTATTAAAGAATTAGAAAAACCAGGAGTGGATCCAAGACAAAAAGCCAAAGTCTTTGCTTTTGATGCAAACATTAAAACAATAAATGATTTAAAAACAGGACAATTACTACCTGGAATTGTAAACAACATTACCAATTTTGGTTGTTTTGTGGATATTGGTATTAAAGAAAGTGGTTTAATTCACGTGTCTAATTTATCAGATACTTTTGTAAAAGACGTCAATACCATTGTGTCTTTACAACAGCAAATTATAGTAAAAGTTTTAGAGGTTGATGTGCTTAGAAAACGAATTCAATTGGCTTTGGTAAAGTAAAAATGTAAGTAAAAATCGCATTGAAACAAATTAATTCAAGCTATTCTTAAGATTATACTGAAGATTATAATTTTATTGAAGAAAATAAGGATATATAAAATTTCTTTGAAAAAAATTATTTGACATTGTTTGCAGCAAGCTGAAAAAAAATGAATAAATTACCAATTTGGTAACTTTTTTGTTATATTTGTTAAAAATTGGAGAAATGTGAGAGTAATAGCGAAACGAACTTTGCGAGATTTTTGGAAAAAACATGCTGACTGTGAAGATCAATTAAAATCTTGGTTTAGAGAAACTGAAAAATCTGCATGGAAAAATATCAATGAATTAAAAAACGATTATCCAAGTGCAAGTATTTTAAAAGACAACAGACTGGTTTATAATATTAAAGGTAATAACTATCGCTTGATTGTAAAATTCAACTTCGAATACCAAATATGCTGGATAAGATTCATTGGAACCCACGCAGAATACGACAACATAGATGCAAATAATATTTAATATATGAAAATAACACCCATAAGAAACGAAAAAGACTATCAAAACGCTCTAAACAGACTTGAAGAGATTTTTGATGCAAAAAAAGGAACTGAACAAGGAGACGAATTAGAAATTCTTTCAATCTTAATTGACAGATATGAAAATGAGAACTTTGCTATTGGAATGCCAGACCCAATTGAGGCAATTAAATTTCGAATGGAACAAATGGGAATGAAACAAAAAGATTTAGCCGAAGTTGTTGGATTTAAAAGTAGAGTTAGTGAAATTTTAAGCAAAAAGCGCAAACTAACTTTAGGAATGATTAGAAAACTGAATGCAACACTTCATATTCCTACTGAAGTTTTAGTTCAAGATTACTAATAAAAAGCCAGTTTCAACAATCAATATATAGTTTCTGATGATTTATCAAAAATTATAAAGAAAATGGAAATACTAAATACGATTACTTTCAATTAAAAGACAACTTAAAAAGTAGAAAAATTCAGAATCATTTTTATATACTAGACAAAGACATAAAAAAAGTGATTAAAAAATAATATTTTCTTACTTTCGACTTCCTAAAAGAAACCGAATTTGAAAGTCTGTATCGCCGAAAAACCAAGTGTCGCAAGAGAAATTGCTAACATTCTAGGAGCCAACACAAAACGTGATGGTTTCTACGAAGGCAATGGATATGCTGTAACCTACACGTTTGGGCATTTATGCACTCTTTTAGAACCCAAAGATTACAAACCGCATTGGAAAAGTTGGGATTTGAACAACTTACCCATGCTACCTGAACGTTTTGATACGAAAGTAAATGGAGATTCAGGCATTAAAAAACAATTTAATATTGTAAAAAGTTTGTTCGAAAAAGCAGATGTTGTAATTAATTGTGGCGATGCTGGTACAGAAGGAGAACTCATTCAACGTTGGGTAATTAATCAATGTAATTACAAAGGAGAAGTACAACGTTTATGGATTTCATCACTTACAGAAGAAGCCATCAAAGAAGGATTTCAAAATTTAGAACCGTCAGAAAAATACGACAATTTGTATTATGCAGGGTATTCTAGAGCCATTGGAGATTGGTTGTTGGGTTTAAACGCCACACGTTTATATACCATAAAATTTGGCGGTTACAAACAAGTGTTGTCTGTGGGCAGAGTGCAAACTCCTACCCTTGCCATGTTGGTAAATCGTTATTTTGAAATTCAAAATTTTAAACCAGAACCTTATTGGGAATTGCAAACTACCTATAGAGATACCCTTTTTAATTATGAAGAGGGTCGTTTTCTAAAAAAAGAAGACGGACAAGTTTTAGCGGATAAAGTTGCACAATCTGAGTTCGAAATTGTTTCTGTTATCAAAAAGAAAGGAAAAGAATATGCTCCTAAATTATTCGATTTAACAGGCTTGCAAGTCTATTGCAACAATAAATTTGGGTTTTCTGCAGATGATACTCTAAAAATTGTTCAGAAGTTGTACGAAATGAAAGTAGTTACCTACCCAAGAGTAGATACTACTTTTTTACCCAATGATTTGTATCCAAAAGTTACAGGAATTTTATCAAAATTAACCAATTATTCAGAATTAACTCAACCTCTTTTAGGAAAGAAAATAAAAAAGTCGAAACGTGTTTTTGATGATAAAAAAGTAACCGATCACCACGCCATTATTCCTACAGGAATTCAAGGAAATTTGCAATACAACCAACAGCAAGTTTATGACATTATTACCAAAAGATTCATTGCTGTTTTTTATCCAGATTCTAATGTTTCTAACACTTCAGTAATAGGTAAAGCTGCTGAAGTACCATTTAAAACAACTGGAAAAGAAATTTTAACCAAAGGTTGGCGTGTTGTTTTTGAAACAGAAGAAAGTAAGGTGAAAAAAGAATTAAACGCACAAACTACTTTACCATCTTTTGTAAAAGGTGAAAAAGGTTCACACGAACCCTCTTTTTTAGAAAAAGAAACCAAACCACCAAGAAATTTTACAGAAGCCAGTTTATTACGTGCCATGGAAACTGCAGGAAAGCAAGTAGATGATGATGAAATGCGCGAATTAATGAAAGAAAACGGAATTGGAAGACCCTCTACAAGAGCAAGTATTATTGAAACTTTATTCCGAAGAAAATACATCGAACGTAAGAAAAAACTGGTTTTACCCACACAAACAGGAATCGATTTAATTAATATTATTGATAACGAATTATTAAAATCTGCTGAACTTACAGGAAGATGGGAAAAACGTTTGAAAGAAATTGAACGAGGAGAATTCAACGCTGGTACATTCATCAACAATATGAAAAAAATGGTAGATGAATTGGTGTATGAAGTTCGATCCAATACTTCTAAAAAACGAATTTCCTCTAATGTTAGTTCGAGCGCAGTCGAGAACTCTCAAAAAAATAAAAAGATTTCTCCACAAGGTCGAAATGACAAAAAGAAAAAACAAGTCGCTGGAAAAACCTGTCCAAAATGTAAAAAAGGCCACTTATTAAAAGGATCTTCTGCTTTTGGTTGTTCTGAATATAAAAACAATTGCGATTTAAAAATTCCTTTTAAAATTTACGAAAAAAAAGTTTCAGAAAATCAGTTAATTCGTTTGATTGATAAGGGCTGTACAACCAATTTAAAAGGTTTTAAAACAGAGGCTGGCAAAGTAGAGGGCTTGATTCGTTTTGACGAAAATTTTGCTTTAAAATTTGAGCCAAAGCAAAAAGCAAATGAGAAAAAGACTGAGATTTCTCCACAAGGTCGAAATGACAATTCAAATGTTTCTTCGAGCGCAGTTGAGAAGTCTTCTGATAAAATAGTTTGCCCAAAATGTAAAAAAGGAACTATTTTAAAAGGAAAAACGGCTTACGGTTGTTCCCATTATAAAAATGGTTGCAACTTTGTTTTCGCTTTTAGTAAAATTAAAGAAATGGCAAACGGAAAACCTTTAACTAAAGAATTGGTTCTTGAGATTATTTTAAAATAACTAAAGAGTACTCCGTTTAGGAAAATACCCCATATTCAAATGACTGATACTCCCTTCGCAAGCAAGAAAAACAGAAAAACACGCATTTGCTAATACTGTTTATAAAAAATTGCTACTTTTAGACTTATTAAAATTGGTTGCATTTTTGCCTACTGCAGAATTTCCTTCGGAAATTCCTCGCAGACAAAATCGCAACTTTTCATAAACAAAGACGTTTTGTTTCATACTACCAGCCGCAAATTTTAGCACTTTCGGTTTTTGCCAACGCTCTAAAAACCAAAAGAGCTAAAATTTACCAACGCTTGAATAAAAACTTCAAAAACATTTAGTATATTTGACCAAATTAAGTCAAGTCAAAATAAGGAAAGTGACAATTGGTCAAAAAATACGAGAACTACGAGAGAAAACAGGAATGTTACAAAGAGAACTTGCTTATGAATTAAAAGTTGGAGATGCCTATTTAAGTAAAATTGAGAGTAATCAAAAAAATCTTAAAAGAGAGCATCTTACAACTATAAGTAAGTTATTCAAGTACTCATATTCTGAATTAGAAACTTTGTGGCTCGCCAATAAAGTTTACGACTTAATCAAAGATGAAAAAAAGGCAATTGAAGTTTTAAAAGTTGCTGAACAAGAAATAAAATACAGAAAAACACTATGACCTACTTTGAAGAATTAAGAGAAATTACGAAAACTATACCTACATCAATAATTGATTTCTCAATACCAAGAGATAGAACATCGCCACCAACACAGGCATCTTCTAACTTTATTACTAACAAAGAACAAGGAGATTGGGCAGAAGATTTGATTTTCAGAGCTATCAATGAAACTTCAGAGAATTATGTAGCTGTGCGTTATGGAAAATCAGATGACTTAATTGCTGGAGATAGTGGATTTGATAAATTCTATAAAGACTTTCAAGATGAATTAGATACTATTGGAAAACGACCAGATTTACTAGTGTTTAAAAAAACTGATTTTGATGCTAAACTTGGATTTGATATTAGCAACCTTGAACATTCTTCGATTACAGACTATGTAAAAAAATCAATTGCAGGTTTAGAAATACGTTCGAGTGCATTTCTTATTGATAAATACGAAAAAGAAATGCAAGACAGAACAGCATATCATCTTAAAGAAGCACTCGCTGTAAAAGACAAAATATTAGCTGAATATTTGGACATTTTAAAAGATGATAAGAAGAAATACTTCATCGATATCTTAAATAGTATTAATGAAGAAACTATCAATGCTATAAACTTTAGAAGACCAAGCTGGAAAGCAACTGATAGACTTCAACAACTTTCATTGCTTTTTAAGGACTTAAAAGATAACATTACCATTGTTCAGAAAAGAGATTATTTAAGCATTACACCTAAAATAGAAGATGTCAAAGTCGTATATAAATGGGCAGAAACATTCAGTGTGCCACATTACTATTTTCAAGTTTTCTTTGACAAATCTTATGGTATATCTTTTAAAAATATTTTGACTTTACTTACGGAACCTGACAAAGAGGGAACATATTATGAAATTAGTCAAGACATAAAGAATCAAAATAAAACGACTGTAAAAATCAATACACGTAATACAAATCAAGTTGCTTATAAAGTTCTCGAACCTGAACACAAAAGCGTTAGGCGAGAAATGGGTCGAGGACGATTATTGTTTTATGTAAGCTTTGAAAAAGGGACTGCTTATCTAGATATTGACAGCCTTAAAGAATTATTAAACATAAAAGATTTTTAAAATGGAGTTAGAAAAAATATATACAGAAAAAACAAGTCTAACTCATCGGAAAGAATTTGCTCAATTTTTTACACCACAACCTATTGCAAACATTATGTCTGACTGGTTGCTAGGAAACAAATCATTAAAAACAGTTTTAGAACCAGCTTTTGGTTTAGGGATATTCTCAAGGACTTTACTATCTAAACTAGATAATTTAAAAATTAAAGGTTTTGATATTGATGAAACCATTTTCAGTAAAGCAAAAGCATATTTTAAATCTCAAAAGAACGTTTCATTAAAACTAGAAGATTATATGTTTAATGATTGGAAAAACAAATATGATGGAATTATTTGCAATCCACCATATTTAAAATTTCACGATTATGACAATAAGCAAATCTTACAAGAAGTCGAAAATAATTTGAAATTTAAATTTAACGGCTTTACAAATCTATATACATTATTCCTTTTAAAATCTATATTTCAATTAAAAAAGGATGGTAGAGCTGCATATATTATTCCATCTGAATTTCTAAATTCCGACTATGGTAAACTAGTAAAAGAATACCTTTTAAAAACTAAAACATTAAGACATTTATTTATTATCGATTTTAAAGAAAATGTATTTGATAACGCTATGACTACTGCATCAATACTTCTTTTGGCTAATGACAAAAACAATTCAGAAATAAATATATCAACAATAGATTCTAAATCAGATTTACAACTAATTGATACTTATATTAAGTCATATCCAAAAGGAAGAGGCGAATTTACTTTTAAACTAAATGATTTAGACCCAAATATTAAATGGCGTAAATATTATCAATTACAAAATTCAATTAATTACAAAAACCTTGTACCTTTTTCGACTTATGCCAAAGTTGTGAGAGGTATTGCGACTGGTGCAAATGATTATTTTACATTCAAAAAATCTAAAGCTAAAGAGTTTTCTATTCCAAAAGGAAACTTGAAGCCTTGCATTTGCAAAGCAAAAGATGTGAAAGGTAATTTCTTTACAGAATCTGACTATAAAAATTTAGTTAAAAACAATGAACTAGTATATTTATTTGATGGTAAAAACTCTACCAATAAAAATGTTTTGGCTTACATAGAAAAAGGCGTTAAAGATAAGATAAATGAAAAGTATTTAACAAAATGCAGAAAACCTTGGTATTCTTTAGAGAATAGACCACCTGCACCAATTTGGGTCTCTGTATTTAATAGAGATGGTGTTAAATTTATACGAAACGAGGCAAATATTTCTAATCTAACTACTTTTCATTGCGTTTATCCTACAAACTCAAATTTATTTTCAAAGGTTACTGATGATTTTCTATTTGCTTATTTGCTAACTGATGTAGCTAAAGAAATATTCAGTGATAATAGACGTGAATATGGAAATGGGTTAAAGAAATTTGAGCCAAACGATTTGAACAAATCAAAAATACTTGATTTATCCACTTTATCAGAATCGCAAGTTGACCGAATTTTAGCCCTTTATACTGAATACAAAAAGAGTAAAGACGAGAAATTCATAAGCAAAATAGATGAAATTTTACGAACTGAATTTGCCAACGCTAAAAGCCATACACATTTGCAATTCGCACCAGCCAACACAACACCAAAAATTGCAAAAGAGTATGCTTTTGCCAACGCTACAAACTGAACGAAAAAAAGTACGAAAAAACAACAAAGTACTGTGGTAAAAAACAAGACGAGCTATAAGGTTAGCATCTAAAGAGTAATTTGCTATAAAACGTTGAATACGCCTTAGAGAAGAACTCGAATCAGCAGAAGTGTCAAAAGCATTTGCTAATTTCCCAAAAGTTACTGTTTGCACCTTGCATAGAGCAATCACAAAGTAAGAAATCAATTTAACACGAGCTAAATTTAATTTTCCTTTAAAATGGCTGTTGAGTATTGAACTAAGTTCACTATTTTTATGGATAACATTGGTTTTCTTCATTAGATAAATGAGTAGAATTACTCATATAATATGCTGAAAATCAATGTTTTAAACAAATTATTTAACAATTAATACTAAATAAACTTTGATATTACTGTAATATTTTGTATCTTGTTTTTATGCCAAAACAGATAAATATTACAGTAAAAGAGAGTGAAGAAGAATTGAGTTCACTATTAAGAAAAGCAAAATCGGAACGTGAACGAGGTCGTTTGAAAGTTCTTATTTTAGTAAAGCAAGGTAAGGTAGTTTACCAAAGTCAGTTAGCTTATAAATTGGGTTTTACAGAAAAGACAATTAGAGAATGGTTAAAAACCTATAATAGCTACGGTCTTTCAGAATTAATTACCATAAAAGTAGGCGGTAATAACACTCGTGTTATTTCTGAGAGGGTTATTGATTTTATAGCTACCCAATTAACCAATCCACAAACAACAGTTACCTCTTATGTGGAGCTTCAAGGTCTTATAGAGGCTACTTTTAGTGAGACGATTGATTATGGGACGCTTTATGCACATTGTAGGCGTAAACATAAATCTAGACTAAAAGTATCAAGGAAGTCTCATTACAAAAAAGACCCAAGAGCCGAAGCGGTTTTTAAAAAACCTTAAAAAATCATTTGAATTATTTAGACTTAAACTCAATAACAATAAGCATACTTCTGTAAATCTATATTTTCAGGATGAGAGTAGGTTTGGATTAATTACCAAACAGAAAAAAGTTATCACTGCTAAAGGTATAAAGCCTATAGGTAAATACAAGCACAGTTATCAAAGTAAATGGTTGTGGGGAAGCTTTTCACCTATAACAGGTGAGCATTTCTGTATGATAACTGATACTGTATGTAAAGACTTTTTTGTACAGTATCTTAACGACTTGAGTACTTACAATCCATCAGAACTCAAAATTATTATAATCGATAATGCAGCTTTCCATTCTACTAAAGATGTAAAACTACCTGATAATATTATCTTATTGCCAATCCCACCATACTGCCCAGAACTAAACCCTGCTGAAAAAATATGGCAATATCTAAAAAGCAAAATCGCTATGAAAATCTATGACACTTTAGATATACTTGAATCAAAAATTGAACAACTTGTTAATGATATGAGTCAGAATACGATTAAGTCCATAACTGGTTATGAAATTTATCTAAAACCCTTTTACAGTAGTTTCAATGTTTAAATGGTATAATTTGTTGATTATCAGTAAATTATATTTTTGTCATGTACTAAAGAAAGCCTTACATTTTTTTCAATTTTATAGAAGATGCTAAGTAAATTTTGCGGAGAAATATTTTGGAGCAAATTTAATGTTTGCTATACTATTTATGATTTGAAATTATCTTAGTAAAACACCTTTTTCTTCTTTCTATTTTATTATAAGAAGAAATCGTAGTTTAAGGCTATTCTTTAATTTTCTAATTTATATAAATAAAAATCATCATTTTCTTTTACAGTAATTTCAAATCATAAATGGTATAGGGTAATTACTTTTCGAATATTATTTTTTTAGAGATCTTTCCTTCCTCTGTTTTTACATTTACAATGTATATATTTTCTGGGAAATTTTTAATTTTAAGACTGTATTCTGTTGTTTTTTCAAGGTTTTCCCAACTTTGAATTTTTTGCCCTAACAAGTTGTATAAGGTTACTTTTTCAATTAAAATTTCCCCTTTATTTTGTAACATTAGTGCACTGTTTTGAGCATCTAAAAAGACTGTAATTTCTTTCTCTTTTTCTTCTGTTGGATTTTGAACTTCCTCTATAATTTTACTTTCTTCAAATACAATTGCAAACCTATTTTTATGTGTTCCTTTTTTTAATTGCAATGCCACTTCTTTATTTTTTAATAAATAGTTTTTATTTTTTAATTTATCTTTTAGAAAAATATCGGCTTCAATGGCAAAACTATCATCAATTTTAAGAATGTTGGTGCCATCATAATCCATGGTAATTTCAAAAGGGATTTCTAAATCGTAAGATACATTTCCAATACCTGCAATTACGTATTTATGGTCGTTTTCTGGAAATTTCCAATATATATCAGTCTCTCCTAAATCGTTTACAGGGCTGTCATATCCTTTTTCGAACTGAAAAGTATTGTTTGCGCTAAAAGAAACCCCAATTTGTCTGTGTAGGCTTTCTCGTTCTGTATTTACAAAGTCCATTCCTAGTTTTATAAACGGAAGTTTGTTAAAGTCTCCCATATCGTCATCAATACTCTTTTTTGTTTTTTTATTGGTTTTAAAAAACACGGCATTTCCAGAATTTTCGGTAACAAATTGTCTTTGGTTGTTGTTAAATACAATAGGACCACCATCTGTATCTCCACTAATAAAAAAACCTTGTCCTACAGGAATGTATGTACCAGGAGTTTTGTACAAAGAGGCATCTGTACCAGGAGCAGGTGCACAAGAAATGTTACCATCATCATCACTTATTGTTAGATAGTCTATAGAAATGGAGTTTCTGTCTAAAGATTCAAAACGTACAGAAGCCCCTACAGTAACACATTCGTTAATGGTAAATGTGGTGTAATTTGCACTTGCAGGCAGGGTATAGGTTTTTCTAGCTTTGCCATCTACAACGAACCTTAGTAATTTTTCTGTAGGAGCAGTATAGGTAAGTTCGATTTTATCTGTAGCTCTAGTAATGGCATTAATTTTTATAAAACCAAGATTATTATTTAAGGTAATGATATTTCTAGTTCCTTCTGTAGTATTTGTGCCATTGGTAACCGTATTTTCTGCTTCTAATTTAATATTGAAAGCCCCTACCAAAGGTTTGCTAACAGCAGCAACAGCCATAGAAAGGTTTAAAGTAGCATACCCACCAATATACCCATTGTAGAGATGGCCATCAGTAGCTTCTGCTGTACTTTCTTCCCCAACATGATCCCAGAAATACAAGGTACCATCTATAGAATTGATGTTGTCTTGTATAAATTTTAATCCGTTTAAAGCAGAAGGGTATGGATTTCCTAGCAAGTAAGATTCACTTGCGCCCACAGCAGTTCTCAATTCTCCATCATTGGGGTTGCCTACAAAGGTATAATTTTGAGCCACCTCTGTTCCTTTAAGAATAAAACCGTCAGTAGGAGCAATGGTTCCATTTTTACCTTTCCATACCCAATTGGCACCTTTTCCTTCTGCGCTTGCAAAGGTATATATCCATTTTTCTGAAATATTGATAGGAGTTCCAGAACTTCCATCTAAGCCACCAACAAAATTAATATTTCTAGCAATATTAGTAGAACTTTGCCCCACAATACCTGTGTGTGAAAGCGGGTTTGTACCATCTTTTAACACACTCTCTACAGTATAGTTTAAAGCTCCTAAAGAAGTTACAGGTGCCCCTAGGTAATTGAACCTATATACACTTGCCAAATCAGAATTTTGGTCTATATACAATTTACCATTTCCTGTTGCATTGGCAGTTCCAGGGTGTGTTTGAATTAATTGACTGGTACCTATGAGACGAATTTCAGCAGCATCTGCAATATGAAGGTTATCGGTGACTATTAAAACTTGATTGTCTAAAGATAAAATACGATTTTCTTGCACTTCTAATTTGCGAGCAATTAACTTTTTACCACTGTGCATGTAGTTCTCATTGATGGCTACAAATCGAGATTTATCTGGCGTTCCATTACTCCAAGTATTGCCTATTCTTGTGGTTTTTCCAAACCGATGCAATCCTAATAAGGTATTGGATTCTGTAGGTACAGGAGTTGTAATTTCAGAGAGTACAGCACTGTGCGGATGACGTAAAAAGTTATTGAAAGTTGTCGCAATTGCATCGTCTATAAACACAGTCCATTCATTAGGATTATAGGCATTAGTAGGTTGTAGAATTTCATCTATTCGAACCAGAGAAGTATTATCTGTTAAATTTTGTATGGCATCTTTACGAGTTCTCCAAGCGAAATTATTGTTTGCTTTTCCATTGCTAGATATTGTAAGGATGTCATTGGAGTTATCAAAGGCGATAACAGAAGGGGTTACTACAACAGGAGTTTCTGTTTTGATGGGAGCTACCATGGTTGCAGAGGCTGTAAATAAAACGGATTCTCCAGCCAATATTTCTTCAGTATTACTAGCAGTAGCAGTTCTAACAGCGGTTACTCCGTTGTTAAATAAATTAAGATTTGCAGCATTAGGCACTACAATTTTAGAAGCATCTCTATTGGTTACTTCAATTATTTTTTCTGTTCCTTTCCAATAGATTTGTGTAATCATTGGATTTCCACAACCATTTTTACTATTATTTAGCGCATAATTACGGTAATTTGTAGTTGAAAATGCGTTTGTATTTATAGCGGTGTTCGTATCTGTATTTTCTAAACTATTTGCCAAACCATTGCTACCTACAGGGTCTTGTGCAGTATCTATAGCAGCATTTGGGGTATTGTTTGCAATACCATCATTGGCATTGTTTCCACTAGATTTTAAAATACTAGGCGTTGCAGCTTCTGTGGCATCAGGACAACCATCATTATCTGAGTCTAAATCTCGGGAATTAGGAATGCCATCTCTATCGATGTCTAATGCATTGGCAAGCTGTACAACAACTTCCGCAAGGCTTAAAACTCTGTTGCTTCCTACCAATCGAATTCTTATTTTTCTTCCTAAAGTATTAATACCATTAATGGTATTTACAGCTGCAGCAGAACCATTGTTATGGGTATATACCACGTTGTTGTTTGTATCTAATACTTCTAAAATAAAATTATCTAATCGATTGCCACAGCAATCGGTTCTGTTGTGTATCACTACAGTACTAATGGTTGTATCAACCTCCATGTCTAGCAACCACCAAGGATTGTTTTGAGTATTGGTATGTGTAACAGAGCCACTGCTAAAATTTCCACTGGTATTGCCATCTCTGGCCAAACTGGCAGAACAGCTGTTGTTTGGGCAAGTACGGTTGCCTAAAGAAGAGCTTTGTGTGGCTGTACCTCCAATAAAATTGGGGTTGGACTCAACAGTGTCTAAAATACCATCATTGTCATCATCTAAATCACAAATATCTGAAATGCCATCGTTATCTGTATCTAAATTACCAGATGCTACTGCATCACACGGATCTATAGGTTTTATAACTGAAAAAGCTAGAGTAACTGAAACCCAACCACCTCTTCTTCCATCTCTTCCATATGTCCAGGTTGCTGTACCAGTGTTACCAGCTGTTAGTTGGCATCTTTCAGCAATTCCTTGGGTAGTTAAAAAATTATTGATATTTATTCTTTGTGTTGTTCCTGAAGGTCTTGTTAGAGTATAATCGTTATCTACACCAACGATTCTTAAAATTATATTTTCTTCCATGGATGCGTTTATGGATGGTGATACAGGTGAAGAAAAAGATGATGGAGAAGTAGAAATAGCTGAAGCATAAATTGGGTTGTTATCAACATTAACTACATTATCGTATCTAACAATTGAGGCACAAAGTCTATTGCTAAAATCTACACTAAAAGAATAAGAAGTGGGTTCTGCATTCGTTGCTATTTTGTAAAATACGGCTAATGTTGTTGTTCGATCACCAGAAAATCCAGTTCTTAACAACGTCCAACCAGAAGGAGCTGTTATATTAATAAACCTACTAGTATTATCACTACCATTTACAGAGGCAATTAGCAAATCGTTTGCACTTCCAGGAGGTACAGCAACGGTTATGGGTGCTCCAGCAGCATTTCTACAATTAGATCTGCTACCAACAAAAGAGGGGGATTGCGAATAATTATTCGCTGAAATTAAAATTAGTAATAAAAAGATGCTTTTTTTGAGTTGTATTATTTTTTTGAATAACACATTTTTTTCTCTGTTCGTGTTCATTAGATTAGGGGCTTTAGTTAAAACAGTATAAATTTTTATTCTCATAAGAAAAACTTATACAATATATAAAAAAAATAGATATAAATTATCATAAAATTGTATAATTTTTTTTCCTAAGTACATGACAAAAACTGATAAAATTCTATATTAGTTAAATTTTTAGAGCTTAAGAGTATTTTTGCTAAGAAATCAAGTCCATGTTTGAATATAGATTTAGCTTTCCTACCGTGTTTTTTTTAATTAGAATCGGTTTTTTCTGATGTAAATGTATTCCCATTTTACAACACCAAACAAAAATAAAGATTACTAGCAACAGTAATTTTTTAATTCTTTGAATATCTTTTAAGTGCGTTTTTCCCACATCAAATCCACTCGATTTCATTGCTTTAAAACACATTTCAATTTGCCATCTTTTGCGAAGTTTTGTTGTGCTTTTTCAGGTTTATTAAAAGAGATAAAAATTAGAAAATCAAGTTTTCGTGTTCTGGTAAAAGATTAAAAACAAGACGAGCTATAAGGTTAGCATCTAAAGAGTAATTTGCTATAAAACGTTGAATACGCCTTAGAGAAGAACTCGAATCAGCAGAAGTGTCAAAAGCATTTGCTAATTTCCCAAAAGTTACTGTTTGCACCTTGCATAGAGCAATCACAAAGTAAGAAATCAATTTAACACGAGCTAAATTTAATTTTCCTTTAAAATGGCTGTTGAGTATTGAACTAAGTTCACTATTTTTATGGGTAACATGGGTTTTCTTCATTAGATAAATGAGTAGAATTACCCATATAATATACTGAAACAAATTCTTTAACTACTTTTTCTTTTTCATCTGTAGTTTCTTTATCTGCTAAAAGCTCTAGTTCTATAATAATAGAAATATAAAATTGCTTCTCATTTAAAATTTCTGCTAATGTTTTGTTTCCATTTAGTAAATATACCATTTCTATTTTGTTTTTAAACAGATAATTATATCCGTGAAATTTATCGAATCTACTACAATAAAATACTAATTAGTTTTCTATTTTTGTAGTTATGAATAAGAACTATTCTTTAGAAGATTTACAAGAAATAGCAAAAACAATTATTTCTTCAGTAAACAACAAAACGTTGTTATTTTATGGAGAAATGGGGGTTGGAAAAACAACACTTATTAAAGAAATTTGCAATCAATTAGGGGTTTTAGACAACATCTCCTCTCCTACTTTTTCTTTGGTAAACGAATACCAAACATCCCAAAATACAAAAGTTTTTCATTTCGATTTTTATAGAATTGAAGACGAAAATGAAGCCTTAGATATGGGAATTGAAGATTATTTGTATAATAACGATTGGTGTTTAATTGAATGGCCAGAAAATGTCGAAAATTTATTACCTTTAGAATCCGTTGCAATTCGTTTATCTACTTTAGAAAATGGACAACGTAACATTCAACTAAAATAACCAAAAGTATGAGTTCATTTTCTCCATTTAGTAAAGAAGAACTAATTCCTCAAGAAGAAAAATTAGAAATTAAAAAACAAAAAGGAGAATTGTTTATTGGCTTGCCAAAAGAAACCCAATTAAGCGAAAAAAGAGTTTGTTTAACACCAGATGCTGTCGGCGCTTTAACTGCAAACGGACACAGAATTGTTATTGAAACTGGTGCTGGAGATGGATCGAACTATACAGATAAAGAGTATTCTGAAGCCGGTGCTAAAATCTCTTATAATGTAGAAGAAGCTTTTAAATGCAATATTGTTTTAAAAGTTGCACCACCTACCGAAAAAGAAATTGAGTTTATCAACCCAAACGCAATTTTAATATCTTCTTTGCAACTAAAAACGCAATCTAAAAAATATTTCGAATGTTTAGCCAAGAAAAAAATTACAGCCATTGCATTCGACTATATTAAAGACGAACACGATTCGTACCCAATTGTAAAATCGCTAAGCGAAATCGCTGGAACTGCTTCCATCTTAATTGCGGGCGAATTAATGAGTGGAGTAAATAAAGGAAATGGTTTATTATTTGGCAATATTGGTGGAGTTCCACCCACAAGTGTGGTAATTTTTGGCGCAGGAACTGTAGGAGAATATGCCGCAAAAACAGCCATTGGTTTAGGGGCTAGAGTAAAAGTTTTCGACAATTCTATAAGTAAATTAAGAAAATTACAAGATTGTTTACACGCACCTATTTATACCTCTACCATTCAACCAAAATCGGTTTTAAAAGCCTTAATGCGTTGTGATGTTGCTATTGGAGCAATTAGAGGTAAAAATAGATCGCCAATTTGTGCCACAGAAGAAATGATTGAAAAAATGAAAGAAGGTGCTGTGGTTGTAGATGTAAGTATAGACAGAGGTGGTTGTTTCGAGACTTCTAATGTAACTACGCATAAAACACCAACTTATGTAAAACATGGGGTAATACATTATTGTGTGCCCAATATTCCTGCACGTTATTCTAGAACCGCTTCTGTTTCTATTAGTAATATTTTTACACCTTATTTATTAAATATTGCTGAAGAAGGTGGTTTCGAAAATACAGCTCGTTTCGATAAAAGCTTAAGAAACGGAATGTATTTTTATCATGGAATTCTTACCAATAAAACAGTTGCAGATTGGTTCGATTTGCCCTTTAGAGATATTAATTTGCTGATTCTTTAAAAGTTTAAACACAAAAAGCGCAAAAGTTTTTTCGTAGAGAAAGGTAAAAGTTTGAAATAAATTACTTTATCAATCCTAAACAGTCTCGTGGGCTTAAAATCAGTCAGTCGTAAGCCTTACTTTTTACTATAAAAATAACACCAGAACTAGCTTAAGAAACCACACATTTTCCATAAATTTGCACTTTAAAATTCAACAATGCTCGTAAAAAGGATTTTTTATTACTTAATTGGCTTGTCTATTGGTTCTGTGGGGGTTTATTTTTTCTGGCAAAAGAAAAATGCAACGTTCGATTATGGCATGGATGCCCGAACTTTAAAAACCATTCGCACCAAAAAACGTATTTTTTCTGATGATGCAAAAAATGCAATGCATAAATTTGATATTGATACTTTAAAAATTGCCACAATTTTACATCATGGTGATGTTGATTTCGGAAAAGGAAAACCAAGACAAAAACCCTGTGCAGAATACTTTGTTACTGGAAAAGACAGTTTAAAAAATGTGCATTTGTACATTAAACGTTGCGATTCTATAGCTACGATTGAAAAAGTGATGGTAGATTAGTTTTTTCTCATCTTTTTATTCCTGAGCAAGGTAGAAATTTATCTTTGGTATTAATTCTAAACCTTTATTTTAGATTCCTGCCTACGCATGAATGACAAACACAAGAAGCAGTTTTAGCTTGGAGTTTATCTCAAACGAAATCGAAAGGCAATAATAATACCATTTACCATTTGAAAATCCTGTAATAAATCGCCTTTTTTTCCTTTCTATTTCAGAATAAAAAAAATCGTAGCTAAGGCTATGCTTTCGTTTTCTTCTTTATATAAAGAAAAAAACCGTCCATTTCTTTTCCAGTAATTTCAAACAATAATGGGTATAACAAATAGAAAAACTTAACAATTCTTATATTTATCATGCAGCCCTGCTCCATTTAAAATCATTGGAATAATTTTTTGTAACCTTTTTACACGAGTAGCTTCTCTTTTTGCCTCGGAAATGTAATTCGCATATTCTCTTTTGTAACTGTTAGAAAACGCTTCGAATTTTTCTTTAAAATGTTTGTTTGAATTTAGTTCTTTTTGTAACTCTTCAGGAATTATCAACTCTTTTTTTGTTCTGTTAGGTTTTATTTCCTTGCCCAACTTTACATTTTCAATAGCTTCTAAAACGTAGGCTTTTATTAAATTTTTGTCGATTTCTTCTAATGAAGAAAAACGCCACTGCAACATTGCTTTCGTTTTTCCTTCCTGTGCATTTACAAACACTTTATGTTTGTCTTTTAATAATGATCCTTGGAAAAACCATAACCCACAATAGTTTTTAAAAGCTGCCAAACCCACAATATTTTTTCCATTATAAACATAGGTTGGAGCCCCCCATTTTATCGTTTCTTCTACAGGTAAATCAGAAAAAACAGCTTGTAAAGCTTCTAATTCTTTTCGCCAATTTTCTTTTTTGCTGATGTATTCTGCTACTTTTGGATTCATAATTCTAAATTTTGATGATATCTTTCTTCAATTTTATCGACATTTTTAATCGTTTTCTTTATCCAATTAAAATACAAAATTTCTTTTTCTTTTGAAGAAAGTTGCCAATTAACATTAGAATTTCGAAGTTTTGTAGTCACATCTTGTAAAATAATTGCGGCTGCCACAGAAATATTTAAACTTTCTGTAAAACCAACCATGGGTATTTTAAGAAAACCATCTGCATTTTCTAAAACATAATCCGAAACCCCTGCTGCCTCTACTCCAAATACAAAAGCCGATTTTTTAGAAATATCGAAATCTTGTAATAAACAAGAATTGTTATGTGGGGTTGTCGCAATAATTTGATACCCTTTCGCTTTTAATTTATCTAAGCAAGTTTTAGTGTTATCGCCATCATTTCTATATCTATATTGATTTAACCATTTTTGTGATCCCTTTGCAACATGACGTGAAACTTTATTATTGTACTTATTTTCAATTGCATGTATATCTTGCACTCCAAAAATATCGCAAGTTCTTACAACAGCACTAGCATTATGAGCCTGATAAATGTCTTCTAAAACCACTGTAAAGTGTCTTGTTCTATCTTCTAAAATTTTTTTGAAGAGCGATTTTCTTTTTTCTGTTAAAAATCCTTCGAAATAGGTTAATAATTTTTGATCAATCATAAAAACAAACTTAAAACTATTATTTTTACCCTAAATCAAATTTATTAAAACATTTTAATTGATGAAAAAAGTAGTTGTTTTAACGGGTGCAGGAATTTCTGCTGAAAGTGGTATAAATACGTTTAGAGATGCAAATGGTTTGTGGGAAGGACATGATGTTATGGAGGTTGCCACTCCAGATGGTTTTGCAAAAAACCCTGAGTTGGTTTTAGACTTTTACAATCAGCGTAGAAAACAATTATTAGAGGTCTTACCTAACAAAGCTCATTTTAATTTAGTGGCGTTAGAAAAAAATTTTTATGTTGAAATTGTTACCCAAAATGTTGACGATTTACACGAAAGAGCTGGAAGTAAAAATGTAACTCATTTACATGGAGAACTACTAAAAGTTAGAAGTTCTACTGATGAAAATGATATTTTAGAATGGAAAAAAGACTTAGTTTTAGGTGATTTATGCGCAAAGAAAAGTCAATTAAGACCGCATATTGTTTGGTTTGGAGAAATGGTACCTATGTTAGAGAAAGCTGCAGAAATTACCCAAACTGCAGATATTTTAGTAATTATTGGAACTTCTATGCAAGTATATCCTGCTGCAAGTTTGGTTAATTATGTTAAACCCAATACTCCTATTTATTTTATAGACCCAAAACCTGCAGTTTCTAAAAACGATTTTAATAATTTAACCATTATTAAAGATGTTGCGAGTTCTGGAACGGACAAATTGTTGAAGTTGTTAAGTTAATTTGTTATTCTTGTGAAAACAAGAATGCATACTATATTTAAAATAAATACGTGTAGTAAAAGGAATTTACAGAAAGTTTACAAATAAGTTTAACCTTTATTGAAACGACATCCTTTTTATTTTTCACAAAAAGATATAGTTTTTCTACTTCGTTAAAGATAATTTCCAAGCAGGAAATAGCTCAAAAAAACATTAAAATATACCTACAAGGTTTTAAAAACCTTGCAGGAGAATTATGAGATCAACTGATTAAAATATTCGAAAATTTCTCCTTTAGAAATAGAACTTCCTTTTTCTATTAAATCGAAAATTTCTATATTTCTCTCGTTATTATAGGGTTTTGAGCCTTTAAAGATTTCCACGGAATTGTCCATAGGATTTTTTAGTAACCACTCGAATCCTTTTTGTTCTAATAAATTAATGTCCCAATTTATTTTGATCGCAATTCTATGAATTTCTTCATCTTCGCATTTAAATAGATTTGCCGAAGTTTTAGAAAAATGTTCTATATATTTTACTTTGGTTAACACATCGTCCCAAACTACGTCCGAAAAAACATTCATTTCTTCTTCTGCAACCTTTGGTTTTTCTGCTTTAATTTTGTTCCATTCTTTTGCATCGATACTTTGTGATGCTAAAAATCGTGCGAATTCTTTGTGTAAGCTTTCGAATTGTTCCTTGGTAAGTTGTCTGTATTTCATCTTTAAGTTGGAAGTTGGAAGTTAGAAGTTAAAAGTTAGAAGTTAGAAGTTAGAAGTTAGAAGTAAAAAAGCTCGTTATTTCTAACGAGCTTTTTGTAAATTATAATAAAAGTTTGTTACTATTCTGCAACAACTTCAAAAGTAATATCTGCAACTACTTCTCTGTGTAAACGCACAGAAGCTTCGTATTTACCTAATCTTTTAACAGAACCACCAACAACTTTAATAAATTTCTTATCTATTTCTGTTCCTGCTTTTTCTATTGCAGCGGCTAAATCTATATTGTTAACAGAACCAAATAATTTGTCTCCTGAACCTGTTTTAGAGGCAATTTTAATTTCGTATCCTTTAATTTTTTCTGCTATTTTGTTAGCATCTTCAATTAATTTAGCTTCTTTATAAGCTCTTTGTTTTAAATTCTCTGCTAAAACTTTCTTTGCAGATGAGGTTGCTAAAACAGCTTGTCCTGTTGGGATTAAGAAGTTTCTACCATATCCGTTTTTAACGTCTACAATATCGTCTTTAAACCCTAAGTTTTCTACATCTTGTCTTAATATCAATTCCATTGTTTACGTCTTTATTATTTTAGTAAATCTCCAACATAAGGCATTAACGCTAAATGACGGCATCTTTTAATTGCTTGCGCTACTTTACGTTGATATTTTAATGATGTTCCTGTTAAACGTCTTGGTAAAATTTTACCTTGTTCGTTTACCAAATACATTAAAAAATCTGCATCTTTATAATCGATATACTTGATTCCTTTTTTCTTGAATCTACAGTATTTTTCTTCTTTTTTAGTGTCTATATCTAATGGCGTTAAATATCTAACGTCAGCAGATTTACCTCCTTTTGCTTGTTGTTCTATTGATGCCATTTCTTATTTTTTTGTAGATTTAACACGTTCTCTTCTTTTTTCTGCCCAAGCTGCAGCATGTTTGTCTAGTTTTACCGTTAAATAACGCATAACGCTATCGTCTCTTCTAAACTCTAATTCAAACGCAGCGATTTCTTCTCCTGCAACTTTGTACTCGAATAAGTGATAAAAACCACTTTTTTTCTTTTGAATTGGGTACGCTAATTTCTTTAAGCCCCAATCTTCTTTTGAGATCATTTTAGCTCCTTTAGAAACTAAATAATCTTCGAACTTTTGTACTGTCTCCTTTATCTGAGTATCAGATAAAACGGGATTCAAAATGAAAACAGTTTCGTAATGATTCATAAATTAATTATTTATTGTTTATTTTTAAGGGTGCAAATATAGTAACTTTTTTAATATTTAAATCATCTTATTTACAATATTTTAAAGCCGTAGATTCAAGTACCAAGTGCAAGTTTTTGATTTTGGTTAATAAATTGATAAAAAACCTCTTTAGGGGTTCTGTATCCTAACTTTTTTCTTGGTCTATTATTGAGTTTGTTTACCGTTTCAAAAATATCCTTTTGTTTGACATTATCCAAGTGTTCATTTTTTGGGAAATATTGTCTGATAAGTTTGTTCGTATACTCGTTAAGTCCACGTTCCCAAGAGCTATAAGGGTGAGCAAAATAGACATCACAATTTAATTTTTCTGCTATTTTTTTATGTCCTGCAAACTCTTTTCCATTATCATTGGTAATTGTTCGAACCCATTTTTTATGTGGTGCTAAAGTGTTTATAGTCATTTTTGTAATCATATCTGCTTTTTTTCCTGTCACATTTTCAATCCATAAAAAACTAGAATAGCGATCTACAATGGTTAATAAAGCTCCTTTATGGTCTTTTCCTATAATTAAATCAGATTCTAAATCACCTACTCTTTCTTTGAGTTCTACAATTTTTGGACGTTTTTCTATAGACACTTTATCGGGTATTTGTCCTCTATTGGATTTACTTCCATACCTTTTTTTATATTTTTTTTGACCTGTTCGTAGTTCTTTATAAAGCAATCCTCCTTGTCTTTTATCTTGCCAAACATATTGGTAAATTCGCTCGTGAGAGACCATCTGTATTGCTTTAAGTTTACACCAACCAACTATCTGTTCTGGAGACCATTGAAATTTAATCATTTTTTCTTTGATTATTTTTTTCATTTCCGTTGAAAAAATAGTCTTATAATGGCCTTCTTTTTTACGCTCATCAGCTAATTTTTGTGCGTGTTTAGCACTATAAGTCCTAGGTTTTGAGTTCCTTTTCAATTCTCTATAAAAAGTACTTTCATTAATACAAAGTGATTTAATAATCTCTTTTTTACTAATTTTTGCCTTAAGCATTAATTCTATTGAGTACCTTTGTTCGAAAGTTAATTGTTTGTAGTTCATATCACAAATCTTTGACTTTTTTTGGACTTTTCCTAACGGGGTAAAACCCGTAGGAAAATCCTATCAAAAACTTGCACTAGCATTTGAATCTAGGAGCTTTTTTTGAATGTAAAAATAGCGTTGCTATTGCTTAAAAAACGTTTACAACACTATTAATATCATTTACCATTTGAAAATCCTGTAATCAATCACCTTTTTTTCCTTTCTATTTCAGAATAAAAAAACCTTAGTTAAGGCTATGCTTTCGTTTTCTTCTTTATATAAAGAAAAAAATCATCCATTTCTTTTCCAGTAATTTCAAACAATAATGGGTATAAACAAGAATTTTAGTTTAAATCTAAACGAATTCCCATAGAAATATTTCTTATTTCTGTATCTTTAAATAGTGGATTTAAATCGTATTTTACATAAAAACTGGTAGATCTATAACCTAAATAAGCACTTAAACCATAATTAACAGTGTTCATATTAAAATTATCGTACTCTATTTGTTTTTTTTCTACTCCATTCCCATCATTATATTCTAAATATTGTCTGGTACCTAATTTAAAGCCTACAAAACCTCCCACTCCTAAACGTATAGATCTGTTGGTTCTATCGTGCACATAACCATCTCTATATTTTTTATTTTTTGATAAATCCCACTCAATATGCATTGGAAAATTCATTTGTACATGGCGCAATCTACTTTCTGTTAATTCTTCATCTATACGAGTTTCTATATTGGTCATATTGCCATCAAAAACATGTTGTTGGTTGTTTTGTAAACGTAGGTTATTCCAAAGAAAAGAAATTCCGTATTTAAAATATAGCTGAGAAGCTTGTTTTGTAAATCTTGTTTTCCAGGTAAAACCCAACTCGTAAAAATGTGATTGCCAAAATTTGTATTCGGAATCTTTTAAAGAAGATAATTTATTGTTTTCTAACACATTATTTACGCCCATTGCAAACACAAACTGACTTGTAGTTCTTTTATTATAGCCTCTTTTTCTTTTCTTGTTTCGACTTTTTTCGTTGGTTTGTTCTTCATCTACTGTAAAACGAAAAACTTTGTTTCCAATTTTAAATGTATTTACTTCATCTTCTAAAAAATCGCTTTCAGAAGCGCTAACAATTTTTCCGTTCGTTTTATCTTGTACCAATAATTGTAACAACCTTTCTTGTTCGCCAACCTTTAGCTCTATTTGTTGGGCATGGTAACTTGCAACTTCTTTCTTTAGAGCATCTGCAGTTGCTTTTGTAATTTCTCCGTTTTCTAACTTTTTATCAATTTCTATGACCTTCATTTTTAAAGAATCTTTTTGTGTTTTTGTAATAAGGTCTATTCTTTTTGAAATTTTTCGAACTTCTTTTTCGAATGTTTTTGTTTGTGCTGTAGCGATGGTTGTTACAAACAAGGCGATTATTAGTACTATTTTCTTCATAATATTTTATATTTTAATTTTTTTATTAATTCTTGTGTGTATTGATAAAATTCCAATAAATTTTACGATTGAAATGAGTAAAGTTTGTATCAACAATAAAAATTTTAGCTTTTAAATAGTTCTCGATACTTTTTTTGTTCCTCAAAAATCACTCGAACTTACATTTTTCGAATATTTTAATTAAAAATACACAACCGTTTTTTTTATTAATTGTTTCTATTTGCAATTGCAGTGGCAATATTTGTGATTTTATTTTTTAATGTATTTAAAAAGTTATTCTGAAAAGTGTCGTGGTTAATGGTGCGTTCTACTTCTGCTAAAATAGTTTCTGGATTTACTTTTAAATTCGATTTTTTGAGCTCACTTTTAATCGTTTTTAAAACATCTTCTTTGGTAACATTGTATTTCGCATAATATTTTTTTACTTCGCTTTCGGAGTGTGTGACTGCATATAGCAAATCTTCGCTATTTACTTTTATGCTACTATTGGTGGTTTTTGAATTTATTTTTGATGCGTTCGTATCTTTTTTTGAAACATTAGAATCAGAAATTAAATTCTTACTATTTTCTTTAACTTTTGCAATTATTGATGAATTATTTTGACGTTTTTTTACTAAAGGTTTAATTTTATTTTTAGCAATTATTCTTTTATTTGAGTGCTCGACTGCGCTCGAACGGACATTTGTATTTTTATTCGCAATAACATTATTTTTAAAAACCTCTTTTTTTACTGGCTTCTCCTCTACTTTATCATTTTTAACGATTGCTTTTTCTACAGGAACTTCATTAAACATTTTATCTATTTTATTTTTTATTGAAATGGTATCTATCGTTTCTTCTACAATAATTTGTTTTGGAGTTTGCATTTCATCATCATTAGAAAATAGGTAAATTCCTAAAGAAATGAAAGCCAAAATGCTTGCTGCATAGCCGATATAAAAAAACCAACCTTTCTTTTTTTGCTTTGGTTGCTCATCTAATTGCGCAGACAAGCGTTCCCAAGCAGAATCTGATGGTTTTATAGTTCTGTTCTCGAGCTTCTTTTTTACGTTGTTGTCTAACTTATTTGTTTCCATGAATTGTTTGATTCATTATTTTATAATTCTGTTGCAATAATTTACGTGCTTTAAATAATTGCGATTTCGATGTACTTTCAGAAACTCCTAATTTTTCTGCAATTTCTGAATGTTTATAACCTTCTATGGCATATAAATTAAATACCATTTTGTAACCTTCTGGCAATGTATCTATTAGTTTTTGAATGTCTTCTACAGAGGTATTCTCTAAACTTTCTGTGGCAGCGTCATTAAAAACATAGTCTTCGTTAGATACATCGACCACATTTTTTTTTCGGAGGTAAGAAATACAGGTATTTACCATAATTCTGCGAATCCAACCTTCGAAACTTCCTTCGTGTTTAAACTTGTGTAAGTAGGTAAAAACTTTTAAAAAACCTTGCAACATTAAATCTTCTGCATGGTGCAAATCTTTTACATATTGCCTGCAAACCCCTAACATTTTAGGCGAATGTTGCTCAAAGAGTTGCTTTTGTGCTTCTCTATTGTTGTTTATCGCTTTTTTTATGAGCGACTTTTCGTTATGCAATTCGATAATTTTCAAGCCTCTTAATTCCGTTTTTTATTGCCTTACAAATATAGAGACTACCAAAGCTTTAAAAAGGTTGCTTGAAGAAGAAAAGTTTTTATTTTTTTATGAGACATTTATAAAATACAACCATAACATTTAATTTTAAAGTTTATTTATGGCATAGAATTTGAGCGATTTAAAAAATATTCGTATTCCAAACTATGTACACCAAATTTCTCTTACTCTTTCTATTTTTTCCTTATATTTTATCTTCTCAAACTCAAAAAAATACCAGTTTTAAAACGATTTCTGGTTTTGTAACTTATAAAAACGAAGCTCTTTCAGGCGCTAAAATACTTGTAAAAAACCGAAATGAAAGCGCAAAAACGAACTTCAAAGGGTTTTATACAATCGAAGCAAAAACGGGAGAAATTTTAACATTCGACTTTTTGGGGTTGAAACAAAAAGCCATTTTAATTGAAGAGGTTACCCAAACACTTAATATTGAATTGAAAACCGAAAATAAAACTCCAAAACTGCAACTTAATAAAGACTTAAAATTGGGAGGCAGTTCAATCGGTTCTTTAACTTCTGGTTTCGAGCTGGTTACTATCGACGCAAAAACATTAAACAAAAATGCAGCCACCATTACAGAAGCTATTTTAGAGAAAGTGCCTTCTTTTTTTACCAAACAAAATAAATTTGGCGAAAATCTTATTTATTTAAAAAGGCAAGAGTTAAAAGGCCCAGTACTTTGGCAAATTGATGGTTTTGGTTTCGATATGCCCTTTCCTATATTTATCGATGAAATTAAGTTTATATACATATCCTGTACAAAATTAAATGGTTGTATTATTAAGGTTGAAACCACAATTAATTATGATAAAATTAAAGACATAAACTTCGATAATTATTATTTTTCTGAAGAAGATTATTATAATTATGATGCCATTTTGTATGAAAATCAAAAAAAATACGAACCAGAATATTTAAATGACTTTAGCGATACCTCTAATTCAAATGAAGTTTTAAATACTTATAAAAAACAATATTCGAAATATAAAGACAGCGATAATTATCATTTTAATGTTATTAATTATTTTCAAAAAACCTATAAAAACAAAGACATTTTATTAGAAGTTCTTTCTGATTATGAGAAATTTGCAGCTAATAATCCTGAAGATTTAAAAGGAATCGCTTATAAATATCAAGAATTAAATGAAGATAAAAAAGCCTTAGCCATTTACAGAAAAGTAGCAAATCTTAGACCAAATTATGCACAGTCTTATAGAGATTTAGCCAATTGTTTTACCGATTTAAAAAATTACAAAAACTTTTGGTATATATACGCCAATTATCTAAAAAAAGGTTTTAAAATAGAAGATAACGACATTGGTGAAATCATGGCTTCAGAAATAATTTCTAACTACACAAAAGGTAAAAAAAGCAACCTCCATTATCCAAGAATTAAAATAAATAATGCTGATAAAATTAGCGAAGCCGATGTAAGATTGGTTTTTGAATGGAATACTTCTGAAGCAGAATTTATTCTCGAATTTGTAAATCCGTATTTGCAAACTTATCAAGCCGAAAACTCTATCGAAAGTTCTAATCGATTAATTTTAGACCAAAAAAAGAAAGGATATACTTCAAAAGAAGTTTTTATCGAAAAACAAACAGAAGGCGATTGGTTTGTAAACTTTACCTATTTAGGCAACAAACAGTATAAACCAACCATTTTAAAAGTTACTACTTACTATAATTGGGGAAAACCAAACCAAACCAAGAAAATAAATGTTTTTGAATTTACTGTTGAAAATATAAAAACACAGCTGTTAAAATTGAATAAATTTTCTTAAAACCCTTTTGAGGTTTATTTATAAATATATTTTATACTTTCACAACCAAACACAAGAAAATTTTTTTTCTCTTTAGCAAGATTAAAATGGACTTTTTTTAATACGCATCTACATCTAAAATAAAGCGAATGGGTCTAAACTCTTTAACCGATTCAAACGTATTTTTAATTTTGGCTACTTGCGCTTTTGTATTTGTTAGGTTTTGTTTTGGCGGAATTTTAATGACTAAATTCTTAATATATTGATTTCGAATTCTGGAAATCGATGGCGAAGTTGGCCCTAAAACATATTCGCCAAAAGAATTATATAATGCTTTAAATAACCAATTAATTCCGCTATCTACTTTGGTATAATCTTTATGTTTCAGCGTAATTTTTATCAACCTATAATAAGGTGGATATTTATATTGCCAACGTTCTTGCAACTGTTCTTTATACATTTCTGTATAATTGGTTGTAGAAACTTGTTGCAATATTTGATGATAAGGATTGTAGGTTTGTATGGCTACATTTCCTTGTTTTTTGCTTCTTCCTGCTCTTCCAGAAACCTGCACCATTAATTGATAGGCCCTTTCGTGCGCTCTAAAATCAGGGAAATTTAACATAGAGTCTGCATTTAAAATTCCTACCAAAGAAACATTATCGAAATCTAAACCTTTAGATAACATTTGTGTACCTACCAAAATATCGATTTCTCTGGCTTCAAAAGCACCAATGATTTTTTGATAACCAAATTTTCCGCGAGTGGTATCTAAATCCATTCTTGCGACTTTAAAATCAGAAAATAATTCTTTTAATTCTAACTCTATTTGCTCGGTTCCAAAACCTTTGGTATCTAAAGTGTTACTGCCACAGGCGCCACAAGAATTGGGCATTGCACGTTGGTAATTGCAATAATGACAGCGCAATTCGTGCCTAAATTTATGAAACGTTAAAGAAACATCGCAATTAGGGCATTGAGGCGAAATTCCACAAGTTTTGCATTCTACAACTGGCGAAAATCCTCTTCTATTCTGAAATAAAATAACTTGTTCTTTTTCATCTAAAGCTTCTTGAATTAATTTGAGCATTCTGTCTGAAAAATGACCTTTCATTTCCTTTTTTTTGTGTTTATCTTTTAGGTCAATCAATTCAATTTTAGGCAATTGTACATTTCCATAACGCCTATTTAATTCTACAAAACCATATTTGTTTTGTGATGCATTAAAATAACTTTCTAAAGACGGAGTTGCAGAACCTAATAAGATTTTTGCTTTGTGAATGTTCGATAAAACAATGGCAGCATCTCTTGCATTGTATCTTGGCGAAGGCTCAAATTGTTTGTAAGAAGTTTCGTGTTCTTCATCTACCACAATTAAACCCAAATTAGAAAAAGGTAAAAAGATAGAAGAACGTGCCCCTAAAATTATTTGTGCTTTCGATTTATTTTCCAATACATTATTCCACACTTCTACCCTTTCGTTCATAGAATATTTCGAGTGAAATACAGAAATTCGATTTCCAAAATACACCTGTAAACGCGTAATTATTTGTGTAGTTAATGCAATTTCTGGCAATAAGAATAAGACTTGTTTGCCTTGGTCTAAAACCTCTTGTATTAATTTTGTATAGACTTCTGTCTTACCTGAACTTGTAATTCCATGAAAAAGTGTTACGTCTTTTTCTTTAAAAGTTTTTTTAATTTCTTTTAATGCAATTTGCTGAAAATCATTTAGTTGCTTTAAATCGTTGGTATTTCCTTTAAAATTAATTCTATCGGTTTGTATGTGATAAAACTCGAAAATATTCTTATCAACCAAAGATTTTAAAATCGATGAAGAAACATTTGCTTTGGCTTCTAAATCTTTTGCTTTTATTGGTTTTTTAGAAGTTGAGAGTTGAAAGAAAGTTAACACTGCCTCTCTTTGTTTTTTTGCTCTCGATAATTCTTCTAAAAGTGTATTTAAAGACGCATCTGAATTATAAGCTGCGTGTAAACGAACGTATTTTACCAATTTGGGTTTGTATTGTTCGTAAATTTCTTCTTTGATGTAAATGGCCGATTTTTTAATCAACTCGTTTACAATGGGCATTACTTTTTTCTTGTCTAAAATATCTGCAACTTGGTGTATGGTTAATTGCGATTGATGTTGAAGTGCTTCAATAATTAGAAACTCATCATCTTCTAAAATGGTTTCGTCTGTAAACGCTTCGTTTTTATAAACAATGGTTTCACTTTCTAACAAAAAAGCAGAGGGTAAAGACGCTCTGTACACATCTCCTAAAGAACACATATAATAATTTGCAATCCAGCTCCAGTGTTTTAATTGTTGTTCATTTACGATTGGTTTTTCATCTAAAATTTGATTGATTTCCTTGGCTTCATACAAAGTTGGCATTGTTTGATGAATCTCAAAAACCAAAGCTGTGTACATTTTCGTTGTTCCAAAAGAAACTGCTACACGCATTCCTTTTTGTAAGAAATTTGCTTCTTCTTCAGTTACAGCATACGTAAATGTTTTCTGTAATGGAATTGGTAATATAACGTTTATAAAGTGCTGTGTCACTTCGTGTGGTTTTTTCGGTTGCAATGAGAAAAAATGAATCGAGAAGTCTTAAACTTAAATGTTCTAAATACAATTTCGATGTAAAAATCGAAATCACTTGAACTGACATTCTCTATGATTTCCTACAAACCAAAACTACATAAAATTCACTACATTACATTAGAAATTTATAAAGAATATGACCTCTAGTTCTTGGAAAAATAAAGGAAAATTTATGTTTTTTTATAAGATTGAAAATTACCTGATGCAGAAATACTTGAAAATGAATTTTATTGGTTTTGAGGTAAAAACATCCTTTTTATAAAAACAGGGGTTTTACTATTGACTTTCTACTTTAAAAAAACGAACTTTGCTAACTACGAATATAAGTCATTAAAAACGACGTCATATTCGTGTAAAAGTTAGCAACAAGCTAAAAAGACCTCGAGGAACAATAAACAAATGGATAAATCAATTTTGGAACTTCTAAAAAAAGCAGGAGAGTTTTCCGAAAAAGAATCTATCCTTCTAAAAAATGAACTTCAGTACAAAAAACTAAAAAAAGATGACTATCTACTTGAGAAAGGTAATACTTGTTCTTCTCTGAGTTTTATAATTTCAGGTAGTTTTTATCAATACAGTATTGATTTAGAACTCAATAAAAATATTATTGACTTAAATGTTAGTAATGATTGGGTTATAAATCATAAAAGTTTTACCACCAGAAAACCATCCGAATATTCAATTCAAGCTTTCGAAGATAGTTCCATCTATGAACTTTCAATAGATGCTATACATAGATTAATTGCTCAATCTCAATCATTTTTACAAATGGGTAAAGTTTTAGAGGAATCAACTTCACGAATTGATTTTTTTGATAACAATAATACACCAGATGAAAAATATAATTTCATACTTAAAAACAAACCAAATTTACTTCAAAAGTTCCCACAAAAATTAATAGCATCTTATCTTAAAATCACACCTGAAACATTGAGCAGAGTGAGGAAAAGAATTAAATGATTTCTTGATTTCAATCAAGTGATGAATTTGGATAAACCATTGATATTTGTCTTACAAATTAAATATCAAAATCAATGGAAAATCATTTTTACAAAAGCACAAGTATCTCACTTATTTCAGGAGCTCTATTAATTATAGTTACAATGGTTATGCATCCAAGTGGCGGGAGCATTGAGCATATCATTAATATCTCTAAAACGATTACAATTGCTCATTCATTAGCTATCTTCAGTTTACCAATAATCTTATTTGGTTTTTATGGACTTACATTAAAACTTTTAGATAAGTGGAAACTATCAATATTGGCATTTATCATAATTTCATTTGGATTAGTTGCAGCAATGTTTGCAGCATTATTTAATGGATTGACTTTACCGCTATTTTTGAACCAATATTCAGAAAGATTAGAAGAAAATATTGAAGTATTGAAACCCATAACAAACTACAGCTTCGCAATTAATATACCATTAGACTATATTTTTATTATTGCTTGTTGTCTAGCAATAATGATATAGTCAATCATAATATTGTTAGAAACTAAATTTCCAAAATGGGTTGGATATTTAGGAGTTTTCATAGTCCTTTTTTCAATTATTGGAGGATTAACTGGATTTATTTTCACAAGCTTAACTGGATTTAGAATATTTACATTTAGTATCGCAGCTTGGATTCTATCAAGTGGAACATTAATGTATAAATCAAATAAATGAAAGTTTTAATATTTGGAGCATCTGGTTCAGGAACAACTACACTTGGAAAAGAAATTGAAAAAAGAACTGATTTTAAGCATTTGGACATTGATGACTATTACTGGAAGAAAACCAATCCGCCATTTCAAGAAAAAACACCATTGACTGAACGTAATGAAAATCTGAAAGTGTACTTTAATAAGTTTGATAAAGTGGTTGTAAGTGGCTCAATGGTAAGTTGGGGAAAAGAATGGGAAACAGCATTTGATTTAGCTGTTTTTATCCGATTGGAAAACACGGAACGAATGAAGCGGTTGAAAATGCGTGAAGTTGAACGATATGAAAAAAGACTTTTGACAGACAAAAAAGTTCAACAGAACTCAAAAGCATTTTTGGAATGGGCAAACCAATATGAAAACTCAAACTTTGACGGTAGAAGTTTAAAAGTTCATAACGATTGGATTAAATTATTGAACTGCAAAGTTTTAAGATTGGACGGAAAGACGGAACTGAATAAAAATATGGAAATCGTATTGAATGAAATTAAAACTATTGCAAAAAGTTAAAAAACATTGTAATAAAATTAAACCTAAGGCAACCATTTACATTTTTTTTGCGTCTTAATAATATTAAGGACAATTAACAACTATAAAGACCAAACCAATATGTTAGAAAATCCAAAAGTAAATGTCAAAATTAAACTTTCAGCTTTATGGGCTTCCGCAACATTCTGTTATTTATATGGCGACTATTTTGAACTTTACGCACCAAATAAAATAAACAGTTTAATTACAGGCGAAAATATTATGGATAGTCCAACAAAGTTGTTAATAGCATCTATAATTTTGGCTATTCCATCATTAATGGTTGCATTTTCAATTTTTCTTAGACCAAAAATAAACCGAATTCTAAATATCACATTTGGAACACTATTCACTTTAATGATGATGTTTATTGGATTTGCAACAACGGATGATTGGTATTTATTTTATGTCTTCTTAGCCTTTTTAGAAAGCATTATTACTATTTTAATCGTTTGGTATGCTTGGAAATGGCCTAAAGAACAAACTATTTAATAATGGAAATTATATCACGAAATAAAAAAGCAAGAATTGCGGGAATACTTTATTTATTACTTGTCATTTCTGGATTTATCTACCTTGTATATATTCCTTCAGAATTGATTGATTTACAAAATGCCACAAAAACCATAGAAAATATAAAAGGTTCTGAACTTTTATTTAGACTTGGAATAGTAACATCAATTCTATCTTCTCTTATTTTTATGTTACTGCCTTTGGCACTTTATAATCTTCTAAAGAACGTAAATAAAGTTTCGGCAAAATTTATGGTTCTCTTTGCATTAATAAGTATACCCATTTCTTTTGTAAATATTCTAAATAAGTTTTCAGTTTTGACCTTAATCAATAAGTCAGAATACGCACAAAACCTCGGACAAATAGAATTACAGACCCAAGTAATGCTATATCTTGAAAATTATAATAATGGAATTGAAATTTCACAAATATTTTGGGGACTTTGGCTTTTGCCATTTGGATATTTGGTGTACAAATCTGGTTTTCTTCCAAAAATTTTAGGCATACTTTTAATGGCGGGTTGCTTTGGTTACTTAATTACTTTTTTTGGAGGTTTTTTATATTCAGATTTTAATAAAACGATTATTTCTGATATTGTAGGACTTCCAGCACCAATTGGGGAAATCGGAATTTGTTTGTGGCTTTTAATAATGCGCACGAATAAATTCAACTTCAAAAAAACCACAATAAATTAAGAATTCTTTCAAAACATATTTAAAAAATTAATTAAATTTTCATATCTGCAATAAAGGTCGCAAACAAGTTTAGCCGTGATTGAAATGGTATCCTTTTTATGCTTTTAAAGATTATCAATTCTTTTTAAAAAAAGAAAATAGGTTCGTTTAAAAAATAAGTTGCTAAAATATACCTGCATAAAAAGATATAATGGAAAGCACGAAATAGCTCCAAATAAAAAAGATTTCTCCTCAAGGTCGAAATGACAGCGTACTTTCTATTAAGGTTGAAAGAAAAACTATTCTTCTTCTTCGTTATTTCGTTTTTTAAATTTACGGGTTCCTTCGTACAATTCGTATTTTACAAATTTACAATTTAAGTCTCCGTTTTTAAGTGCAATTCTTTTTGATGTTCTTAAACCTACAGATTTTAAAGCATCTGTATCTGAAGTAATTAACCAAGCTGTAGAACCAGGATAATTGTGTTTTAAAGTATCGCCAATTTTCTTGTAAAACTCGTTAGTATCTATATTTAAACGCTCGCCATAAGGCGGATTAAACAAAATAGTAGTGTTCCCAAAAACTTCTTTTTTAGAGTTAAAAAAGTTAACATGGTGTACTCCAATAAATTCATCTAAATTGGCATTTTTGATATTTGCCTGCGCTTTTTGTACCGCAGATGGCGCTTTATCGAAACCCATTATTTTAAAGTGAGAAGAACGAATTTTCTTCAACAAAGCATCTTGAATTACAAAATATAATTCCTCATCATAATCTTTCCAGTTTTCAAAAGCAAAAAGTTTCCTGTTGATATTTGCAGGAATATTGTTGGCAATCATTGCTGCTTCAATTAAAATGGTTCCAGAACCACACATAGGATCTATAAAGTTTTCGTCTCCAGTATAACCAGATAATAAAACCATACCTGCTGCTAAAACTTCGTTAATGGGTGCAATATTTGTTGCTGTTCTATACCCTCTTTTATGCAAAGAATCTCCAGAAGAATCTAAAGAAACCGTTAACCATTCTTTATGAATATGAATGTGGATTTTTACATCTGGGTAATCTAAATCTACATTAGGTCTTTTACTATATTTATGGCGAAAATAATCGGCAATGGCATCTTTCGATTTTAAAGAGATGTAATGAGAATTTGAGGTAAAATTTTTAGAATTTACTACGGCTCCTATCGCAAAAGTGCCTGTTACTTCTAAATAGTTTTCCCACTTTATTTTTTGAATCGCTTCGTATAAGTCTTCTTCGTCGTAAATTTTACAAGTTTTTATAGGCTTTAAAACGCGAACTGCAGTTCTTAATGCTATATTTGCTTTGTACATAAAGCCTTTGTCTCCGCGAAAAGAAACACTTCTTATACCTTCTTTTACATCTTGTGCTCCTAAATCTTTTAGTTCTTTTGCTAAAACACCTTCTAAACCAAAAAGTGTGGTGGCCGTCATTTTAAAATCTTTATCCATACTTGTAAAAATTGATTGCAAAAATACGTTTTATAAATAGGAAAAATTAGTATTTAAAAAATTCATTTTATCTGAAGTAAGATTTAATTACTTTTACAGACTGAAAAAGAAAATCTTTAGAAAAAATCTAAAGAAAATCTTTTTATACCATTTCTTGTTTGAAATTATTGTAAAAGAAAATGATGATTTTTTTCACAGGAATGACATTTTAACGGTTTTTTTGTTAAAAAAAATCATTTTTTAAATTTATGACAACAAAAGATTGGTTTACAGAGTGGTTTAACACCCCATATTATCATATTTTATATAAAAACAGGAACGATCACGACGCTCAGTTATTTATGAAAAATATAACCGAGTTTTTAGCCCTACCAAAATCTACGCATATTTTAGACTTGCCTTGTGGCAAAGGACGCCATTCTGTATTTTTAAACTCTTTAGGTTATACAGTTACTGGTGGAGATTTGTCTGAGAAAAGTATCGAATTTGCAAAACAATTCGAAAATAAAACTTTAAGCTTTAAAGTGCATGATATGCGTAAACCTTTCAACAAAACATACGATTCTGTTTTTAATTTATTTACCAGTTTTGGTTATTTTGAAGATGATGCCGAGGATATTTTAATTCTAAAAAACATAAAAAACGGATTGAACAAAAATGGGTACTTTGTCTTCGATTTTTTAAATGCCAAAAAGGTACAAGCAAATTTAGTAACAAAAGAAACCAAAATCGTAAACAATATTACCTTTCACATACAAAGAGAAATTACAAATGGTTTTATCTTAAAGCATATTTCTTTTTTTGCTGATGGAAAAAATCATTCTTATACAGAACGTGTAAAGTTTTTAGATTTGCAAAAAATGACTTCTTATTTTAACAAAGTTGGTTTTACCATTACCAATATTTTTGGAGATTATTACCTAAATAATTTTGATTCTAAAAACTCTAATCGATTAATTTTAGTGGCTAAATAAATGAGTTATATTCTTCTAATCTTATCTGTTCTTTTAGGTTCTGTATTGGTTTTTATTATAAAACCGAGTCATAAAATTGTTCGTTTATTATTGGCTTTTAGTGGAGCTTATTTACTTTCTGTTACTGTTTTACATTTATTGCCAGACGTTTACACAATTAATTCTAATGATACCATTGTGGGTATTTTTATTTTAATAGGAATTATTTTACAATCTGTTTTAGAATCGTTTTCTAAAGGTGCAGAACATGGGCATATTCATATTCATTCAGATGGAAAAAAGTTTCCTACATTGCTTTTTGTAAGTTTATGTTTGCATGCCTTTTCGGAAGGCTTGCCAATACATCATGCAGATAATAATTTATTATGGGCAATTGTGGTGCATAAAATTCCGATTGCAATTGTATTAACAACTTTTTTATTGCACACAAAATATTCTAAAAAAACTGTTTTTTTATTTCTATCCTTTTTTGCCATTATGAGTCCTTTAGGAATACTTTTGGGAGATAAAATTTCGTTTTTTACAACATATGCTACCGAAATAACTGCTTTAATTATTGGTGTTTTTCTACACATATCTACCATTATTCTTTTTGAAACAACTGAAAATCATAAATTTAACTTACAAAAGTTTATAGCCATTCTTTTAGGAGTTTTATTAACTATTTTTACTTTGTAGTTTTTTTACTTATATTTAAGCAAAGAAATATACCTATTTGTAGGTATGTTTTTGTTTTGAATATTTTGGATATTTGAAAATAATATTAATTTAAAAACAAAAAATTATGAGTAAAAATCTAACTGGTTATGTAAATATTAAGGATATATTTAATTATCAATTTATATTTGGAACACTATCTAAAGGAAGTTTTTTTTGTATTTTCGTTCAGTTTACAACTGAAAAAAATATCTTAACAAAAATTAATTTCCATTTAAAAGCTTACAGAGGTGGTAATTCTTTTAGTTTTAAAGACCGTACCATAAAAGATATCCATTTAAAAGATGGAATTTTACAAATAGGGTGTTATTTTAAAAAAGGTAGTAGTCAATTAGACAGTGTTTCAAAAGATTTAAATTTCGATATTAAAAAAATAGAAAAAATTTATTTTACTACCTTACCAAAACAAATATCTAAAATTTTAAAAGAAGAGATTTCTAAAGAGGAAATTATACATACTATAAATACACAATACAATCAAGAGGTTGATTATTATGAAAATTATGAACAGCTTTTAGAAAAAGACAGCGATTTTATTATCAAGTCATCTGCAGCAATTGGTGGAAACTGTATTACTTCTTTAATGGAAGTTACAGGAGGTTAATAGCATATTTAATGAAAAATAAATTTTTATATCTCGTACTTTTATTTTTTGTTAGTGGTTGTTTTTCAATTATAAGTCAAAATAAAGAAGACTCTTTGTTCGTAAACAAAGAGTTTTTTTACAACCTAAAATTATTAGAATTTAAAAAAGCTAAACAAAATTATCAACAAAACTTTAGAGAAGATTTAAAAAGTTACTACCAAATTTTTATTTTAAAAGACACAACTTATCAATTTCCAATAAAACCTAAAGCAATAGATTTTTTAAATTTTGGTTTACACACAATACAATTTAAAAATGATAGGGTTAATGCTTTTAAATATTATTTAAAAGCATTAGAAATTTGTAATTCAGTTGAAAATAAAGAATTAGAAAAAACAATCTTAAGAAAAATATTAGATTTATATTTAAAAGGAAATCTACAAAATGATAATGATTATTTAAATTATCTAAACAAGTATAAAGCAGTTTGCAAAGATAATTACGACCTACTTTACTATTATTCTTTTTACTATCAATTAAAAAGTCAAACAGAAATTTACAACGAAAAAGTTTCTAAAAATCAAGAAATTTATAATAAAATATTTGTTTCCTACGATTCTCTAGTAAACAACTACAATTTTAATAAACTTTTAATTTTTTATTACAGAGATAAAGGAAATTATATAATTAGAAACAATCCTAAAATTGCAAAAAAATATTACGAGAAACAATTAAAAAAGTGTTTTGATGATGTTTTTTATAAACAAATAAAATATATTATTTATTGTAATTTATCTAGAATTTGTTCACTATTAAATAAACATAAAGAAGGTTTAAGTTATTTAAAAGAAGCCCAAAAATATAATGATAATAATATAAAAAATGAACTTGCATTAGCCATTTACAAAGCAAATCATTACGCCAAATTAAAACAATTAGATTCGGCATTTTTTTTTAGTGAAAAATCTAGGAATTTAATTTATTTATACAATTTTCAAAAGCATAACACAGAAGTCTCTAAAATTAAAGTTGAATTAGATACAGAAAAAAAAGAAAAAGAAAACTTACAATTAAAACAAAAAAATTTAGAAACCGAAGCCAAAAGAATAAAAAACAGAAACTTCTTAATTGGCAGTCTCTTATTTATTGTACTGGCAGGAACCATAGCCATTTTAGCGCTTAAGAACTCCAAAAGAAAACAAAAACTTTTAGAGCAAGAGAAAGAACTAGAAACACAAAAAAATCTTACCCTTTTAAAAGAACAAGAATTGGCTACTATAAATGCAATGGTAGATGGCCAAGAAAAAGAACGCAAACGAATCGCAGAAGATTTGCATGACAATTTAGGTTCTGTTTTAGCGACTTTAAAATTACATTTCGAAAATCTTCAAATAAATACAAAAAGGAAAAAAATAAACCAAGAAGAACTATTTAACAAAACAGAAAGTTTAATAGACGAAGCCTATTTAAAAGTACGTAGTATTGCGCACGCAAAAAATGCTGGAGTTATTGCGAATCAAGGTCTTTTAACTGCTGTACAAATGATGGCAGAGAAAATTTCTTCCGCAGAGAAAATTTATATCGAAGTTGTTCATTTCGGTTTAAACAAACGCTTAGAAAATAGTTTAGAGATTACCGTTTTTAGAATTGTACAAGAATTAATTACCAATATTCTAAAACATGCAGAAGCCACAAATGCAACTATAAACATTAGCGTTTACGATAAAAACCTAAACATTATTGTAGAAGATAATGGAAAAGGATTTCAAACAAAAAACACAAGTTCGAAAGACGGAATGGGCATTGGATCTATAAAAACCAGAATAGCACATTTAAATGGAACTTTCGAAATAGATACAACCATTGGCAAAGGAAGTTCTGTAATTATAGACATTCCTATTGCGTAAAAACACCTATTTATAGGTATTTTATACCTGATTTAAAATGCTATTTTTACCTAAAAATATTCCTTATGATTACAATAATAATGGCAGAAGACCATCAAATGTTAATTGATGGCGTAAAATCTTTTTTTGAGTATGATGAAGATATCAATATCATTGGTACAGTAAATAATGGAGAAGATTTGGTAAAACTAGTTTCTTTAAAGCAACCAAAGGTAGTAATTACAGATATTAGAATGCCTAAAATGGACGGAATACAAGCTACAAAAATCATTAAAAAGAAATTTCCTCATATTTATATTTTAGCGATGACAATGTTCGACCAACCAGATGCCATCAAACAAATGTTAGATGCTGGTGCAACTGGATATATTTTAAAAAACTCCGGAATAAAAATGCTCTCGAAAGCAATTGTTTCTGTTGCTAGTAGAGAAACGTTTTTCGACCCAAATGTTGCTTTTAATTTTATGAATAGCTATATAAACGACAACGTAACCGTTGGAAAAACCGATAAAATTGTTTTATCTAATAGAGAAAAAGAGATTTTACATTTAATTGCAAACGGAAAAACTTCTAAAGAAATAGCCGCCGAATTATTTTTAGCAAAAACAACCATAGATACGCATCGAAAAAATATGATTCGAAAACTAAATTTATCTTCTGGTAGCGAACTCGTTAAATACGCTGTTGATAAGAAATACCAATTTTAATTCCCTACTTCATTAATAAATTTAATTCGCATTAAACGCAACTCTTCTTCGTCGTAATCTCCATCAAATTCGTCGAGAGCATCTTGAATGCTGTCGGACTCTGCCTCCATAAAATATTCGTGAATCTCTTCTTGTTGTTCTTCATCCAACAAATCATCCAAGGCATAATCGATATTTAATTTGGTTCCAGAATAAATAATTGCTTCCATTTCTTTAATCAAATCACTCATTTCTTTTCCTTTCGACTTTGCAATGTCTTCTAAAGGCAATTTTCTATCTGTATTTTGAATGATGTATAGCTTCAATCCAGAATTTACTCCTGTACTTTTTACAATTAAATCGTCTGGTCTTAAAATATCGTTTTCATCTACATAATCTGAAATTAATTTTATAAATTCCTTCCCAAATTTTCTTGCTTTTCCTTCTCCTACTCCATGGACTTTAGATAGTTCTTCTAAAGTTATTGGATATTTTAAAGCCATATCTTCTAAAGATGGGTCTTGAAAAATGGCAAAAGGCGGAACACCAGTTTTAGAAGCTACTTTTTTTCTTAAATCTTTTAATATTTTAATTAGTTTTTGGTCGGCTGCAATTCCAGAAGATTTTGCGTTGGTAACAATGGTATTGTCGTTTTCTGCAGAATAAGTATGGTCTTCTGTCATCATAAAAGAAGTTGGTTTTCTTAAAAACTCCTCTCCTTTTTCCTGTAATTTTATCACTCCGTATTGTTCTATTTCTTTACGAATAAAATTCACTACCAAAATCTGGCGAATTAATGCCATCCAATAAGCAGCAGATTTGTCTTTTCCAATGCCAAAAAAGGGTTGCAAATGGGTTTTATGCGAGGTTAACAAGGCATTTTCTTTTCCAATAATTGTATTTACAATTTCTTTTGCTTTGTATTTTTGAAACGTATCTCTAACCACAGATAATATTTTAACAACATCGTCTTTAGCTTCGTGTTTTTTCTTTGGGTTTCTAGAATTATCGTCCATATCTGCTCCTTCTCCATTAATTTCGTCGAATTCTTCACCAAAATAGTGCAGCAAATATTTACGCCTGCTCATAGAAGTTTCTGCATAACCAACTACTTCTTGCAATAAAGCGTGCCCAATTTCCTGTTCTGCAACAGGTTTACTCGCCATAAATTTTTCTAATTTTTCGATATCTTTATAGGCATAAAAAGCCAAACAATATCCTTCACCATCATCACGTCCTGCTCTTCCTGTTTCTTGATAGTAGCTTTCTAAACTTTTAGGAATGTCATGATGAATTACATAACGCACATCTGGTTTGTCAATTCCCATACCAAATGCAATCGTTGCAACTACAACATCGCAATCTTCCATTAAAAACATATCTTGGTGCTTTACTCTTGTTTTCGCATCTAAACCTGCATGATAAGGCACTGCATTAATTCCGTTTACTTGTAAAATTTGTGCAATTTCTTCTACCTTTTTTCTACTTAAACAATAAATAATACCAGATTTGCCCATGCGTTGTTTTACAAAACGGATAATATCTTTTTCTACGTCAGATGTTTTTGGGCGCACTTCATAAAACAAATTCGCTCTATTAAAAGACGCTTTAAATCGATTGGCATCTGTAATGCCTAACGTTTTTAAAATATCTTCTTGTACTTTTTCTGTAGCAGTTGCGGTTAAACAAATTACAGGAACATTGTCTATGGCCTTAATAATATGTTTCAGATTCCTATATTCTGGTCTAAAATCGTGCCCCCATTCAGAAATACAATGTGCTTCATCAATCGCAACAAAAGAAATTTTTTGAGTACGTAAAAAAGTTACATATTCTTCTTTTATTAAAGACTCTGGAGCCACATATAGCAACTTTGTAATGCCATTAGCAATGTCTTCTTTTACCTGATTTACCTCACTTTTGTTTAAAGATGAGTTTAATACGTGTGCAACACCATCATTCTCAGAAATGCCTCTTATGGCATCTACCTGATTTTTCATCAATGCAATTAAAGGCGAAACCACAATGGCTGTTCCTTCTTTCATTAATGCTGGCAATTGGTAACAAAGAGATTTACCACCTCCAGTAGGCATAATAACAAAGGTATTCTCGTTATTTACAATACTTTTTATAACCTGTTCTTGTAAACCTTTAAATTTACTAAAACCAAAAAACTTTTTTAAAGGACCATGTAAATCCATTCGATATAAAATCAATTATTTGTGAAACTTCTAAAAACAAAATACAAATGAATATTCTATTTGCTGTGACTAAATTTTATAGTAAATTTGCCCTGTTTTCTTTATCTAAAGATATAACTTTTTTTTATTCTGATAAAATACAATATACTTGAAAAATTCGAAATCTATAATTTCTATCGCAAAGCAGACCTTTTTAACTGAAAGTAAAGCGATTGCCAATTTAGCAAACTTATTAAATACCCATTTCGAAGACGCTGTTAACTTTATATTAAACGCAAATGGAAGAGTAATTGTAACAGGAATTGGAAAAAGTGCCAACATTGCAACTAAAATAGTAGCAACATTTAACTCTACAGGAACACCTGCCATTTTTATGCACGCTGCAGATGCCATTCATGGCGATTTAGGAAATGTACAAGAAAACGACGTGGTAATTTGTATTTCTAAAAGCGGAAATACACCAGAAATTAAAGTGTTAGTTCCGTTAATTAAAAATTATGGAAATAAAATAATTGCGATTACTGGAAATGTAGATTCTTTTTTAGGTAAAAATGCCGATTTTCCTTTAAACACATTTGTCGAAAAAGAGGCCTGCCCTAATAATTTAGCGCCTACCACAAGCACAACTGCTCAATTAGTAATGGGAGATGCTTTAGCGGTTTGCTTGCAAAAATTAAGAGGTTTTTCTAGCAAAGATTTTGCAAAATATCATCCAGGAGGTGCATTAGGCAAGCGTTTGTATTTAAGAGTTTCGGATTTGATTAAAAATAACCAAACCCCTAAAGTAAGTATTAATGATACTGTTGTAAAAGTAATTGTAGAAATTTCTGAAAAACGTTTAGGGGTAACTGCTGTTTTAAATGCTGATAAATTAGTAGGTATTATTACAGATGGAGATATTCGTAGAATGCTAACCAAAACAACAGACATAAACAATTTTACGGCAAAAGATATCATGGGCTCAAACCCAAAAACAATCCATAAAGATGCAATGGCTATTGAAGCTTTAGAAAAGTTAGAAAATAATAGTATTACACAAATTTTAGTCGTGGACGATAAAAATAACTATGTAGGTGTTGTACATTTACATGATTTAATAAAAGAAGGAATTTTCTAATGGCAGAAAAACAAAAAGAAATGTCTTTTCTAGGACACCTAGAAGAATTAAGATGGCATTTGGTAAGAAGTGCAGCTGCAATATTTATTGTTGCAATTCTATTATTTATATTTCAAAAACAAGTTTATGAATATTTTTTATTGGCACATAGAAAACCTGACTTTATAACCTATCAGTTTTTTTGTGAATTCTTTAATTTGTTGGGTATGGACAGTACTTTTTGTAATGTTCAATTTAAAGATAATTTAATTAGTTTAAAACCCACACAACAATTAATGAATGCCATTTGGTCTTCGTTAATTTTAGGTATTATTATTTCTTTTCCTTATTTATTGTGGGAAATTTGGCGATTTGTATCACCCGGTTTAACAGACAAAGAAATTAAAAGGTCTAAAGGATTTATTTTTATCGCTTCGTTACTATTTTTTCTTGGAATCGCTTTTAGTTTTTATGTAATTGCCCCAATTTCTATCCATTTTCTGTACAACTATCAAATTACAGATTTAATTCAGAACAACTTTACAATGGACTCTCATATCGGCTTGGTAACCAATATGTTATTAGGAGTTTCTATTTTATTCGAATTGCCTGTTTTAATCTACTTTTTAACAAAAATAGGTTTGGTAACTCCAGAATTTTTAAAGAAATATAGAAAACATGCTTTGGTTTTTGTACTAATTTTAGCAGCAATTATTACGCCTCCAGATATTGCCAGTCAAGTTATTGTGGCAATTCCAATACTTATTTTATATGAAATAAGTATTAAAGTTTCGAAAATGGTGATTAAAAAACAACAAAAAGATGCACAAAAAAGTCCAAGAGTTTAACGACTATCGTAAAAAAATGAACGATAAGATTTTAGCAAGCGATAATAAAATTATTAAAAGAATATTTAATTTAGACACCAATGCTTTTAAAGAAGGGCATTTGCCTGTAAAAACCAAAGAGCTTTTAGGCTTAGTCGCTTCTGCAGTTTTAAGATGCGACGATTGTGTACAATATCATTTAGAAGCGGCAAAAAAAAATGGCGTTACAACAGAAGAAATGATGGAAACCATGTCTATTGCCAATTTAATTGGTGGTACCATTGTAATTCCGCATTTAAGAAGAGCAGTTGAGTATTGGGAAGCACTTGAGGAGTAGGTTTTTTAGTTTTCAGTTGCAGTTTCAGTTTTCAGTAACAAACAGTTTCAAGATTTAAATGAAAAGTCTTAAATCTTCAGTCATTTAAAAAAGAAATCATTTGTTTTTTTAATGGATGCAAACGAAACTCTTTTTTATAATATTTTTAAAAAGCAAGTATAATCGTTTAATTTTAATCCAGTTTATGAGCAAATTAAGAAGTAACCTAATTTTATTTTTTACTTTTACTCAATTAGAATGAATACAATTAAACAATTACACATTTTAACAATCACACGTAAAAAATGATTTTAAGAGCAGATAACATTCAAAAAATTTACGGAAGTAGAAAAGTAGTAAAAGGAATTTCTTTGGAAGTTCAGCAAGGTGAAATTATTGGATTATTAGGACCAAATGGAGCCGGAAAAACAACTTCTTTTTACATGATTGTTGGAATGGTAAAACCAAATGCAGGTCATATTTATTTAAATGACGAAGAAATAACCGAGGATGCCATGTACAAACGTGCGCAAAAAGGAATTGGTTATTTGGCGCAAGAAGCTTCTGTTTTTAGAAAATTATCTGTAGAAGATAACATCATGTCTGTTTTGCAATTTACAGGGTTGTCTAAAAAAGAACAGAAAATAAAACTCGAATCTTTAATTGAAGAGTTTAACATTGGGCATGTTCGTAAAAACAGAGGAGATTTATTATCTGGTGGAGAAAGACGTAGAACAGAAATTGCGAGATGTTTGGCTTCTGACCCAAAATTTATTTTATTAGACGAACCTTTTGCAGGTGTAGATCCTATTGCTGTAGAAGATATACAAAGCATTGTAGCACAATTAAAAAACAAGAATATTGGTATTTTAATAACCGACCACGATGTACAAGCCACCTTAGCAATTACAGATAAAACCTACTTAATGTATAATGGAGGTATTTTAAAAGAAGGAACTCCAGAAGAATTGGCGGCAGACGAAATGGTACGTAAAGTATATTTAGGAAAAGATTTCGAACTGAAAAAAAGTAGATTTTTTAAAAATTAAAATTCCCTACATACCATAAGGTTGTTGATGAATTGTGTAGAAAAAACTCTTTTACCTAATCATTAACCAGTGTTTTAGAGAACCCAAGTTATTTTTTTACTTTAAATCAGATAAATATTTTTCTAAATTTGTTGTTATAAAGTTAACCATCAGCCAAAGTAGTTTTTCATACATAAAGTTGTGAGTTATACATTAAAATGTCTAACCTAAAAATGAATATTAGACAGTGTAGTTCTAAAATGAATTATGAAATTACTATTACTTCGCAATTTTGTTTTCACGATTCTGCAATCTGGTACAGTTGTCGGACTAATACCTTTTCTAATTGTAGAGCCAAAGTTAAATGACATGCTTACTCAGCAGTTAAAAATATCTCATTATTTGGGGATGCTCATATTTACACTTGGCTTTTTTATGATGCTTATTTGCATAAGAAGCTTTGCTATCGATGGCAAAGGAACACTATCTCCAGCTGATCCCACAAAACGATTAGTCATAAAAGGTCTTTATAAGTTTTCTAGAAACCCCATGTATATTGGTGTTTTAACGATACTAATGGGAGAAACAATATTCTTTAAATCTTATCAATTGCTCATTTATTTATTATTAATATTCATCGCTTTTAACATTTTTATAATCCTTGTTGAAGAACCACGATTGCGAAGAGATTTTGGGAAAGAATATCTAGATTATTGTAAAAAAGTGGAAAGGTGGGGCTAATAACATCTAAACGTTAAACAGCTCGCACATACAACAAAGAACTGAGTAAAAAACAAATAAATTCTTCATTAAACCTGAATTATGCAATAGATGATTTAAAATTTTGTATAAACGCTTATGATTATTAGCTTTATAACCTGAGTTCGATTAAAATTTAGGCATTTTTTTCTAGTAAAAAAGATAGATTTTCAGTAAATTAAAGTATTGAATTTCAATTTATTAATCTAAAAATCTATCTATGATAATCTACTCTAAAATTACTGAAATTTTCTGTCTTGTTGATGAATTTTGTAAAGAATATGACCAAATAGTCAGTAAACACCTTTTAGGCAATCCATCAAAACGTCCCAGTGTTATGTCAAATAGCGAGGTAATTACCATTACCATTTTGTTTCAGCTTAGTGGTTTTAGGACCTTTAAACACTTTTACGTGTATTACTTGCAAAAGCATATGCAAGATGATTTCCCAGCTACAGTTTCATACAATAGATTTACAGAACTCATGCAGCAAAACCTCATGCCAATGACTTTATTTTTAAAGACATGTTGTTTAGGTAATTCTACGGGTATTTCTTTTGTAGATTCTACACCTGTTAGAGTTTGCAGCCCCAAACGAATTAAGAATAATAAAGTATTTAAAGGCATTGCAACCACTGGAAAATCCACTATAGGATGGTTCCATGGCTTTAAATTGCATATCGTTATAAATGATAAAGGTGAAATCCTAAACTTCTGCATAACCCAAGCTAATGTTGATGATAGAACGCCATTAAAAAAGAAGTCTTTTTTAGATAAAATTTATGGTAAGTTATATGCGGACAAAGGTTATGTTGGAAAAGATTTAATGCAGTTACTTTTTGCTGATGGATTGCATTTAATTACTCATATTAAAAACAATATGAAGAATTCTTTAATGACAATGAGTGATAAAATTTTACTGCGTAAACGCTCTGTTATTGAAACCGTAAATGACGAACTCAAAAATATTTGTCAAATTGAACATTCTAGACATAGAAGTTTTACTAATTTCTTGTCAAACATAATCGCAGGTCTTATTGCATATAGCTTTTTACCAAAAAACCTGCTATAAAATATCAGACTGTAAAGTCTAATCAGTTGACAATTTATTAATCGAACTCAGCTTTATAGCGAATTTAACACATAACCCAAATGGTTAATCTCCCTATTGAGTATTCAAGTAAGAAAGTCACCCCTTTTGGAGGGATGAGCTTAATGAAGCGTTTTATTGATCAAACAGAAATTAGAGAACAACTAGCACAATTAGATTTACCTCAACCAAGCTCTAATGCAGGTTATAATCCTGCACATATAACTGAAGCTTTTTGGTTGAGTATTTGGACAGGAGCTTCTCGTTATATCCATTGTGATTGGTTACGTTATGATAGCACATTGCAAGATATTTTTGGATGGAATCGTATGCCATCACAAAGTACCTATAGTCGTTTTTTTGGCAAGTTTTCTCAAAAGCGCAATACAGAAGTATTTCCAAAGTTGCAACATTGGTTTTTCAAGCAATTAGATGTTGACAACTTAACTATAGATTTTGATAGCACAGTTATTACAAGATATGGAGAGCAACAAGGTAGCGCAAAAGGTTATAATCCCAATAAAAAAGGCAGGAACTCACATCACCCATTAATGGCCTTTGTAAGCCAAACCAGAATGGTTGCCAATGCTTGGTTAAGACCAGGCAATACAGCAGATAGTAGTAGCTGTAAAGAGTTTATGGAAGAAACCTTCAATGAAGCTTTAAAGGACAAAAGAGTTGGTTTAGTTCGTGCAGATAGTGGTTTTTACACACAAGATTTATTAGATTATCTAGAAGGCAAACAACTCAATTACATTATGGCAGCACGTATGTACCCAAATATAAAAAATGCAGTTTGGGGTTTGGATAATTGGATAGAACTCACAAAAGGAATTGAGCTTAATGAGATGATTTTTAACCATACAGATGGTAAGTCAAGGCGCTATATTGTCATAAAAAAGAAAGTAGAAGATCGTCCAAAAGCAGCTGGAAAATTACTTTTTGATGATCTGCCTGGTTATCGTTTTAGTTGCTATGTAACCAATCTAGATTTACCGCTAGACCAAGTTTGGAATATCTACAACACCAGAGCTGATTGTGAAAACAGAATCAAAGAACTCAAAGAAGACTTTGGATTAGATAACTTTTGTTTAAAGGATTTTTGGGCAACTGAGGCTTCCTTTAGATTCATTATGGTGGCTTATAACCTAATGAGTTTGTTTAGACATTTTGCCTTAAATCATCATAATCGAGCAACTTTAAAAACCCTAAAAGTCTATTGCTTTGCATTAGGAGCTTGGACAGTAAATCATGCTAACAGAAAGGTCTTAAAGATTGCTTTAAACACTAAAAAAAGACCTTGGATGGATGGCTTATTCTCCCAAATTAATGATTTAAGTCCTCCTTTTGTGTATTCCTAATGCATAATGCGGGTTAAATTTAGGCATTGTTTTTCGAGCATTGCTGAATTCTCACTCCTAGTTTTGATTTTGAAAAAAACCACATACTTACCAATAACTTCTATAAAAATTGCTATTTTTAGCTTCACTAAAGTTGGTTGCAGTTTTGCTTACTGCTAAATTTCCTTCGGAAATTCTTCACAGACAAAATCGTAAAACCCTATAAACAAAGACGTTGCCACATATTTAAAAATTTACTAAATGTTTACACATAACGAAACTTTTTATATATTTGCGATGTATTTAATTTTAGTTTAATGATAAAAAGATTTGAAACAAAATTACTTGCAGAGGCATTTCAATTTATTGAAAAACAAAACCTCAAAGCTCGAAAGAAAATATTTCAAAATATAAGGCGTGCCGAACAGCAATCTAACTCAAAGTTCTTTAAAAAACTGACTGACGAAATATGAGAGTTCAGAACGCTCTATTCAGGAAACCAATATCGACTTTTAGCATTTTGGGACAAAGAGGATAAAAGAGAGACATTAGTTTTTGCTACTCACGGAATTATAAAGAAAACGAGCAAAGTAGATAAGAGAGAAATTAATAAAGCTAACAGGATCAAAAAAGAATATTTTAAAAACAAAAAGAAATGAAAAGTTACACTTTAGACCAAGCAGAAGACCTTTTAATTGGAAAAAAGGGAACTGAGGAAAGAGATGAATATGAATTTGAGTTAAAACTCGAATTAATTGGCGATATGATAAAAACCGCGCGTAAAAAGCGAAAACTAACCCAAGAACAATTAGGCGAATTAGTTGGAGTTAAAAAAGCTCAAATATCAAGACTTGAAAACAGCACAGGAAATGTAACTTTTGAGACAGTTATGCGAATTTTCAATGCGTTAGGTGCGAAACTAAACTTGAATTTACAGATGTAAAAAAACCTGTGTAACAACCTATACAAAAAAACTTAAGCATATAAAGAGTTTGGTGCTTAATCGAAAGTTTACTACTTTTAAATCCCCTACTAACCATGGTCTAAAGGTTAGTAATTATTAACATCTCTAAATATGAACAAATCAAAAAATAACAATTTATTGCATAAGCTTTTATTTGCAGTAATAATTGTATGTAGCTTACATAGTTACTCCCAGAACACTTTTATTTCTGGAATGAATAACATGAAATGGGAAAAAGTAATGCCAGGTGTTTGGAAAGCCAGTTTTGGAACTTCAGGATTAAATCCTTTGGAGTATTCAAACCCACCAAAAACAGCATCCATTTTAGAACTTGGTGATACACCTTTTCCATTTGCTAAAGCATCTACATTCTATCAGCTTACTCCCGAAAGAGCAATTATACGAATGCCACTCGATCCTTTAGAAAAAATTTACGGATTGGGTTTAGAATTTGAAGGTGTTAATAGAAGAGGTGGTGTTTATACGCTAAAAGTCGATCATTATGGTGGTGTTAAAGGTTATACACACGCACCAGTACCATTTTATGTTTCAAGCAAAGGTTATGGAGTTTTAATTAACACTTCTAAGCGACTAAAAATACATGTGGGTGTGGGCAATAGAAAAGACAGTAAAATACCTGATCCAATAGATAGAACAACAGGTGAAAATTGGTCTGCACAACCTCTTTCTGATGCCATTGAAGCCAGTATTCATGGAGATGGACTAGAAATATATGTTTTTACTGGTAATACAAGTCTCGAGGTCGTTCAAAGATACAATCTGTTTTGTGGTGGTGGTACACTTCCCCCAAAATGGGGTTTGGGTTTTTGGCATAGGATGCACACCACAAGTACTGCTGACGATGTTTTAAAAGAAATTAGTGATTTTAAGAAATACAATTTTCCTATAGATGTTCTTGGATTGGAACCAGGCTGGCAAAGTTTTGCTTACCCTTGCTCTTTTGATTGGGATTCGACTCGTTTTCCAAATCCAGAGAAATTCGTAAAAACACTTAGTGACGATGGAATAAAAGTGAACTTATGGGAAAACCCTTATGTAGCCCCGAGCTCTACAATGTTTAAAGATATAAAGCCTTATACAGGCAGCCATACTGTTTGGCTGGGTGAAGTTCCTGATTACACGATACCAGAAGCACAAAAAATACTATTAAATCATCATCAAAAAAATCATTTAGATATAGGGATTAGTGGCTATAAGTTCGATGAAGTCGATGGTTATGATTCATGGTTATGGCCCGATCATGCTACTTTTCCTTCTGGAAATGATGCCGTTGAAATTCGACAGCTATATGGACAAATGATTCAAAAAATTTTTGGAGATCATTTTAAAAAGCAAAACAAAAGAACATATGGTTTAGTAAGAGCATCTTACATTGGCGCAAGTAGTAGTCCTTTTGTAATTTATAGCGATTATTATGGCCATAAAGGTTATGTTACAGCTTTGGTAAATTCTTCTATTTCTGGACTTCAATGGACACCAGAAATTCGCAGTGCAAAATCTGCAGAAGAATGGGTAAGAAGATTTCAAACAGTATGTTTTTCTCCTATGATGCTGCTAAATGCCTGGGCAAGTAAAACAAAACCATGGAGTTTCCCTGAAGTAACTAACATCGTTCGAGACAACATTAAACTTAGAAAAGATCTATTGCCTTACCTGTACACAGCCTTTTACAAGTATCATCAAAAAGGAATTCCACCCTTTAGAGCTATGGTCTTAGAGAGTGGATTTGATGCAAAAGAGTTAATAATAGGAGGTAAATTAGATGGAGAAACAAACCCTTATGAAGAGCAAAAAAGAATGGAAGTGACCGACCAATATATGATGGGATCCTATATTTTGGTTGCACCCGTTTTTACTGGAGAAACAGCACGTAAAGTGGTGCTCCCTAAAGGCAACTGGTACGATTTTTATACAGGTGCTTTTGTGGGGAATGGTAAAACCATCACAATTAAGACTAAGCTAGAACAAATTCCTCTCTTTGTAAAAGATGGTGGGATAATTCCTATGGTATCATCAAAAAAGTTAAAGAATACAGATAAGACATCTCTGGAGGTAAGACATTATGGAACAAAAGAAAATACATTCGAGTTGTATAACGACGATGGTAAAACTTTTAATTATGAAAACGGAGATTATTCTCTTTTAGAACTAAAAGTTTCTAAAAAAAATAATGGTAAACTACAAGGTCAATCAAAGTTTGTTAACAACAGCAAATATTCGTATGGTAAAGTCAATTGGCGATGGATGTCGAATGAAACACAAAATAGACAATAAAAACTCTTTTATTATTATTGAAAATTATTATAAAATAAGGGGCTAAATCTTAAAAAAAACCTGAAGATTTCTCAATATTTTTTTGTGCCAATAAAATTTTAAAACTGGTTTAAACTGTGGCTTTTTTCCCATAATTACTAAATACGGATAAAATCACATAAAGTGTTATAATTAAAGGAATTGATAAATATTGAAGTGTAACAATCATCACTAAAGAAATCAATAAAAATAAGTATTTTACAATATTCTTTTTAAAAGAATATTCTTTAAATTTCAAAGAAAATAAAGCAATTTCTGCATTCATCAAATAGGTTAGCAATAGTGTAATCGCAATTAAAAAATAGTTGTTAGAAATTAAATTTTGTACAAATTCGATATTAGAATATTCTTGAATTAAAGGTAAAGATATTACAAACAAGCTCATTGCTGGCGTTGGCAAACCTATAAAAGAATCTGACTGCCTTGTGTCTATATTAAATTTTGCCAATCTATAACAAGCACCTAAAGTTAGCAATACACCTATTAAGCACAAGTTTGCAGAAGCATCATCTAAAGAAAAAGACACCTCTATATTTAAAGGTTCGTAGTATGTATAACTGTTTCTATAAATCATTTTAAACATAATTATTCCAGGAACAACACCACTGGTTACCATGTCTGCTAAAGAGTCTAATTGTTTTCCTAATTCTCCAGAAACGTTTAATAAACGTGCTGCAAATCCATCAAAAAAATCGAAAAAGATACCTAAAACTACAAATAGTGCAGCGGTTTTAAAATCTGCATAAACTGCAAAAATAGTCGCAATGGTTCCACAAAAAAGATTGCCCAGCGTTAATAAATTAGGAATGTGTTTTTTCATCTTTAACTGTATTGAAAAGCTAAAATAAGAAATCATAATTTGGTGGTTTTCTAAAAATCCTATTTTTTTGTGTATTTTTAAAAAATTAATCAACAATATGTAAATGCCAATATTCAATTCGGACTTCTCTCCTACTTTACCTTTTAAAAACGGACATTTTAATACTATGTACAGACCACTTTTTATGAAAGATGTTTGTAGTTATAAAAGAAAAAGAATTACAACTTGGGATAACGATTTTATAGATTTAGATTTTTCTCTAGTGGGTTCTAAAACCTTGGTTTTATTAATACATGGTTTAGAAGGAAGTGCTGAGTCTAAATACATGATCTCTACAACAAAATACTTAAATTCAAGAAAATTAGATACGGTTTGTTTTAATTTACGAGGTTGCAGTGGAGAAGATAATTTGCTACTAGCCACCTATCATAGTGGAAAAACAGAAGATGTTGCATTTGTGGTTAATTACCTTTTAGAAAACTACAATTATAAAATATAGTATTGGTTGGTTTTAGTTTAGGCGGAAATTTAGTATTGAAATATTTAGGGGAAAACAATAAAAATTTACCTTCAGAAATAAAAGGAGGCATTGCCACATCTGTTCCTGTTGATATTGCTTCCGCAGAAATAGAAATGGAAAAGTTAAAGAATAAATTGTATCTAGAAATATTCTTTAAAACCATGAAAAACAAAATTTTAGAAAAAGCGCATAAATTTCCAGAATATCAATTAGATAAAGACAAATTATTTAAAGCAACAAAATTTAAGCATTTAGAATATTTATATACAGTACCCGTTTTTGGTTTTAAAAATCCAGAAGATTATTGGGAAAAAGCGAGCTCTAAGCCATATTTACCTAAAATAGACAGACCTACTTTATTAATAAATGCTACAGATGATACTTTTTTATCGGCAGATTGTTATCCAAGAAAAGAAGCATTAAAAAATAACAATTTCTATTTAGAAATCCCCAAATATGGTGGCCATGTTGGTTTTATGTCGTCTTTTAATGCCGTAGAAAATACTTGGCTCGAAAAGCGAATTGGTAAATTTATAGAAGAAAACATTCGTATTGAACTCTGTTAAACAATATCTTTACAAAACAACGGTTATTTTAATAGTATTTTTAGATATTTGTGGAACTAAAATAGCACTTTTGAAAAATAGAATTTTACTCTTTTTCTTACTGATAACTTCACTTTTAAAGGCACAAGCATTTAGAAACTATTCCAACGAATTTTTAAATATTGGTGTAGATGCAAGTGCTTTAGGGATGAGTAAAAGTGTCGTTGCTACTGCGAACAACGTAAATGCAATTTACTGGAATCCAGCTGGTTTGGTTGGCATACAAGATTACCAAGGTTCTTTAATGCATGCGTCTTATTTTGCAGGCATTGCCAATTACAATCATGCTGCTTTTGCAATGCCAATTGATAAAGAAAGTGCTGTTGGAATTTCTTTAATTCGTTTTGGAGTAGATGATATTTTAAACACCACCGAATTAATTGACAGCCAGGGAAATATCGATTTTAATAGAATTAGCCTTTTTTCTGCTGCAGATTATGCCTTTAACATTGCCTATGCTCGAAATTTAATTTTTAAAGATGTAAAGTTTGGAGTAAATGCTAAAATTGTACGAAGAATTATTGGTGAATTTGCCAGTTCGTGGGGTTTTGGGTTTGATGCTGGAATTCAGTTTGAACGAAATAATTGGCAATTTGGGGTAATGGTTAGAGACATTACTACCACTTTTAATAGTTGGGCAATTAACGAGGAAGGATTTGATAAAATTAAAAATGCAAATTTTTTTGTTGATGAAGAAGGTATTCAGTTATTTGTTAATGAGGTAAATGGTGAAGAAATTCTAACTTATCAAAATAATGAACCATATTTAGATAAAAATGGAAAAACGGTTAGTCCTAATCAGAAATTACCCCAATCTACAGAAATTACAAAACCAAAATTACAAGTTGGGGTTGCTAGAGAATGGAGAATTGGACGTTTTTTTAATTTAGTATCGGAAGTAGATTTAAATGTTCGGTTTGCAAAAACGAACGATATTTTTTCTTCGAAAATTGCTAGTATAGATCCTGCAATGGGTTTTCAATTAGATTACGATAAAATTGTTTATTTGCGTGCTGGAGTTGGAAACTTCCAATACATTACTCAATTTGATAATTCTAAATCTTTGTCTTTACAGCCTAATTTTGGTGTGGGGTTTAACTATCGTGGAATTCAAATAGATTATGCACTTACAAATATTGGAAGTGTTGGAAACGCTCTTTATTCGAATATTTTTTCAATTACTTTCGATTACAATTTTCTAAGACCCTAGTTTTTTATGAATAAAAGAGTACTTCTTCTATTAATTTTAATTGTTTTTTCGAAGGTTTTTTATGCACAAGCAAAACTTTCTGTTTATTCTGAAGTTTCTATTGTAACTGCTGGGTCTGGAAGTGAATTGTATGAAGCGTTTGGCCACTCTGCAATTCGTGTTAAAGATCCTCTTTTAAAATTAGATATTATTTATAATTATGGTATTTTCGATTTTAACGCTCCTAATTTCTATAGCAATTTTGCACAAGGAAAAATGTATTATAAATTAGAAAGATACCCTTTTAAATACTTTTTAAGAAGTTATCAACTTGAAAAACGTTGGGTTAAACAGCAAGTTTTAAATTTAAATCAGGCAGAAAAACAAGCATTTTTTATGTATTTAGAAAACAATGCGCTTCCTAAAAATGCTACTTATTTATACGATCCTTTTTTTAATAATTGCGCAACCATTTTAAGAGACATCACAACATCAATATTAAAAGATAAAGTAAATTTTAACACAGCTTCTCTTGAAAATGGAAAAACCTTAAGAGAATTAATGAATGCTGAAATTACACACAATACTTGGGGTAATTTTGGTATCAACCTAATTGCAGGAACCATTTTAGATAAAAAAAGAACACCTTTAGAGTACATGTATTTACCAGATTATGTATTCAAAAATTTTAAAAATGCAACGATAGAAATCGAAGGAGCTCAAAAACCTTTCGTTAAAAAAGAAGAAACACTTTTAAACTATAAAGAAATTAAGAGTAAAACCTCATTTTTAAATCCGATTTTGGTTTTTAGCGCTTTTGCTATTTTGGTATTTTTTATTACTTATAAAGATATTAAAAAGAAAAAAGAACCAAAAGTTTAGATTTTATAACCTTTTTTATTACCGGTTTAATTGGCGTTATTTTAGCTTATTTATGGCTATTTTCTTCACATAAAACTGCACCCAATAATTTTAATGTTTTGTGGGCTTTTGCACCTAATATAATTGTTGCTTTCTTTATTTTAAAAAAAGCTCCCAAAATTTGGCTTCAGCAATATGTATTAATTTTAATCGGTTTTATCTTGCTAGTTCCTGTTTTATGGATTTTAGGCATACAAGCTTTTCCTGTGGCAGTTGTTCCTCTATTATTTCTACTTTTAGGAAGATATGCATATCTTTACAAATACTTATTGCCCCCTAAAAAATAAAATTGTAGTTACTGTTTTAATAAGTATTTTAAAATCTAAGAAACCGTTTCTTTCTTTTATATAATACAAATCGTATCTCAGTTTTGTTTCTTGTTCTTCAATTGTATTTGCATAAGGGTAATTTACTTGTGCCCAACCTGTTAACCCTGGTCTTACCACATGACGAATTGCATAAAAAGGTATTTTTTCTTCTAAATCTTTTACAAATTCTGGTCTCTCTGGTCGTGGACCAATAATACTCATATCTCCTTTTAAAATATTTATAAACTGAGGAACTTCGTCTAACCTTGTATGTCTTAAAAATTTACCAAAAGTAGTAATTCTTGTATCGTTTTTTTCTGCCCAAATTGGTTTTCCGGATTCTGCATTTGTAACCATAGAACGCAGTTTAAAAATTTTAAAATGCTTTCCGTTTTTGCCAACTCTAATTTGAGAATAAAATAAAGATCCCCTATTTGCAAAAAGATTGCAAATAAGTATCATGGGAATTAAAAAAACAAACAATATAATACCCAAAATAGCCACAAGAACGTCTGTTACTCTTAATCCAAAAAGATACAGTCTATTTGTATTATTTTTACTAAAATTAATATGGTCGTAAAAGTTAGACCGTAAATATTCTTTGGGTACTCTTACAGTTACCTCTTCATAAAATTTACCAAAACTTACAATATTTACTCCTTTTTCGAATAAGTTAATTAAATCTAAGTTTAATATTTTAAGAATATTTGCAGACAATCCTTCTTTAGAAACAATTATTTCGTTTACATTTTCATCGATACCAAAGTCTTTTAAAGATTGTTTAGAAATATCGTAAAACCCTTTAATTCCTTCAATTTCTTTATCTGAAAAATACGCTTTTATATGATGAAAATTATCGTTATTGATTTGTTTTAGCATTCTAGATATTTTATCTGAATGCCCAACAAATACAACCGTTTTAAAATATTTTGGAGAAGAAATAGTAAGTATATAGGTAAATCTCCAAAGTATAACAGGAATGGTAAGTACCAAGAAAAAATAAACTATTTGAAGCCTGTTTGTGGGTAATGATGGAGAAAAATAAGGGGTAAAAATGTAAAATATAGTGGTTGCAAAAGTTGTTAATACAATGCTTCTAACAACTGCGTATCTATTGTTAGAAACATTTAAATTAAATAACTGAAATATTTCACCAAAAATTAAATAATAAATGGTTAATAACAATAACCAACCTACAATATTGGGCTTATTAAAACTGATGTAACTAAATTCTAAAAACTCCGTCGAAAAAAATATGCTTAGAGTTATTATAAAAACATCGATTATTCTTAAGAATAGCTTTCTCTCAGAAATATTTAAATAGTTTTTTTGAGACATTAATTATGTGTGAAAATTATTTAGATTACTTGAGGGATTAAGTTACAAAAGTAATATAAATTAAAGTATTAATATTTTTTAAATCCGTTATAGGACCATAAAAGCATAATATATATTGTTTTAAAAAAAGATAGTTTTTCTACTTTTCTATAAAAATACCATTGGTGTTTTATTAATTTCTTTTTATTTCTCGAGTGAGAATTCGCTCTAATACGATAAATTGCTAAGGTTTTTTTAATGCCATATGCATACTTTATTTTCTTTAAATACGTTAACCAAAGCCCCATATCTTGCCTATACATAACATTTGGCATATATTCTTTTCCTATTTTTTTGGTATCGATAAATGCGGTTAAACAGCTTATTGAATTTGTTTTAAGAATATCTGTATAAGTTACTCTGCTGGGTACAATAAAATCTGGATATTCTTCTTCTAAAGTTATTTCGTTACACCGTTTATAAGATGAAAATACAAAACCTTCTGTTTTTTTAACTTCTTTTATAGATATTTTTAAAAAATCTTTAAACCATAAATCATCACTATCTAAAAAAGCCAAGAATTGTCCAGAAGCATTTTTAATTGAGTTATTTCTGGCGTTGGCTGGCCCAGAGTTTGGTATTTTAAATACCTTTATTCTACTATCGGAAAGGGTAAATTTTTCGATTATTTTAAGTGAATTATCAGAAGAACCATCGTCTGTAATTAATAATTCCCAATTGTTGTAAGATTGATTTAGAACACTTTCTATGGTTTGTGCAATAAATTTTTCTGAATTATAACTAGGAGTAATTATAGATACTAATCCTTCTATCATTTTTTTACTTTTGAAATGAAATTTTTTAATTTTCCTTTATTTTCTTTAATAAATAAAGCATTATCGTTTATTAGAAATGCAATATCTTTATAAAAATATTGATCTATTTGATCTATAAGTTTTTGTTTAGAACTATTGTTTAAACTTTGTTCGATAAAAAATGTTAAAGAACCTTTTTCTTCTTGTACAACTTGATAATTTAATTTAATATTATATACTTTCGACAAATTTTTAAAAATATAATATAAATATAAACTTGGATAGACTTCTTTTTTTCCATAAATATTTTCACCAATTCTTCCAGTCACTTCCAAAATTATTCGATGCTGTAATCCACAAGAGCATTTTTGATTTTTAGGGGCTAATTTTATATAATCACCTAATTTATATCTAATTATAGGAAAAGAATTCATTTGTAAATTAGTCACTAGAATTTCGTTATCAACTTCTTCAACCAATACACCTTCCATATTTATATGCATTGCCCCAAATTTACATTCAAATGCAATAATGCCAGATTCTGTTGCCCCATATTCGCTTATTATCTTTTTACCAAAAGCTTGCTGAATTTCAGGTTGGTAAGCATCTAAAATTTTTTCTGAAGTCCCTTTTACTAATTTAATATTTTGCGGTTTAGGTAAATTTAATTTATTGATAAGAATGGCTGTTTGGTAAATCATTGAAGAATACCCATGAATATATGTTGCTTTTAAAGTTTTACGCGCAAATTTTTTTATTTCATTTTCTTTATATGTAAAAATTCTAAATCGATTTTGAAGAAAATCTAGAATTTTACTTTTAAATCGTTCTAATAAAGTAACATTTACACCCCAAAAATAACCATTTCTTTCCCAAGGTTTTACACCGTACCAAGAATAACCTCTTAAACTAGCAGCTCTATTAAAAGAGTCGGCTACTTCGTTTCTTTTAAATTTTAAAGACTCACCAGAAGTACCAGAAGTATTTGCCAAAAAACTTTACGAAACTTTATGTTTGTGTGGATGCCTTCTATATTGTTTAAAATCTCTTTTTTTTCTAAAATCGGAATTTTTTGAATGTCTTCTAAAGTTTTAATTTCAGAAATATCTAAATTATTTTTTTTAAATTTATTTTGATAGTAGGCAGAATAAAGATTGGCATCGTGCAATAATTTTTGAAGTTGTTTTAATTGATATTTTTCCAATTCTTTTAAACTCCACTTTTCTGATGCTTTTAAAAATAGGTATTGCTTTTTTAAAGATGGATTTCTAAAACGTTGCCCTAAAGTATAGATAATTTTACGAATCATTATTTTAAAATTTGTAACCATTTCGTTTTATTATGATTCCAACTAAAAGTTTCTACCTTTTTTCTTGCATTTCTACAAATTATTAAATTATCATTCTTTAACAATTTAATAATTGCTTCTACCATTAATTTTGGATTGTTTTTTCCTACTAAAAATGCATCTACTTTATCTTCTAATAAATATGGAATTCCTCCAACATTTGTAGTTACCACTGGCAACCCCAAAGCCATTGCTTCCATTACACTTACAGGAGTATTATCGAAATTTGTAGTATTTATAAAAATATCATAATCCACAGATACTTTATGCCATTCTTCTTTTAAAAGCACATTTGTAAATTCTACAGAATTATGTAAGTTGTATTTTTCAACTAACGATAAACAATTATTATAAGAATTATCTACAAACGGTCCTACCATACACAACTTTGCGTTGGGATATTCATTTTTCAATAAATATAAAACTTCAATCGCTAAAGTAGGGTTGTAAATTTCTTTAAATGCTCTTACCCATAATAATTTAGGTTGTAATTTTTCTCTTTTTTTAAATTCATACTGTTCAATTTCTATAATATTTGGTATAAAATCTACACGATATCCTTCATTTTCGAAAGCAACTTTTAAATAATTAGAAGGAGCTATATTTTTGTACGAATTTTTAAATATTAATTTTGATAAAAAGACATTTTTTTTAATTCTCGTAGGAAGATTTCCTCCATGAAGAATTGGAATGTATTTTATACTAAAAATCTTTGCTAATTGAGAAGTAATAAGTGCATAATAAAAATTTTTTGTGCTAAATGTATCTATTAAAATATAATCTACTTTATTTCTATACTTAATTACAGACAAGCACATGTCTAATAATCTAGAAAGTTTATTTAATTTACTAGAAGAAATATGTACACGATAACCCTCTATTTTTAAAAGGTTTACTAATACTGCTAATGTAGAGTTGTATTTTGTTTTAGCTGTTAAGTTATTGCCTATATATAAAATGGTTTTAAGTTTCTTCTTCATAATCTGTTATACGAATTAAACTTAGCGCATATATAAACCCTGGTAATGCAATTCTCATTGCAGAATGATTAATGGTTAAAAACCAAATTAAATAAAAAGAAATTATAAATGCTTTTTGAAAATAATCGCCTCTAAAAAAATTAAATAGAGGCACAATGCCTAAAATAAGAAGTAAGATTAGTCCTATAACTCCATGTTCTTCTAACAATCTACCAGCCTCGTTATGAGACGCTGCAGTAACAGCATCTAAATCTTTTTTTCTCTCGTATTTACCATTTCCTACACCTATTCCTAAAGGATTATCTAAAAAATTAGAAAACTGAATCTCTAAAATATCTAATCTACCTGTAGTAATATCTTTTTGAACACCTGCTTTATTTTTTCCTGTATATCTATTATCTAACATTCCTTTGGTAATATTAGAAGTGTACAACCAAACTGCAACCAAAAAAACAACCGCAATAGAAATGTACTTAAAAAATATTTTAAATGATATTTTCTTGTATAAAAAATAAAAGAAAATTAAAAACAAAATTGCAATTAAAGCTGTAATAATACCCCCTCTAGAAAATGTAAGCAATCCTCTAAAAATAAAGTAAATTAGAAAAACAGCATCTAAAAATAAATAGCCCGATAATTTCTCTTTTAATAAAATAAAAATAGTTAAAATAAAAATACCAAGACCTATAGCTGTAGCAACTTGGTTGGGACCAAAGCCGCCAGAGGTTTGAAAATTAGCTTCTCCACCAAAAACAATTTCACTTAAATCTGGAGTTCTAAAATACAGAAATGTAACCATAGAAAACAATGGCAATAACATAAAAAACAACGCATTTAATAGTTGTTCTCTTGTAATTGGTCTTTTATAAAAATACAATGCTGCAATACCCAATAAAACAGGACCACTTAAATTAAATACGATTGCTTTTCTTATGGATTCTCCTTCTGGTACTTTTGTAAAAACAATGCCCAATAATAACAATAAAATATAAAATACATACTGTACAGAAAAAACCTGTTTAAATTTGCCTTGAGAAATTCCTAAAACTAGAAAAATAATGATTGCGTATTTACCAGTTTCATAAAAAATAAAACCACCCAACATTCTTGTAAAAACCTCTACACCAACAATATAAGAACTAAACAAAAAAGCTTCTTCTTTTTCATTTGAAGAACTAAAAATTAAGATCGAGGGAATTAAAACCACGAGAAAACCATAAATTTTAGGAAACAAAGGCAACGTACCTAAATAACCAAAAACAATGTGAACACCAATAAAAAGTAATTTATTATTTAGTATTTTCTTTATCAAATTTTATATCATAAAGTGTTAATAATTTTTTTAAGAATAGATCTTCTGAAAAATTTTCTGTTATATTTCTATAATTTTCTATTCCCATCTTAATTCTAAGATCTTTAGACTTTGCTAATTTACAAAGTTTATTGCTTAATAATATTGAATCTGAGACTGGAACTAAAAAACCAGAAATATTATTTTTAATTACTTTATTACACTCGCCAACGTCAGTAGTAATAACGGGTAATTTTGCCAAGCCATACTCTAAAAGAGCTAAGGGTAAACCTTCAGAAACAGAAGACATTACTCCTATCGAAGCTTGATTCAATATATTTTTAATATCTAAACAAGATGAATAATAATAGACTTTATTAATTAAGTTAAGTTTGTTAATTAAATTAAAAACATTATTAGAATAATTATCATTAAAATTCTTACCAATTAAATGTAATGACCAATCAGAATATATACTACTAAATTTTTTGAAAGCATTTATTAAAGTAATATGATCTTTATCTGGTCTTAAGCCTGCTAAATGAACAATTCTTTTACCTTCAAATCCTTTTAAAAAAGTGGTGTTTTTCTGTTTTTTAAAAAAAGGATAGTTCCTTAAAAATACATTGTTTTTTGTGAAAAGTTTTTTTTGTGACCAAGACTCTAATTTTGAGCTAACATTAATTATTTTATCAAAAAATAAGGAAGAAACCTTTAAAGCAAATAACCTATACCCTTTTAAGGTTACAATCTTACCATAGTGATTATGCCATATTAACCTTAATTTAGGATTGGTTAATTTAACTAAAACTCCAATAAAATAAGAAGATCCATGGACATGAATGATGGTAATATTATTTTTTTTTATAAATTTATTTAGTCTGTAAATAGCCGATAAATCAATAGTAAATTTCTTTTCTAAAAATAAATACTTTACATTTTTACAAATATCATTTTTAAGTTTACCTTCTTTACGAGTAGCGCAAACATAGGATTTTACACCATTTTTAGATAATAGATTTGCAATATTTACAGAAAGTACTTCTGCGCCACCAGTATCTAAAGAATCTATAATTTGTAAAACTCCTAATTTGCTCATTCACTTAACAATTTTTGTATTTCTTGTTCAAATTTATCTAAAGTAAATTTTTGTGACCAATTTTGTGCTTTTAGTACCTTTTTTTTGTAAGTTTCTTCATTTTTTAAATAATTAATAATTATTTTAGAAAGTTCAATTTCATTAATATTTACATCTACAACATCTCCCCTAGTGCCATTTTGTAACATATAGTTTACACAAGAAACACTCGATGATATTGGCAAACATTTCCAGAACATTGCTTCTGCTACTACTTTTGGCCATCCTTCAGACTGCGAAATAAAAATTAAAAAATGAGCTTTTTGAAATGCTTTTTTTACCGTTTCTTTTGATTGATTGCCATGTAAAAAAATAGTGTTTTCTAAATTATTATTTTCTATATACTCTTTTATCGACGGAAACTCAACGCCATTTCCATACATGTATAAACGCACTTTATAATGAAGCTTTTTTAAATATTCTACCGTTTTAACGCTTAACATAGGCTTTTTACCTTTAGAAAAAGTGCCTACAAAAATAAAATTTATAGTTGATGAAAAATCTTTTTCTGGAATTTCTATGATATCTTCTTCAAGGTAGGAAGCTGTAAAAAATGGGATAATATTTTTTGATTGATTTCCCCAATTTCCATATACTAAAACCTTACAATTTCTTGTTAAAAAAGTGTTTGATAAAATCCATTTTTGAAGTTTATAAGTTAGTGGTTGTTTACTTTTAGGATCCCAATTACCTGCATATTTAACTGTTTTTGGTTTCTTAGGAAATAAAATTTGCACAAAACAGCCTAACAAACCCACGTTTCCTGGACATCTTAAATGAATGTGATCTGCCCATAACATTGCTTTGAAAATTACAAATAAATTTATTGGAAGAATAAAAAGGGTTTTTAAAATATTTGGTATTGAGTTTACAGAAAAAGTAACTAATTTAAATTTCTTAAAATCAAAATTAAAACTATCTATTAATAACTCTTTATTAAATTTATAAGGGCTACAAATGGCTGTATTACTATTTTTAGCCCAAATATTTATTTCTCTTACATAAGGTTCATAAGAAAAATATTGCTTATTTTTAAAAAGAGTTGGAGCATTTGAAACAATTAAAAACTTCATTAAATATAGTTTTTAGAATTGTTATTATTTATTTTTTTTGCAGGTACACCTAAAACAGTAGCCTCCTCTAGAATAGAATCTACAACTAAAGAACAAGCGCCTATAACTACATTATCTACAATTTTAATTTTACCAGCAATAACAGAATTTGCTCCAATATAAACATTATTTCCTATTTTAGGTACTCCTCTTTTTTCTCCTTTTCCACTCACTCCAATAGTTACACCTTGCGATATATTACAATTATTACCAATTATTGTACTTGGATGAATTATAATATGCCCAAAATGTCCAATATAGAAAGATTTTCCAATGGTTGCAGAATATGGAATAGATATGCCTGTAATAATTTCAATTATTTTTTGAATTGGAATATATAAAAAAAGAATTGTTTTTTTTATAATAAATGGTAGTTTAGACCTGTATATAAAATTAAATATTCTATAGTAAAATAAAGCCCACAAGCCCTGTGTAAAAAGCAAGAGTACAATTGTATTTTGTTTGCCATATCTTTTATATTTTTTAATATCTGCTATATATTTCATAATTTTAGATTTGGTTTTGAAAAAATTAAACTTATCAATCCATAAAACCTTCCAAAAGATTCTGTTAAAGCTTCCATTTTTTTTTGCGAATTAAAAACATTAAAAAATCTAATAACTAATAAAAGAATTGCTATAGAATTCCACTTAAATCTAGCTTTCAAACTGGGATTTTTGTATTTTATTCTCCAAACGTACCAACCATTTCTAACTACCATTTTACCGTATTTGAACTTATTGGGTCTTCCTTCTACGGAATGATGATGCTCTAATTTTGCAGCAGTATTTATATATAGTTTTCCAACTTTGGCTAATCTTAAAGAAAAATCTGCATCTTCGTACAACCCATAACCTTCAAAATAGTTAGAAAAAGAAAAATTTTTAAAAATTTTTCTTTTGTAAGACGAAACTCCTCCCATAATTAATTCAACAGGGTACGTTTTTCCACTTGGTGGTAGAAAACTTATAGAACGTCCGTTAGAAAATGTTGGCATAAAACCTGGTGCTGTGCTATCTAATAATTTAAGTTTTTTTCTCATTAAAAACCTAACACTTTCTTTTCTTGCCCAACCATCGTAATAAAATTCGTTAGACATTGTTTTTTCTTTCTGTATCCAATTTACTTCATTTGAAATATAGCCACCAACTGCCAAGGCTTCTGGATAAATCTTATAAGTTTCTAGTAAGTTTTTAAAGTATTCTTTTTCTAAAAGAATATCATCATCTAAAAAACAAACAATATCTATATTCGGTGCTATTTTTGATATTCCAAAATTTCTTTGTTTTGTTAACCCTCTATTTTCTTCTGAAACTTTGTAATAACTTAAGTTTTTAAAACTATTTTTTTTTAGTAAATCATTTGTATTATTATTTGTAGAACTATCTACTACAATAATTTCGTTAGGGTAAAAACTTTGTAATTGTACAGATTTTAATAAATTGAACAAAGCTTTTGGACGCATATATGTACAAATAATTAAGCTAAATTTCATTTAAAATCTTTTTATAATAGTTTAAATTTAGAATTACTTTTTCGTTGATATTAAAGGAACTTACAATTTTTTTTCTGGCATTTTGTCCCATAGCACTAGTGGTATTATTGTTCTTTAAAAGACGTATGGTTTTTTCTTTAAAATCATTAATATCATTAGGGTTTACTGTAAAACCTGTTTCTCCATCTATCATTAATTCTTTTGCCCAACCTATATTAGAAGTAATTATTTTTTTTTCTAAAGCCATCGCTTCTAACCATGCCATTGGAAAAGCTTCTGCAAAACTTGGTAATAGAATAACTTCTGCTTGATGTATTTCTTTTTTTAAACTCTCTTGTTGCATCGATTTCATGTAAGTAAAATTCTTTAAAGCTTTTTTAGAAAGTAGTTCTCTAAATAATTCTAGCGTAGATCTTTTTGTAAGAAAGTCTAAATTATCATTTCCTACAAGTTTTAAACTTACCTCATTATCAATTTCTACTATTTTATTAAAAGCTTCAGCAATTTTTAAAACCCCCTTTTTTCTAATAATTGTGCCAAAGTATAAAAGTGATTTTGGTTTTACTGAATTATGGTTCGGCTTAAAAAAACTTGTATCTATAGCATTATAAATAGTTTTAATATTGTTAGAAATATTAAATAACTCTTTTGTTTTTAACCCTACAAAATTACTTACAGCAACAATTTTTGTAGCTCCTAAAAGTGCTCTTTTTTCGAAAAACTTATTTTTAAATTTTACCTTTCTATTTTCTAAATCACAAAAATAGGTATCTGAGCCATGAAGCCTGATCACAAGAGGGCAGCTAAATTTCATAAAAGCAGTAAAACCTGTCCATTCAGGGGCTTCTAATATGTCTATCGACTTATTTTTAACCATACTGTTTACATATTTATTAAAGTACTTTCTATTACTCAACCAGGTAAAAAAAGGGATTTTCTTTTTTTGAACAAAATAAAAAGTTATACCATCTTCTTTAAAAACTTTATTCTCGTTTTGACTATAAATAAAGATTGAAACTGTGTTTTCTAACTTTATCAACTCTTCTGCAAGGTTTTTAGTAAAAGTACCTATACCTCCTATTTTACCTTTAAAATGTACTGAAGGATATTCTGGTGTTATAAATCCTATGTGCATATTATTTTATTAATTTCTAACCAGATTCTTTCTGAAGCTTTGTCTTGAGGGAAAGCCACTATTTTACAATACCATTTTTTTGTGAATTCTAAATCGATTTTTTTATTTAAAACATTTAATATGATAGTTTCCATATCTTTAGGAGAATCAACCCATAAAACAGCTTTTTTATTTGGCATAGATTGAAAGTGAATAAATTTGTAAATTTCTTTTATATGCCAATTTTTGTTTGATTTTTTAACGGTATTATAATTTAAAAATGCACAAGGTTTATTTTGAGCTACAAAATCAAATACCATAGAAGAACCTACATTTATTACCAATTCTGAAAAATGAACTGTATTTGCCAATAAAGTTAAATCTTCTGGTAAAGGCATTACTTGATTCCAACTATTGCCTAAGTTTTCCCATTTTGGGTCTATCAGTACAATTTCTTCTTTATATTTATGATATATTTCTAAGTGCCTATTCGTAAAATCTACAGGGCATTTTCTGTAAATAATACCTAAATTATGTCCTTTTTTATTTAATTTTCTTACTATTTTAGCTAAATCTTCCAGATAAAATTGATCATTAGGAGAAGTTGTAACATCATCACCAGAAAAACAAATATACTTTTTGTTAAGGTTTAAATTATACTCTTTAAAAAAAGCTTCTTTTGTTTTAAAAACTGTGTTGTAGTGACATTCAAATTGAGGTGTACCCGTTATAACAACTTGATTTTCTTTTACATCTGGATAATATTTTAATAATTCTAATTTCATAAATTTACTCCAAACAAAATAATAATCACTTTCTACCACCAAAGTTCCTTTGGGTAAATTATCCCAAGAAAAAATAAAAGTTATTGTAGGTATCTTTAAATCTTGCGCAGCTAGCAAAGGAGCAATAGCTGTTAATGGTCTTTGGTTTGTTAAAAATACAACAGCTGGTTTTTCTTGTTGTAATGTTGCTTTAAATTTTAAATAGTAAGCTGAGTTTCTTTCTAATTTATAAATTTTCTTTCTAATTTTTTGCAACCCTCTTGGAGTATTATAAAAAAAAATTAGAAAATTAACAATTAGTGTTTTTATAATAGATTTAATATTTTTTAAATTTGAAGGAAAAATATAGGAAAGATATACATTATTATTAAAATTTTTCTGATTTTGTTTTAGTTCTATATTAATTTTTGCTCTTTTGTATAGATCTGAAATTGCTCTAGGTTTTCCATGCACAATAGGAATTTCTTTGTAACCCAATTTTGTAACAGGAAACTTCGTATTGTTCCAATAGGTAATATCGAAATCTTGTGAATTCCCTTCTTTATAAAAGTTTCCAAAAGCAAAGTTTCTTAAACCAACTCCATCTGGTAATAGTATAAAAGCTTTTTTCTTTTTATTCACCTTTAATAAAATTTACAATTTTAGTTGCTGCTTTTCCATCTCCATAAGGGTTTTTATTACCTATCATTGTATTATATACCTCTTTATTATCTAGTAATAAAGTAGCTTCTTTAACGATTTTCTTTTTATTTGCACCTACCAATTTAACGGTCCCTTGATCTATTGCTTCTCGCCTTTCTGTAACTTCTCTTGTAACTAAAACAGGTTTTTTTAAAGATGGAGCTTCTTCTTGAACTCCTCCACTATCTGTAATAATTAAGTAAGATTTATTTAATAACCAAATAAAAGCTTCATAATCTAATGGACTTATTAAAAGTAAATTAGAAATATTACTTAATATTTTATAAACTGTTTCTTGAACATTTGGATTTAAATGAACCGGATAAATAATTTGTACATCTTCTCTAAAAGACAGTTCTTTTAAGGCAGCACAAAATTCAATAAAATTAGCTCCAAAATTTTCTCTTCTATGACCTGTTACAACAATAAGTTTTTTGTCTTTTAAAATAAAAGAGTTTAAACTCTTTATATCTTTTCTATTTTTATTGATGTTCTTTAAACCCCAAAATAGTGCATCTATTACTGTATTTCCAGTAATGTGTATTGTATTTTCACATATACCTTCATTCAATAAATTTTTTGCAGATTGTTTTGTTGGTGTAAAATGAATATCTGCCAATCTTCCAGTAATTTGTCTATTAATTTCTTCTGGAAAGGGAGAAAATTTATTATAAGTTCTTAAACCTGCTTCTACATGACCAATTTTTATACCTTTATGAAAAGATGCCAAAGCAACCATACTACTTGTTGTTGTATCACCGTGAATTAGTACTAAGTTTGGTTTAAAATCGTCTAAAACAGAATCTATTGAATTTAATATTCTTGCACTTAATTTATTTAAACTTTGATTCGTTTTCATTAAGTCTAAATCATAATCAGGTATAATTTTGAAGAAATCTAAAACCTGATCTAGCATTTCGCGATGTTGAGCAGTTACACAAACTTTAGTAGTAAATTCTTTCTGTTTAGACAATTCTTTTACCAAAGGAGCCATTTTAATGGCTTCTGGTCTTGTACCAAATACTATGAGTACTTTTTTCATTTTTATGATTTTCTAAAATTTTATTAAATATTATATAATAAAATTTATCTTCTTAATTATTAACCAACATTGCTAGATTTATCCATTGCCAAATATAAAAACTAGAGTCTTTATCTCCTTGTTTATATTCTTTTAACAATTTATCTAATTCTGTAAAATTAAACCAATTAGAAACTTTACTATCTTTTAACTGTTCTATATAATTTTCTACATCATTAAAAAGCTCCTCTCCTAACCATTCTCTTTGTGGTGTTTGTAAAGGTCTTTTAGGTGCGTATGTAATTGAATCGCTTAAATATTCTGAAACAATTTCTCTTAACAAATATTTTTGAGTTGTTTTGTTAATTTTATATTCTAATGGCTGAGCAAAAGCATATTCTACCAATCTAAAATCTAAAAAAGGTTCTCTTAACTCTGTACTATACCCCATAGAAATTCTATCGTTAAAACGTAAGGCTCTTGGTATTTTTGTATAAAATAAATCTCTATACTGTTTGTTTAAAACAGCATCTTTAAAGGGTTCTGGATATTTTGGTTTTACTGCTTTTTGTAAAAATTCTTTTGTGAGTGCATTTTTTCTAAAAGGAGAAGATTTTGTACCTTGAATAGTTGCATTATTATTTTTTAAATAATAATCGTAACCCGCCCACTGTTCATCCATTCCTTGTCCATCTAAAAGTACCAAAACATTGTCTTTTCTTGCTTTCTTAAATATTTCGCTATATGCAACTGTTGGAATTCCTCCATAAGGTTCATCTTGCATATGAGCTATGTTTTCAATTTTATCTTTTAAATTGATATCTGCTTCTAATATAATTTTTTCCAGTGGATTTTTTGTTAAAGAAATCATTTCTTCTACCCAAGGTAATTCATCATATCTTTTATCATTCGTATAAAATGTATATGCTTTAATTTTCTCTTTTCCTTCAATTTTATTTACAAGTGCTAATAATGTAGAACTATCTAAACCTCCACTAATGTTAAAACCTATAGTAACATCTGCCCTAAACCTTAATTTTATACTGTCTTTTAATAGCGTTTTGTATTCTTCTTTTACAACATTAAAACTCTTTTTTTGTTGGTGCTTTTTAATTTCATTTTCAAAAAAATACCATTTAAAAACTTGTAAGTTTTTATTTTTATATTCTAAATAATGCCCTGCTGGCAATTGCTGGATATCTTTCCAAAAAGTTTCATTTGGCAAACCATAGCTACCATAGGCAAAATAACTTGCCCATACTTTCTCATTTGCTTTTTTTACAATTCCTGATATAAATAATGCTTTTATTTCTGATGAAAAAATAAATTTTTCTTCTTTTTTAAAATAATAAAAGGGTTTTACCCCAAAACGATCTCTAGCAGCAAATAAGGTTTCTTTTTCTGTATCATAAATAGCAAATGAAAACATACCATTTAATTTTTGTAAGCAATCTTTTTTCCAAACTATAAAACTGGCTAATAATACTTCTGTATCTGAATTTGTTTTAAAATTATAATGGTTTAATAATTCTTCTTTTATTTCTAAATAATTATAAATCTCTCCATTAAAAACTAAAATATATCTCTTGCAATTACTAATAAATGGTTGGTTTGCATTTTCACTTAAATCTAAAATTGACAATCTATTATGGCCTAATTTTGCAGAATCAGAAATAAATTTACCTGTAAAATCAGGACCTCTATGATGTTGTGAAACTAACATTTTATCTAATAAAATTTCACCATCTTCTATATTCCCTAAAAGTCCTACTATACCACACATAATTTACTTTTTTTTATGAAGTAACATAGCTTCTGCTTTTTCCCAATCTTCCATAGTATCTATATTTACATACCATTTTTTTGGAGATTCTATATAAGAAATACTATTACCAAACAAAGATTGTTGTTCTAATAAAACAGCTGTTTTTGTAATGTAAATACTTCCATCTCTATGAAATGCTTTGGGTAAATCTTGTCTTCTAGAAATAATTTGTTTTTCACCTGTTGCAATTTTTAAATTTCCTAAATTATCTTGCTCAAAGACCCAATGTGGGTTGTATTCATGAGGAACTTGTTGCACAGAAACTAAAGAATCTGTATCTTTTTCTATAAATGTTTGTATTGCTTTGTCTAAAAACTTAACAGTTCTAAAAGGGCTTGTTGTTTGTAGCAAACATACTGCATCAAAAAAAATGTTTTGTTTTTTATAAAAATCTAAAGCATGTAAAATAACCGGTAATGTTGGTGTAGTATCTAAAGATAAGTCTTGGGGTCTTTTAAAAGGAGCTTCAATTCCTAAAGATTTTGCTACATCTATTATTTCTTCGTCTTCGGAACTTACAATTAAAGTATCTATAAATTTACTTTTTATAGCAACCTCAGCTGTGTATGCTATTAATGGCTTACCTGCTAATAATTTAATGTTTTTACGAGGAACTCCTTTAGAACCTCCTCTTGCAGGTATAATTCCTAAAATTTTCATTTATTTTGTAAATATAAATCTGTTTTCACCAACTCCAAATTTCATTTTAGCATAAGGAATTTCTTTATGAATGTATTCTATTCTATCAAAACCAAGCCCCCTAGTTAATCTTCTTACATCTTTAGCTCCATTTTTTTCAAGCTCCATTTTCAATTCTTCAGGAGTTATTCTGGTATTTATTGGAACCATTACATGATCTAACATGTAAAAAATACGATTTGTTGAAATTCCATAACCACTTAAAACTTTAATTGCAAAATTTTTATTGATATTACGAACAATCATCCGTAATATCTCAATTTTATCCCAAAAAATACCTCCAGGCTGTTCTATTAAATATTGCCATCCTAAACCATCTGGTTTTAAAACTCTAAGTTGTTCTGAAATGCCTTTTTTCCAGTCTTTAGTGTGGTGTAAAACCCCATTACTAAAAACGATGTCAAACTCGTTTTTTTGAAAAGGCAAATCTAATACGTTACCTATCTTATATTCAACATTTTGTATATTAGCTCTTTTGGCTCTTTTAACAGCATCGTTTATACCAATTTTAGAAATATCAATTCCAACTACTTTTTTTGCTCCTAATAAAGCCCAAGCCACAGAGTATCTTCCTCCACCACAACCCTGATCTAAGACAGTATATTTATGAATGTTAGAAATATCTATGTTATTTATTTCTAATCTTTTCTTTAATAATTCTTTCGTTTCATTAAAATATTTATCTGGGGTAAAACCCTTAAATAGATTACCATAATGGTCTCCAGTTTCTAATTCTAACTTTTCATTTTCTTCATTAATTATAAAATCTTGTGAGGTTTCAAAAATATTATCAAAAGAAGATTTTATTGTTTCTTCCAAATTATTTTTGAGTTCTTTTAATATATTATCAAAAATTATAGCAGGATCTTCATTTTTATTAATTATATTTTCAAAAGAATGAAAAAGAAATGGAATACAAGAAATTTTTAAATAATTATTAAAATTATTATTTGGCAAATTCTCGCAAAAGTTAATTAGGCTTACTACAGAAGCACTGTATTTTTTTTCTGAAATGCATTCAACAATTTTATCTATACTTTTTAAATCTGAAATAGCTTTATCTTCTGCAAACATTTACTAATAATTTATTGTTTTATAAAATTTTATATCTGTACTCGCTAAAATTTCTGCAATTTTCTCTCCAGATTTTCCATCTCCATAAATAGTTGAAGAAGTAATATTTTTTGATGCAATTCTGTTTTCTATTGCTTTAATGATTTCATTTTTATTATAACTAGCATTTAGAACATTGTTGCCTCTTTGTCTTCTATTTTGACGACTTCCAATATTTACTACTGGAACTCCCAAATAAGAACATTCGCGAATTCCCGCACTAGAATTACCTACTAAACATTTACTATTTATCAACAGTTTTAAAAAATCTTTAGGTTCCATGTTCTTAAAAAAATGGATATTCTCTGGCTTTTTAATTTCTCTAAATGTTCTAATTCCGTTTGAAGTACCATCTGAACCAGCATCTACATTTGGCCAAAACCAAAAAGTAGGAATTCCTAACTCGTGTACTGCTTGCAAAGTTTGTTCTACATCTTTTCTAGCAGATGCGTATTCTGTAGTAACTGGATGTTGCATTACCACAATATAACCTTCTTTTTTCCAATTTACATTTGCTCCAACTCCTCCATATTTTTCAATAGGATCAAAATCTAACTTCGGATTGTTTTTAATTTCTGATGCTAAATCTATGGATGGGCAACCTGTATTAAACACCATTTCTGGATTTTCGCCCATTTTTAAAACTCTTTCTTTTGCATCTTCGGAAGCTACTAAATGTAAATCTGCCAACTTTGTATTTGCATGACGTACTTTTTCATCAATATTTCCTGTAACCTCACCTCCTTGAATGTGTATTAAAGGAATATTTTGATAAGAGGCAGCAATGCTTGTGGCAATGGTTTCAAAACGATCTGCAATGGTTACCACTGCATCTGGTTGCAATTTGTAAAATACGTTTGCCAACTCCATAACACCCAAACCTGTTGTTTTTGCCATGGATGTTGGGTTTTCTCCTTCTAAAACCATAAATACCTTTTCATCGATTTTAAAACCATCTTTTTCTATAAAATCGACCGCATTTCCATACCTACCTAACAAAGCAGCACCTGCAATTACCAATTGTAATTCTAATTTAGGGTGATTTTTTATGGCAATTAAAGCTGTTTTTATTCTACTGTAAGAAGGTCTTGCAGTTACAACAACGCATATTTTTTTTATCGACATTTTATTCTGTTATATCTTCATAATTTAGAAAATCCCATTGGTTTAAATCTTTATTCAGTTTTTTACCAATAATATTTTTATACTCGCTTGCCAAGATACCAAAACCTTTAGGTTTTTTAGTTTCTAAATCCGAAAAAGTAAGTACATCTCCTTTTTTAAGATTTTTATTTACAGCTAACGATTTTTCGAAAATAGATTTTAATTCTTTAAAGCTTGAGTTGTCTGTTTTATCAATAGGGTTTTGCAAAGCGATTTCGATATTTCTTACAGCAGCAACTAAATTTGTGGTTTCTTCCATAGTTAAAGATGCTTTTGCATCTGGACCAAACATTTCTTTATCAAAAACTACATGAAACTCTAATATTTCTGCGCCTAAAGTTGTAGCTGCAATACAAGCTTCTGTGGAAGAAGAATGATCTGAAAAACCAACTGTAACCTGATATCTTTTTTTTAATTCTTGAATTACATTTAAACCAAACTGTGCTGGTTTTGTTGGGTATGCAGTTGTACATTGTAATATTGAATAATTGACATTTCTCGATTTTAAAAAAGAAACTGTTTTATCTAATTCATCAAAAGAACTCATACCTGATGATATAATTAATGGTTTTTGGGTTTGTGCTATTTTTTCTAATAGCACAAAATTATTAACCTCTCCTGAACCAACCTTGTAACGTTTTACACCCACTTTTTCTAATACATCTACTGCAGCATTGCTAAAAGGAGAACTCATAAACTCTAAACCAACATCATCACAATGTTGTTTTAAACCTTTCCATTGTTTTAAATTGAATTCCATACGTTTCCAATAGTCCATTCTTGTTGCATCTTGTTTGGAAAATTTTACTCGAAAAGGTTCGTAAATACTGCTTTCTGCTGCTGCAATATGTGTTTGAAATTTAATAGCATTACAACCTGTTTTCGCAACAGCATCTATATAAGCATGTGCCATTCCTAAACTACCATCATGTGCTTGTGCAATTTCTGCTATTATAAACATTTAATTTTAATTTTTTATTATAATAAAAAGTAGAACGTTCTTTATATATCATCTGCAATTATTTTTTAATTACTTGTTATTATGTCTTTAAAATTTAACACATTTAGTAGTTTAGAATATTAATTTTACAATTTATTATTAATACTTGTATCAATTAAATCTAATATTTTATTATCTATTTTTTCATCAAACTTTCTAGCAAATAGCAAATTTTCTGGTTGATTGATTAATAAATTTAAATCTTCTACTTTAAAAGTTACCGGTAAAAGTGTGTTTTTCCTAGTCCAATCGATATAATGTACTGATGGTAACACCTTAATACTTTTATCATAAATCATAATTTCTTTTAAAATTGTATGAAAAAATTGTTCGTCTGCACAAGCAGTATAATAATAATAATAATAATAATTGTAAATTTTATTTTTATTTTTTTCTATATATTTTAAAATTTTAACTACTGTTTGGTAGTTAAAAACAAACCAATTAGAGCCTTTGTAATGTTCTTTAAAAATTGATTTTCTTTTGAATGTTAAAAGTGATTTTAAATCTTTTAACGTAATTTTATTATTATATAATAATTTTAAAAATAAGCTATAGTTTTTAAAATTAAACTTAAATAAAGGCCACAAATATCTAATGTCTTCTTTCTTTCTTGTATTATTTATTTTAAACTTTAAAACTCTATCCTGATATGTTATTTCTTTTGATTTGTACATAACTAAGTCTATAAATTCATAACTTTTATTTAAAACTAAAAAGTTATCTATTTTACTTAAAGGTTTTATAGGGTAATCTTGTCCACTCAAAAATAATATTTTAGAGTTTTTGTTTTTTGTTTTAACTACATTTTGTAAAAGGTTTATTGTAGCAATAACTAATGAAAAATCTCCCCAAACACAATTTACCCTTTGCTCTATAAAAAACACATTTTTCTCTTGTATCCTAGAGGTAAAATCTTCTATGTTTGATTTTAAATCTACATGAATATAAAAAAAGATTTATCGTCATTCAAACAAGTAATTAATCTTTTTAGTTGATTTGGATTTTTATGAACTGTTAAAATATAGTTTTTTATCATAAATTTTTATCACTATTAATTTGTTAAAAAATATATTTAAAATAATGATGTTTTATTGGATAAATTTTTAAAAAATAATGGTTTGATTTTTTGTAGCTCATTTTTATTGAGATCCCACCATTTCAGTTCTTCTATTTCCTCTATTATTCGCTCTTCAAATCTAAATTTTAAAACTTTTGCTGGTGTACCAGCAACAATTGCATAAGAGGGTATATCTTTTGTTACTACACTTCCTGCAGCTATAATTGCACCATTACCAATTTTTATACCTCCTAAAATTATTGCACCATGCCCCACCCAAACATCATTACCTATTATCGTTTTTTTCGTTTCTTTTAACTGTGCTAATTCTCCATTAAATAATCTTTTATTGATATAAGTAGAAAGGTAATATATTGGATGATTGGTTGTATGTATAGAAACATCTACACCAATTTGACAATATTTACCTATTTCTATATTTCCGTGCAAAAAATTATTGACGCCAAGTGTGGTAAATTTGCCTATTTTTATATTTCCAGAAAATTTACAACGTTCTGGAATGCCATTTTCTCCTTCAAAAAAAACGTTTTCATAACCTTGTGCTTCTTTAGAAATAAAAGTACCTTCTTTACTTCTTTGTTGCCTAAATTTGTATCTTTTATATTGAACAAGTTTTTTATAAATAAAATATTTAAGCATCTAAAGTTTTAATTTGTTCGTTTAAAATTTTGTTGAAGTTTTCTGCTGAAATATACATAAATAATTCTTCATTTATAAGATTCTTTTCTTTGTTGTCTTTAAAAGAGGTCCATAAACGTGATAATATTTTGTAAATTTCTACTTCATTTTCTAAATCTGCAATTAACTGATTGTTAACACCTAATATTCTTGCGGTCTCAGAATTTTTACTTGTTAATGCCATGATTGGTTTTCTAACAGCAATACAATCTGCTAATTTACCTGGCATAAAAGGGCTATTTTCTGAATTCGCTTCTAAAATAAGAACCGCATTTGCTTGTTTTAGCAAATCTAAACTTTTAGAATAACTCACTCTAGTTTTTAGAAGGTTTACATTTTGTAAATCTAAATTTTTATCAAATTCTTCATTTTCTTTTGCTACAGAACCAATAATATTTAAAAAATACAATTGTCTTCTTTCTTCATCTTCATTTATAAATTTATTGAAAACTTTAATCAACGTTTTTGGATTTCTTGGTCCTAACAAACTACCAACATGTAATATATTAAAAGCTGCTTCATTTAAATTAACTAATGTATCTGAAAATAATGTTGGTAAATTAGTTAAATCTGCATATACATGGGGTAAAACGAATGATTTATCTGCTAAGTTTGGATGAAATTTCAACATCCATTCATATAGTTTTAACGAAGGAAATGATACTTTATAGGCTTTTTCTATTACTTTATTAGATTTTTTTGCTTTTAATCTACCAACATGACTTGAAGGTTTTCCATATGGTTTAGGGTATTGATGAATTGGATATGGATCGTGATAATATACAATATAAGGTACTTTTGTTTTTATGCTCGCGATTGCAAAAAAATTTGAATTTGAATTCCCTGCGCCTAAAACTAAAATAAAATCATAGTTATTATCTAATTCTTCTTTTATTGTTTGTTTCCAAGATTTAATTTTCCTTAGTTCACCAAAATTAAAACCTGTTGTATAAGCTGGTAAAGCATTTGCTTTGGGTATTTTTTTTAAAATATTAATTACATTACTTTCTTTTAAATTGTGTATTTCGAGAAATGTTATATTATCATTTTTTAGCCATGGGAAAGTGTTATCTTCGTAATAATCATACAAACATTTTATGGAATGCCCTCCTAATAAAAGTGCCATTAATATTCTTGAATTACAAATTCCTGCGGATGTTTTATTAATTCTAAGATCTTCTACCAATGCTAATATTTTCATCTAAAAAAATTATTGTTTAATTAATTTGTTTTTTTTCAAAAAAGCATATACCCCATATTTTATTCGAAAAAGTTGATATTTAATTATTTCAAATTTATTTTTTTGTAATATAGAATTTACAATTTTTTTAGAATTTAAAAGATAGCTTTGAGTGAAAAAAAAGTTTTTTAAGAGTTTGGTCATTTTGTTTTTTTCTACCAAAAGATTAGATACTACAGTATGTGCATCTATATAAGAATTTATTCTAATAGAGTTTTTATTGGAAAACTCGCCAGTATTAGAGTTTGAATGCTTCCTATTAAAATATAAAATTGAGTCTAATTTTAAACCAATTAAATTTTTTAAAATAAAAATTCTTGAATAGCACTCCCACTCTTCTGCATACATCAAAGATTCATTAAACTGATTTTCTTTTAAAAGATTAGTTTTCCAAACGATTGTACATGATGCAATTTGTAGTTGACGTAAAACTATTTTTTCATAAATATTACCTTCTAAAATACTTTTATTATTATTTAATGAATTCTTAAAACTTTCCTTTTTAAACACTCCTGTAAAAGGTTTCTTTTGATAATGCACAAAACTTATACTTTTATCATTTAAAAATTCCTTTACACAAATTTCTAATAGTTTTTCATGGATATAATCATCATCATCAAAAAAAACTAAATAATCTCCTTTTGCTTTGTTAATTCCAATATTTCTGCTTGAAGGTAACCCTTTTTTATGAATATTTGGTTTTATCACAAAGGTAAACCTATTATCTTCTTCAATAAAGTTGGTAATGACCTGCTTTGTGTTGTCTATTGAATTGTCATCAATAATTATGCACTCCCAATTAGTATAAGTTTGTTTTAAAATACAAGATAACATTTCTTCTACAAAATGTACTCTGTTGTAAGTTGTTAAAATTATTGAAATTAGAGGTTGCTTAACCATAGATTATTTTTTTATAAATCTTAGTGGTTTTAATATAAATGATCCTATTTTATAGTCAATTTTATTATATATTTTAATTTTTTGTGCTTCCTCTAATTCAATTTTGTTTAATAAAAAATCTACTAAATCTTTAAAGTATAATTTATACAAATCTTCATGTTTAAGATATATGTACTTCAATAAATCGTACTTGATTTTATTTGCTTTGGTTGTAGTTGAAAGTGTGTGCCTTCTGTAGTTAAATAAAACTTCATCAATTACAAATACGTAACCTCCATTTTTTAAAAGACGAATATAAAATTCCCAATCTTCAAACCCTTTTCTCATTTTTTCATCATATCCAGTTACATATTGCCAATCTTTTCTTTTGAACATACAACTGCCCATAGCTGTATTTTTGATAATCATTTTAGATAAATCTCCTCCTTTAGGTATAAATATGTCTTTTATTTTATTATTAAAAATGATATTTGCTCTACAAGTAACAATTTTAACCTCATTATTTTGTTTTATTTTTTTTAATGCCTTTTCACAAAAAGTTGATTCAAAATAATCATCACTATCTAACACAACTATATAATTACCTTTAGCATTTTCTATCCCTAAATTTCGTGCAGTAGATTGCCCACTATTTTCTTGAGTTAAGAGTACATCAATTTTAGTGGATAATTCTTGTATTTTATTTTTTGTTTTTTGATTTGATCCATCATCAACAACAATAACCTCAACATTTGCATAAGTCTGGTTATTAACAGAATTAATACATGCTTCTAAATACTGATGTGTATTGTAAACAGGAATTATTATTGATATTAAGTCTTCCATTAGAATTAAATATATTGTGATAAAATATCATCAAAATTTTCTACGTAGGAAGGTAAATTAAACTTTTTAATACGTGCTAGGTTTAAATTACCTTCTTTTATTCTTTCTTCTTTATTCTTTATCAATTTTAATAATTTTTCTTCTAAGATTTTCTGATTATTTTCTATCAAGTATTCACTATCTTCTAACAACTGCTTGCATCCTGGGTGATTGGAAACAATTGAAGGAATACCATAAGCCATATACTCCATAACAGAATTTGGCATTCCTTCTATTTGTGAAACCAAAACTGCGATATCTAAAATGTTTAAAATATCTGATACTTCTATATTTGATAAAATTGAAACATTATTTGCTACATTGTTCTCTAAAACTTTGTTTTTTAAATTTTTATAAATTTCTAAAGATGTGTCGTCATTATCTTTATTACCTAATATTACTAAATAAATATTTTCTTTACTTACTTTTAATACTTCAAAAAAGGCATCTAAGAGTAAATCAAAATATTTATCTTTTCTGTAATGTGCAATCATACCGACTACTATAGTGTTTGTTGGAATTTCTAATTCTTTTTTTACTTTAGTTTTATCCTTATTAATTACATCTAAAGTTAAGTATTGTGGTAATAAATGAAGTTTAGAGGTTGCTATTGGATACTCATTTTTAAAAATATCGAAACAATTGGGTGCATTACCAATTACAAAAGGAATGTTTTTGGCTATGTATTTTTCTATAAGATCATTTGTAAGAAAGTCTAAGCCCAATTGATGCCAAAAGGTAGTTTTTACAGAGGGTAATAATTTATAAATTAAAAAGGCAACCTTTGATGTTTTATTTAAATAAGGTATTGTAAGAGCATAATTTTTATTTATTAATGTTTTTCTTAATTGATATAAGTAGGATAGTATCCATTTTATTCTTTTTAGATTTTTTATAGAAAATTCATAAGGCAAATAAAAGTAAGCATTGTGTATATGAAAAGTATTTCTAATCTTAGATTTTTTTTTAAATTCTGTAAATTCTGTCGATTCAAAATCAGAGTGAACTAACATTAAATCTACAACACATTTTTTTTCTTCTACTAAATACTTAGCTAAACCAAGAGCTTGCCTTTGTGCACCACCTAATGCTCCATAATCTAGTATAATTAATATGTTTTTATTTTCTAGATGCATTAATTATAACTTACTTTTTTCTTTAAAATATGTAAACTATTACTAAAAGGTAAAATAAATAGTGCTTTCAATCTCCATGTTTTATCTATTCCTTTTCGATCACCAACAAAATATACTGAATATATTAATGAATCAACTATTTTTTCTAAAATAGTTTTAAATGGTTTGTTACCAAATACTTTTAATCTTTTATTTTGCTTTATCAATTGTTTCTTCCACTCGAAAAATAGTTTAAATTCTTTTAATGAAATAAATTCTTTTGTATAAAGTAATTTGGTTAAAAAAGAGTCTGTAAATTTTATAGAATCATATTCAAGTTTCTTATACAAATTCAATTTAATAATAATATCGTTTTGGAGTTGTATTTTTTTAAATTTAGTTGAAACCTGATTTTGGTGCGTTCTATAATAATACAAAACTTCTTGTAAGTTATGCATTTTGCAAACCCATGCAGTTCTAGCCCAAAAATCGTAATCTTCTACATGAAGCATTTCTTTTTTGAAATCGAAATTTTTATAAGCCTCTTTATTAAGCATTGTAGCTCCTAAACTCATTGGATTACTTAATAATAATTGTGCTTTAATCTGTTCATGAAATTCTTTATGCTTAATTTCTTTATCATAGGCACCAAAAGATTTTAACCAAGAACCACAGACTTTAATTTCTCTATTTTTTTCTAAAAAATTATACTGTTTTTCAAATCTATCAATTGCATTAATATCATCTCCATCTACTCTAGCAATATATTTGCCATTTGCTTCTTTAAAACCAATGTTTAAACTATCTATTAATCCTTTATTTTCTTCTTTTTTAATGATTCTTATTCTAGCGTCTTTATAAGAGGTTATAACATTTATTGTGTTATCTGTAGAACAGTCGTCTATTACAATAATTTCAAAATCTTGAAAAGTTTGGTTTAAAATAGAATCCATACATGCTGAAATGTATTTTTCTACATTGTAAACCGGTAAAACAACAGATACTAAAGGATTCATTTAAACTAATTATTTTCTATGATGATTTTTGATGCTAAATCTTCTAAACGTTGTTTATAAACCAAATGAGATAACTCTTTTAGATAGAATTGCTGTAAATCTTCTTTTCTTTTTTCTTTGTATTTTTTCTGAATTATATTCTTATTAGTTAATGTAGCTAAGAGATTATCTTCATCAACAGAAATAATACCTTTTCTATTTTTAAAAAACTCATGACCTTCAGTAGTTGTCATAATTAGAGGTGTGTTTATTGCTATAGCTTCAATAATATTTAAATCGAAATAACTTTTTTCGTTCAAAGAAATTACATAATCTACACTATTAATCCAGTCATAGGCTCTATGAGTTATTCCTAAATCTATAATATTCTCATTTTTTGAAGATAATTCTCCTGAACCTGCTATAAAAAGCCTCAAGTCATTTCTTACTTTTAGTACTTCTTCAAAGTTTTTAATAAGCAATGGAAATCCTTTTATTTCATTTCTTCTTCCTATGTAAAATATGTTAATTTTATCGTCTTTTAAAGGAATTTTAACCAAGTTAGTTATGGGTTTAATTCCAGTAGTTAGATATGCTATTTTATGTTGCGCTTTTAAAATTTTCTGATAGATTACTTTACACTTTTCGTTTGGTAGAATTAGGTAATTTGTTCTTTCAAAAACTCCTTTTTCAATCTTTAAAATTTTTTCATAAGTCTTACCTCTAGCACCTAATTTGTACTCTTCTTCTGAGGGTGTTTCTGGAGAATGAGACTGAAAAATTACAATTTGATTCTTTTGAATCAAATGAATAACATCATAAAAAGAATACATATCATGAAAATATAAAAACTTATATTTTTTAACTTTTATAAACTTATTTGCTAAATTTTTATTTCTGTACTTTCTATTTTTTAAAATTGATATAATTTTATCTAACCTAATAAGAAGCTTCTTTTTTATGCTTATTTTTTTTGGAATTACGTTATTTATTAGATGAATATTATCAGGTACATTATCTACAATACATTTGTTAAAATAACCTCGAGGACCTCCTTCATTTTTAACAAAAGGATAATCAGACACCATTAAAATCTTATCTTTAATCATTAGATATTATCTGAAAAGATTTCGCCTTTAAAATTAGTTTCTGGTGTAGTTTTAGATATAAAATAATCTGAGTATGCTAAAGCTTCTGCAATTACTTTATCCATATCTAAATATCTATAAGTTGCTAATCTACCAACAAAAGAAACGTTTTCTTGACAAGACTTGGCATACGCTTTATATTGTTCTAAAATCTTTTTGTCTTTAGTTAATCTTTTAGGATAATAAGGTTCATCTTCACCTTCAGTTTCTTTACTATATTCTTTTACCACAATCGTTTTTTCATGGATTTCCCAAGGAGCGAAATGTTTATGCTCGTGAATTCTTGTAAAAGGAACTTTCTCTTCACAATAATTAATAACTGCATTTCCTTGATAATCTCCATTTTCTAATTTTTCTTCAAAGAAAACGGTTCTATAACCTAGTCTATCGTACTTATAGTCAAAATAAGCATCTAAAGCACCACTGTAAAATACATGTTTATATGCTGAATTTACTTTTTTATTATATTCTTGACCTAATTTTACTTCTATATTTTTATGATTTAATATATTTTCTACAATTTCTGTATAGCCATTTTCTGGTATTCCTTGATACTTTGAATTGTAATAATTATCATCATAATTAAAACGTATGGGTAATCTTTTTAAAATTGAAGCTGGTAATTCCTTTGGCTCACATCCCCATTGTTTTTTTGTATAACCATAAAAAAAATTATAGTATAACTCTTCTCCTAAAAACGCTAAAGCTTGTTCTTCAAAATTTTTGGGGTTTTCTATTTTCTTTTGTTTTTCTTTTAAAAAACTTGCTACTTCAAAGGGTTTTAACTTCGTTTTAAAAAACTGATTGATGGTTAGTAAATTCATTGGCATGGAAAAAATACCTTTATCTGTATTTGCAATTACTTTATTTATAAAAGGCCGCATTTTGCCATATGAATTTACATAATCCCAAACTTTTTTATTATTTGTATTAAAAATATGTGGTCCATATTTATGTACCATCACATTAGTATTTGCATCTCTTTCTGTATAACAATTACCCGCAATATGGTTTCGTTTATCAATTACCAATACTTTATTACCAATCTCAGCTAACTTTCTTGCAATGACAGCTCCACTAAAACCAGCTCCAACAACTAGATATTTTTTTCTGTCCATTTCTCGTTATTTAAAACATATCCTTTAATACTTTCTCCTGTTTTTTCTAATTTTGAAGTTCCTATTATTTCTATAACAATATATTCTTCTGAGTTATCAAAAACTTCACCTGAATTCCATAAAGCGGCTTCTATAAAATACTCACCTCCTTTTAAAATTGAAATGGGTAATTTTATTCTTAAATGATATTTTCCTTTTTTATTAAAGTGATTTTCATAAGGGAAAGAAATTATAGGTTCATTCATTATTGAAATTAATGTTGTTCCAAATTTTAACCCTTTTGGTTCCTTAATTTCTAATTCGAAATTTAAAAAATAATCTTTTGTATTATCAATAGAATTTATAATTAAATTGTTTTGTGCATCTGAAATATAAACTTTAGAAATATAATTTACTTTATCTGTAGTATTCACCTTATATGCTCTCTCACTTTTAGCATTTTTTAAATAAAAGTCTATAGCTTCCTCTATGTTTCCTAAAAAAATAGATTTACCAGCCTCTAATACTAAACCTTTTTTACACAAACTTTTAACAGCTGCCATATTATGGCTCACAAACAAAACTGTTCTTCCATTCTCATTCGAAATATCTTGCATTTTACCAATCGCTTTCTTTTGAAACTCTGCATCACCCACTGCTAAAACTTCATCAACCACTAAAATATCGGGTTCTAAATGTGCTGCTACAGCAAAAGCCAAGCGCACTTTCATTCCACTTGAATATCTTTTAACTGGAGTGTCTATATAACGTTCGCAACCAGAAAAAGACACAATTTCATCTAATTTAGAGGCTATTTCTTTTTTGGTCATTCCTAGAATGGCTCCGTTTAAAAAAATGTTTTCTCTGCCAGTCATTTCTGGATGAAAACCAGTACCTACTTCTAATAAAGAGGCGATTCTACCTTTAGATTTTATAGAACCTGTTGTTGGCGCTGTAACTTTAGAGAGTATTTTTAATAAGGTAGATTTTCCTGCACCATTTTTACCTATAATTCCTAAAACCTCTCCTCTTTTTACTTCAAAATTAATATCTTTTAATGCCCAAACATATTCAGAATTTCCTTTGGAAGCTCTATCATTAGACTCACCAATTTTTAAATACGGATCTTCTTTCCCTCTAATTCTTGCTAAAAATCGATTAAAATCGTGACTTATTGTTCCTGTTCCAACAGTTCCTAAACGATATTGTTTAGATAGATTTTCAACTTTTAAAATTACATCGTCTATCATCATTAAATGGTATCTATAAAAGTTTTTTCGGTTTTATTAAAAATTAATAAGCCTAAGAAAAATATTACAATGGTAAATATAGCTGTGTATATAATTCCAAAAACAGAATAATTACCATCGTTTAAAAGCATGTATCTGCCAAACTCTATTAAATGAGCTATTGGATTGAAATCTACCACCCAAGAATAATCTATACCTTCTTTTAAACTTATCAACTTTTCGCGCATTAAATCTAAAGGATACATCACTGCAGATAAGTACATTAGTAATTGCACCCCAAAAGAAACTAAGAACGTTAAATCTCTATATTTTGTTACCATGGAAGAAATTATCATTCCTAAACCTAAGCCCATCATTCCCATGGCTACAATTAGTAATGGAAAAAATAGAATGTAAATATTAGGTAAAATTTCATGTCCAGTTAATACATAATAAATATAAAAACAAATAAATATAAAAATTTGAATTCCAAACTTTAACAAATTAGAAACCACGATAGACATGGGCATGATTACTCGTGGAAAATACACTTTTCCAAAAATCGCTTCATTTTTTTTAAATGTATCTGAAGTTGCTGTAAGACATTCTTTAAAATAGTTCCAAATAGTTACACCTGCTAAGTTGAATAAAAAAGGTGGAACTTCACCTGTGGAAATTCCGGCAATGTTGTTAAAAACTAAAGTAAAAATTACAGAGGTAAATAGTGGCTGAATTAAATACCAAAGTGGTCCTAAAATAGTTTGTTTGTATAAGGTTACTACATCACGCTTTACAAAAAGAATTAGTAAATCTCTATATTGCCAAACTTCCTTTAGGTTTAAGTCGAATAAATTGTTTTTGGGGGATATTTCAAAAAGCCATTTATCTTTCTGCATGTGTACTTTGGTTGTTTTTACAAATATAATTTATTTTAGAAGATATTATGGCAACTTTCGTTGAATCGCATTATTTTTACGACTAAATAACCAATGTTTTAAAATTTTTATTTTTTGAAAAATATTACTATTGAAATTATTCCTTTTGAAGAAAAATATGCAACTTATTTTTATGATTTAAATATAGCTTGGTTAGAAAAATATTTTTACGTGGAACCTTATGACGAAAAGGTACTTAGCAATCCTGTAGAAAATATTATTGATAAAGGTGGATTTATTTTTTTTGCGAAATATGATAACAAAATTGCTGGAACAGTAGCATTAAAAAATCAACATTCGTTTTTTGAATTGACAAAAATGGCTGTTTCTCCTGAATTTCAAGGTTTAGGAATTGGTAAAAAACTATTAGAGTTTTGTATCGATTTTGCAACTAAAAAAAATTGGCCAAGCATTACACTTTATTCTCATCGATCACTGATAAATGCTGTACATATTTATAAAAAATATGGTTTTAAAGAAATTCCTTTAGAAAAAGATGTACACTATGAACGTGCAGATATAAAAATGATATTAAAGCTATAAGAAACTTTCTATTGCCAAATCATAGCCTTTTAAACCAAAACCAAAAATTACACCTTTTGCATTTGGGGCAATAAAACTTTTATGTCTAAAATCTTCTCGAGCATGAATGTTAGAAATATGAATCTCTACAACTGGGGTTTCTATTCCTTTTACAGCGTCTCCAATACCTACAGATGTATGTGTATAGGCTGCTGCGTTTAAAACAATACCATCAAAACTAAAACCTACTTCGTGTAATTTGTCTATTAACTCTCCTTCTATATTCGATTGAAAATAAGACAATTCTACTGTTTTATATTTTAGTTGTAAATCTCTAAAATAATCTTCAAAAGATGCAGTACCATAAATTCCTGGTTCTCTTTTACCAAGTAAATTTAAGTTAGGTCCGTTAATTATTATAATTTTCATAAACCAAAAGTACATTTTTTTAAACAAAAGAAACTGTCTCGAAAGTATTAAAATTTGTCATTCAACTGTAATGGAAAAATCTTATTTATTGAATTTCAAGATTTTAGATTTTTCTACTTCGCTTAAAACAACAGATAGTTTTACTTTTGTGACAGCTTCTTAATAAAATTTATTTCAATTTAGAATCTATATCCTAATCCTATTTGAAAAAAATTAAATCTAACTGTTAAATTCTCTACTCTATCAGTACTAATTCTATTATTTAAACCGAAAGAATATTTAGTCGATAACAAAATTTTGTCAGAAACATCGTAACCTAGCCCTAATCCAAGTCCAACTCCAAAAACTTTACCTTCTTCATCTTGGTCTTTGTCTAAAACAATATCTAAAAGTGCACCACCCTGTAAACTTAATTTAGTATCTACATAATACTTTAAATACATTGGTATTATAATACTATTAAGGCTTTCTCCTTCATTAAAAATTTGTGAAAATTGTACTTCTGGTTGAAAACTTAGTTTTTCAGATATTTTGCTTTCTAAAAAGAATCCTACATAATATCCATCTAAACCATTAGAGACCGTTAAATTATTTTCTAGATTACTAGCACTAACTTTACTTGTTAGGTTATGATAACCTGCAGTTATTCCGTAACTGGTACTTTTCTGAGCATTTAACTTGTTTAAGCCTAGAAATAGAACTAAACTTAACATCAAAATTTTTTTCATATTTATAATTTATTAATTTTCTGTAAAAATATATAATTTATAATAATTGTGTGTTAATTTTTTTGATAATTACATAAAAAAAGACCGTCACAAAAGTATTAAAATTTGTTATTTCGATTGTAATGGAGAAATCTTATTTATTGAATGAATTTCAAAATTTTAGATTTTCCGATCACTTCGTTAGCTACTTTCAATCAAAATATATTTTGATTTTAGTAATGCTTAAAATAACAGTTAAATTTACTTTTGTGACGGCCTTTTTTTATGTTTTGTTTTATGCTGAACTGATAGTATTACAGACCAAACATAATTCCTAAACTGATGTTAGATATATTACCACCATCAACACTAATTCCTGAATAAGAAAGGTTTAACTGCGTATTATCTCCTATTTTATGTCCAATTATTGGTCTGTAGTAAAAGCCCCCATCATTTCCATCATCTAATCCTACAGCATAACCAATGTTTGCCCCCACAATAAAATCGTTTGTAATGTTAAATCTTGCTGCACCAGAAATTGGTAAAAAAGAAAGGTCTGAAGCTTCAGCTGTTATTCCTCCTCCTAAATCAAATTCTTTTCCGAAAAAATGAGAGTATTGTACAGATGGTCCTAAAGTGAAACCGTCTGCAACTGGAAACATATAATTTAATTCTGCTCCTAATGTAAAATTAGATACATTGTCTGCATCTCCTACTGGAATACCAACGTTTAAACCTCCATTTAATACTCCTTGTTGAGCATTCATTTTTCCGAATCCTGCAATTGCTAAAAACGCAATAAATAGTACTTTTTTCATAATTTTTAAATTTAATTGAATTTATAATTCAAAAGTAGCTATGTATTGTTTTTATAAGGTGCTCATTCTGTTTAAAGGTTAACTGTAATGGATTTTTATTGTTTTTTATTAGTAACTTTTAATTTTACAACATTTATACTGGCTGATTTGCCTTCTTCTAAATCTGCTATTACCTCATATTGTCGCCTAAAATCATAAAGTTTAAGTTTAGTAGTATTTGTTTTTATACTTCCTCCATCAACAGTAATAATTTTAATTAAATTTTTATCTTCTTTTAAATCTAGTATAATACTTTTCTTTTTTTTGGTAACTGAAAAGTTTTTTAAAACCTCTACATCATTCAATAATATGGTAATTTTATCTCCATCTTCTTTTCCATAGTCCCAAATTTCCATTTTCATTTTACTTGTATATACAAAAACAGAAACCTTTTCCCCAGACGCAATTTTAGTTTCACTAAATTTCTTTAAATAGTTTTCTGGTTTTAATTCTTCTTTTACAATACTATCAATCTTTTTAATTTTATCAACCTTTTTAACTTTTTTATAAAATTTTTTAACTTTTTTCTCTAAAAATTTTGTGCTTACTAATTTTACTTGCCCTGTTGCACAAGTATCTTTATCATCATAAATTCCAATAAAATCACCTTTTAAAGATTTCTTTTTGGATTTACCTTTAAAAACACCTTCAAATTTTATAAAACAAAATTCTTCTGGTAAAAATTTAGATTTAGTATATAAGATATCACTTTCTTTAAATTGAATTTTTTTTGAATCAGCATCATAATATCCTCTTATGTACGATTTTGTTTCATTTTCTCCACCAAGATCTGTATAAGAATAGCCTTCAATAAAATTATTTTTTCTTGCATTGAATTCAATTTTGTAAGAAAATAATTGTTTCGAATCTAAAACCAAAGCGCCAACTAACTCATATTCAAAGGCTTTTTTTTCTTGAGCGGTTGATATTAAAATAAATAAAAAACTAATTAAAAATAAAATGTTCTTTTTCATGTATAATTTTATATATTGTGGCAATTAACAAAAAAAAACTTAATTATCATGAAAAAATCATTATCTATTTACACATTGTTATTTGCTTTTTTAGCATTTTCTTTCAGCACACACGCTTCTTTTCCTGTAAAGAAGAATAAAGAAGTTGTTGAAGTTATAAAAGACAATAAAATTGAAAAGAAAGAAGTTACCTCTTACGCAGCAGCTTACTCTGGAAAAAGTCAAACTACTGCTTTATTATTATCAATTTTCTTAGGAGGTTTAGGTGTTGATAGATTTTATTTAGGTTATACTTTATTAGGAGTACTTAAATTAATAACTTTAGGTGGTTTTGGAATTTGGTATATTATTGATCTTGTTATGATAATAACTGGAGATTTACAACCTAAAAATGGTAGTTATTCTAAAACTTTATAAAACATACATTTTTTAATTTTACAAAAACCGTCCTGATAGGATGGTTTTTTTTGTAGTTTAGTTTTATGAAATGGCAAAATGCAATTAATGATTATCGGCTTTTTTTAAAAATTGAAAGAGGACTTTCAAAAAACACTATTGATAGTTATACCAGAGATTTAAAAAAACTAAATTTATTTTTAGATGAAAACGAAATTATTGTTTCACCCACTAAGATTGATGGTGAAATTGTTAAACAATTTATTTACGAAGTAGCTACCAAAGTTAATCCTAGAAGTCAAGCTCGAATAATTTCTGGACTACGAAGTTTTTTTGATTATTTGGTTTTTGAAGATTACAGAGTTACCAACCCAACTGATTTACTAGAAACTCCTAAAATTGGTAGAAAATTACCTGATACACTTTCAGAAGACCAAGTAAACGAATTAATTGCTGCAATCGATTTAAGTCATCCTCAGGGAGAAAGAAACAGAACCATTTTAGAAACGATATATTGTTGTGGTTTACGGGTTGGAGAATTAATTGCTTTAAAAATTTCTGATTTATTTTTCGAAGAAGGGTTTATTCGTGTTTCAGGAAAAGGAAGTAAAGAAAGGTATATTCCTATTCATGCAACCACAAAAAGGTATATTTCTATTTATATCAATCAAATTCGAAATCAAATTAAACCCCAAAAGGGATTTGAAGACACGCTGTTTCTAAACAGAAGAGGAAAAGGTTTATCGCGACAAATGGTTTTTATAATTATTAAAGATTTGGCTGAAAAAACTGATTTAAAAAAGCAAATTGGTCCACACACCTTGCGTCATTCTTTTGCCACACATTTGTTAAGAAGGGGTGCAGATTTAAGATCCTTACAGCAAATGTTAGGGCACGAAAGCATTACAACTACAGAGGTTTATGTGCATACAGACACAAGTTTCTTACAAGAAGTTTTGGAAAAATATCATCCTAGAAACTAAAAAAAATCCTGCAAAAACAGGATTTTTTTTTAGGTATCAAATTAAGTTACGATTGCTATCTCGCCACATTAACAGCTCTAGTCTCACGAATAACTGTAACTTTTACTTGACCAGGATACGTCATGTCATTTTGAATTTTCTGAGAAATATTAAATGATAATTCAGCAGCTTTTGTGTCGTTTACTTTTGTGCTTTCTACCATAACACGCAATTCACGACCTGCTTGTATAGCATAGGCTTTTTGCACTCCTGTAAACCCAAATGCAATATCTTCTAAATCTTTTAAACGCTGAATGTAAGAATCTAAAACTTGACGTCTTGCTCCAGGTCTTGCTCCAGAAATTGCATCACAAACTTGTACGATTGGAGAAATTAAACTTTTCATTTCAATTTCGTCATGGTGTGCACCAATTGCGTTACAAACATCTGGCTTTTCGCCATATTTCTCTGCCCACTGCATTCCTAATAATGCATGTGGTAATTCGCTTTCTTCATTTGGTACTTTACCAATATCGTGCAATAAGCCTGCACGTTTTGCAACTTTAGAGTTTAAGCCCATTTCTGCGGCCATAATTCCGCACAAATTTGCCACTTCACGTGAGTGTTGTAATAAATTTTGACCGTAAGAAGATCTATACTTCATTCTACCAACCGCTTTTACCAATTCTGGGTGTAAGCCGTGGATTCCTAAATCGATAACCGTTCTTTTACCAACTTCTATAATTTCTTGGGTAATTTGTTTTTCTGTTTTACCAACAACTTCTTCGATTCTTGCTGGGTGAATTCTACCGTCTGTAACCAATTTATGCAAAGATAAACGTGCTATTTCTCTTCGAATTGGGTCGAAACAAGAAAGTATAATGGCATCTGGAGTATCGTCAACAATAATTTCTACACCAGTTGCAGCTTCAATTGCTCTAATATTTCTTCCTTCTCTACCAATAATTCTTCCTTTTACGTCATCTGACTCTAAGTTAAAAACAGAAACACAGTTTTCTACAGCTTGTTCTACACCTACTCTTTGTATGGTTCCTAAAACAACTTTTCTTGCTTCTTGTTCTGCTGTTAATTTTGCTTCTTCAATAGAGGTTTGTATAAAAGCCATTGCTTCTGCTTTGGCTTCATCTTTTAAAGAAGAAACGAGTTCTTTTTTAGCTTCGTCTGCAGATAATCCAGAAATTTGCTCTAACATATCTACATGACGTTTGTGCATTTTTTCTAAATCTCCTTCTTTTTTTTCTAAAAAGTCTAATTTAAAATTATAATCTTTTTCTTTTTGTTCTAAGGCGCGATTTAATTTTTTGTTTTTATCAAGTTCCGATGCTACTTGCGATTCTCTATCTCTAATTCGTTTTTCGATATCAGAAATTTTCTTTTCTCTTGATAGTATAACTTTTTCGTGTTCGGACTTTAGTTCGATAAATTTTTCTTTCGCCTGTAAAATCTTTTCTTTTTTTATTGATTCGGCATCTACTTTGGCTTCTTTAAGAATAGAATTTGCTTCTTTTCTTGTTGCATTTAATAATTTTTTACCTTTAGATTTCTCTATCAATTTTGCAACGATAAAACCAATTGCAATTCCTATAATTCCCACAATAATGGGAAATAACATTCCGTCCATAATTTAAATTTAGTATATAAAAAAAGCCTACGTTAGTTGGGTTTATATAAACTCCATTATGGTATGTATAGGACTAACTAGCTGATCAAGAATCCACCCAAGAGCCAAAAAAACATTGGCAATAGTGGCATGCTTTAGCAACTAAGACTTATCCTTCATAATAGATTAGTGTTGAGTTTATCAAACAAATTACTAACGTAGGCAGTGTGTTGTTAATGTATTTTAAAGAACTTATTTTAAATGAGTATCTACTAATTGTGTTAACTCTTTTATTTTATGTATTGTTTCAGCATTATCTTGCTCTTTATTAAGTGAAGAAATTTCTAATTTAGAAGCAAATTGTAATGCACACATGGCTAAAACATCTTGTTTGTCGCTAACTGCATAGTTTTGCTCGTATTTAGTAATTAAACTATTAATTGCATTGGCTGCTTTGCGCATACCTTCTTCTTCTTTGGTGTTATTTACACTTAAAGGATAGGTTCTACCTGCAATAACAATATTAATTTTTAATTTTCCCACAATTTAAAGAACTTTATTCTTGTAACTGAATGATGCATTTGTCGATTTCTCTAATTAATGCATTTATTTTGAGTTTTGTATCTCTTGTATCTTTACTACTGCCATCTATAGTTTTTGCAATTTTTAACAAATCGTATTGTTTTTTTTGACTCGCCAATTCTTCTTGCTTTTCTAACAATTCTTGTTGTAAATTTGTAGTACTTCGAAGCAAAATCTCGTTTTCTTTTTTCAAAAATTCATAATTAAAAAGCAAGCTTTGTAGCTTATCTTCCAGTAAATGAATTGCTTCTAGGGTATTACTCATATAAATTATTAGAATAAAACTATATTTACAAAGTTAACAATCTGTTTTAAATTTTCCAACATTTAATTGACATATTAATAATACCTTGATATTTAAAGGTTTAATTAAATACAAAAATTTATTATTTTTACAGAAAAATTAGTCTTTTGAAGCAACTTTTTACATTATTTCTTTTTATTGTTACCATTACTTGTTTTTCTCAAAAAAAATATCCCAAAAATTACTTTAGAAATCCGTTAGAGATTCCTACAATTTTTGCTGGTACTTTTGGCGAATTACGAAGCAATCACTTTCACTCTGGTGTAGATATTAAAACGCAAGGAAAAGAAGGTTTAAAAATTTTTGCAGCTGCAGATGGTTATGTTTCTCGCATAAAAGTGGCTCAATTTGGTTTTGGAAAAGCGCTTTATATTACACATTCAAATGGTTTTACTACTGTGTATGCACATTTGAGTAAATATGCAGGTGAAATTGAGGAATACGTAAAATCCATTCAATATAAAAAAGAGAATTACCAAACAGGAAACATTTTCTTAAAAGAGGGTAAATTTCCTGTAAAAAAAGGAGAATTAGTTGCATTTTCTGGTGATACAGGAGGTTCTGGTGGACCGCATTTGCATTTTGAAATTCGGGATACAAAAACCGAAAACATTATAAACCCAATGTTTTTGGCATTACATCTGCAGATACCAAATCGCCTACAATACAATCGCTTTTGGTATATCCTTTGAGTTTCGATGCTCGCATAAACCAACAACACAATCGCTATAAAATAGCTATTAAAAACCTTGGAAAAGGAAAATATGTAGGAGAAAGAATTTTTGCTAGTGGAACTATTGGCTTTGCTATTAATGTTTTTGATCGATTAAACAAAGCAAACAACAAAAACGGAATATATAGTTTAGAAATGTTGGTAAATGGCAAGCGAGTTTATTATCACGATTTAACAACTTTTTCATTCGCCGAAAGTAAATACATCAACTTATTAATAGACTACGAGTATTATAAAAAATACAAAAGTAGATTTCAAAAAACGCACAAAGTAGATGCAAATAAATTATCTATTTACAAAGATTTGCATAATAATGGAAAAATTAAAATCGAAAATGGGTTGAATTATACCATCGAAATAGTTGCAAGAGATTTTCATGGAAATACAAGTTCTGTAAAAATTCCTGTTGCCGGAAAAGAAAGCAATTCTATCTATAAAAAACAAAAAGATACAACTGCTTACAAAATTGTAGCGAAAAAATTTCAAAAATTTACGCAAGAAAATGTTACCATCGCTTTTCCAAAAAACACGTTTTACGAAGATGTTTATTTAGATTTTAAAGTCTATAATGGCATTGCTAAAATTCATAACCCAACAATTCCTTTAGACAAAAGTTTTACCTTAACTTTTAATGTTTCTAAATATTCAGAAGAAGAAAAAAAACATTTATACATTGCAAACGTACAATATCCTAAATATCCAAGATATCAATACACAAGAAAAAAAGACAGTACTTTTTATACCACCACAAAAACGTTAGGAAAATATAAATTACTTTCCGACACTAAAAAACCAACCATTCGTTTGTTGTATTTTAAAGACAAACAATGGATTTCGAACCACAAAACATTAAAAGTAAAAATTGCTGATGCCGGTTCTGGAATTAAAAATTTTAGAGCAACAATCGACGGAAAGTGGATTTTAATGGAATACAATCATAAAAAAGGCATATTAACCTATAATTTTAGTGATAAAAAATTGGTTGGTAGCAAACATATCTTTAAAATTGTAGTCTCGGACAATGTTGAAAATACTAAAGAACTTTCTGCAACGTTCTTTAAAAAACAAGTAAACTAAATTTTACGTGAAAAAACTCTTTCTACTCTTTCTTTGTATTCCTTTTTTTGCGTTTGCACAAAAAACTACCATTTTAAAAGGAACTGTTAAAAACAAAGAAAACCAACCTATCGAAAATGTTTCCGTAAAGTTTAAAAATACAGGAACTACCACAGACAAGAATGGAAATTACAGCATTCGAATTCCTTTTCAAAAAGAAATCTCTATTGTGTTTAGACACGTTTCTTACAAAACTTTTACCAAAAAGATTACTGCGAATAGTAGAAATGCAATACGTTTCTCTCCTATTTTATTACCAAAAACAGAAACCTTAAAAGAAATTGTAGTAAAAGATCGTAGAAAACAAGCACAAGGAATTACAAAAATAGAGGTAAACAAAGCCAAAAATATTGTTGGACCAAATGCAGGCGTAGAAAATGTTTTAATGACCTTGCCTGGTGTAAATAACAACAACGAATTAAGCACACAATACAATGTACGTGGTGGTAATTTTGATGAAAACTTGGTATATGTAAACGGAATTGAAGTTTACAGGCCTTTTTTAATTCGTTCTGGACAGCAAGAAGGTTTGAGTTTTATCAACTCGAATATGGTACAAAATATTAATTTTTCTGCTGGTGGATTTCAAGCAAAATATGGAGATAAATTATCGTCTGTTTTAGACATTACCTATAGAAAACCTACCGAAATTGCCACAACTATCGATGCCAGTTTGTTGGGCGCAAGTGCTACTTTCGAAGGCAATTTTTTAGATAATAAACTAAGTGTACTCACTGGAATTAGATACAGAGACAATAGTCTTTTTGTAAATAGCAAACAAATCGAAACCAATTTTAGACCACGTTTTACAGATTTACAGTCATATATTACTTATAATTTTTCCAACAAATTTACACTAAGTTATTTAAGTAATTTTTCGTTGAACAATTACAATTATAAGCCAATTTCTAGAAGAACTCGTTTTGGAACCGTTGCAGATCCATTAGAATTAATTGTTTTTTACCAAGGTAAAGAACAAAACAATTATTTTACTTTGTTTAATGCTTTGTCTGCAGATTATAAAGTAAACGATAATTTATCTTTTAGAACAACTGTTTCGAGTTACAACACACAAGAAGAAGAATATTACGATATTTTAGCCTCGTATAATTTAGGAATGGTCGATGCCAATATTGGTTCGGAAAATTTTGGAGAAGTCGATTTTTCTGAAGGAATTGGCTCTCAATTAAACCATGCAAGAAACGATTTAGATGCGCTAATTAACAACGTTCAAATAAGAGGAACTTATAAAAAAGATAGAACCCAGTGGGATTTTGGTGTAAAATATCAAAATGAAGACATTCGTGAGCGAATTCGTGAGTGGGAAATCATCAATTCTTTAGGTTTTTCTATTCCGCCTCCAGATCATTCTCCAAACAATCAACCTTACGAACCTTTTGTAGGTCCTATAACCCCTTTTCAAAATATTAGAGAAGATCATAAAGTACAAATCAATCGTATTTCTGGGTTTGTTCAGTTTAACGAACGTCGTTTTTGGAACAATAACGAAGTTTGGTATAATTTGGGAATTCGAGCACAAAATTGGACAGTTTCTTCGAACGGAAATAATTCTAAAAGTCAACTTATTATTAGTCCAAGAGCACAGTTTGCTATTAAGCCTAATTGGACTAGAGATATGTTGTTTCGTTTTTCTGGTGGCTGGTATTCGCAACCACCTTCTTATAGAGAATTAAAAGATTTTAACGGAAAAATTAACATCGATGTAAAGGCACAAAAATCCATTCATTTAGTTGCAGGAATGGATTATAGTTTCGATTTATGGGAAAGGCCTTTTAAACTAACTACAGAACTGTATTTTAAAGATTTATCGAACGTAAACGCATATTCTGTAGATAACGTAAGAATACGTTATAGAGCAGACAATGTTACAACTGCATATGCTCATGGATTAGATCTTCGTTTAAATGGCGAATTTGTTCCTGGGAGTGAAAGTTGGGTGAGTTTAGGATATTTAAAAACAGAAGAAAATATAGATAATAGAGGAAATATTTCTAGACCCTCTGACCAACGTTTAAAATTCGGTATTTTATTTCAAGATTATGTACCTAATTTACCAAATTTAAAAGCCTATTTAAATTTGGTGTACAATACTGGAGTTCCTGGTGGAGCACCAGCGTATGCCGATGTTTATTTATTTCAAGAACGTTTGCGAGATTATAAAAGAGCAGATTTAGGTGTTTCTTACATATTTGTAGATGCCAATAAACTTTACAAAACTGGGTTTTTATCAAAATTTAAAGAATTAACAGCAGGTTTAGAACTTTTTAATATGTTCGATATTCAAAATGCCATTACAAACACTTGGGTAAGAGATGTATCTTCTAAAACCCAATTTGGTATTCCTAATTTTATGACGGGTAGAGTGTTAAACTTTAAACTAGCAATGAAGTTTTAAGTTACACCCAATTTTTAGGCTTTTCTAACACTTTTAAAAGTTTTTCTTCTTCGGAATTTTTCTTCGGATAATAATTGTATTTCCACTGCACAATGGGTGGTAAACTCATAAGAATACTTTCTATTCTTCCGTTTGTTTTTAAGCCAAAAAGGGTACCTCTATCGTGTACTAAATTAAATTCTACATAACGCCCTCTTCTTACTTCTTGCCAATCTTTATGTGTTTTAGAATATAATAAACCTTTTCTTTTCGCTACAATTGGAACGTAGCTTTCTAAAAAACGATTACCAACTTCTGTCACAAAATTATATCTATCTTCTATGGTAAATTCTTCTGTTTCTTTTAAATAATCGAAAAACAAACCTCCTATTCCACGAGCTTCGTTTCTGTGAGAATTCCAAAAATATTCGTCACACGTTTTTTTAAACTTCGGATAAAATTCTGGATGAAATTTATCACAAGTGCTTTTACACACGGTGTGAAAATGTGTTGCATCTTCATCAAATAAATAATAGGGTGTTAAATCTTGTCCTCCACCAAACCATTGCGTTACTATATTTCCAGTTTCATCATACATTTCGAAATAGCGCCAATTTGCATGTACAGTTGGTACAAAAGGATTTCTTGGGTGCAACACTAAACTCAATCCGCATGCGAAAAAATTACCTTCTTCTACTCTAAATTGTTTTCTTAACGCCTCTGGCAATTCTCCAAATACTTTAGAAATATTTACACCTCCTTTTTCGAAAATTGCACCATTTTCTATCACGCGAGTTCTACCTCCACCCCCTTCTGCTCTTTTCCAATTGTCTTCTTGGAAGGTTGCTTTTCCGTCTAAAGTTTCTAATTTTAAAGTAATTTGGTCTTGTAAATTTTGTATGTATTCAAAAAATTTATCTTTTATAGATGCTTTCTTTTCCAACTTATTGTTTTGTTTATTTTTATGTAAGGTTTTGTTTTCCTGCAAGGTTTTGAAAACCTTGCAGGAAATTGATAAAATTAAAACGGACTCTTATATTCTTTTACAGCATCGATAAACGCTTTTGCATGGTCTAGAGGAATGTTGGGTAAAATTCCATGTCCTAGGTTTACAATGTATTTATCTTTTCCGAATTCGTTAATCATTTGCGTTACCATTTTCTTGATTTCTGAAGGCGGAGAAAACAATCTTGCTGGATCGAAATTACCTTGTAAAGTAATATTTCCGCCAGATAAATAACGTGCATTTCTTGCTGAACAGGTCCAATCTACCCCTAAAGCAGCAGCTCCTGATTTAGACATTTCATTTAAGGCAAACCAACATCCTTTACCAAAGGCAATTACGGGTGTTTCGTCTTTTAATGCATTTATTATTTGCTGTATGTATTGCCAAGAAAATTCTTGATAATCTACTGGAGACAACATTCCGCCCCAAGAATCGAATACTTGTACTGCATTTACACCTGCTACAACTTTTGCTTTTAAATAGGCAATTGTAGTGTCTGTAATTTTTTGTAATAAACTATGTGCAAGTACAGGGTTTGTAAAACACAGTTCTTTTGCTTTGTCGAAATTTTTAGAGCCTTGACCTTGTACACAGTAACATAAAATTGTCCAGGGTGAGCCTGCAAAACCAATTAATGGAACTTCGTTATTTAGTTTTTCTTTGGTAACTTTTATGGCATCCATTACGTAGCCTAAAGTATCTTGAATGTCTGGTACAATTACCGAATCTAAATCTTTTTGTGTACGAATTGGATTGGGCAAATAGGGGCCAAAATTGGGTTTCATTTCTACTTCAATATTCATGGCTTGTGGAATGACCAAAATGTCTGAAAATAAAATTGCGGCGTCCATTCCATATCTTCTAATGGGCTGTACTGTAATTTCTGATGCCAATTCTGGAGTTTGACAACGGGTAAAGAAATCGTATTTTTTTTTGATTTCTTGAAATTCTGGTAAATATCTTCCTGCTTGACGCATCATCCAAACTGGTGGCCTGTTTACAGTTTCTCCTTTTAAGGCTCTTAAAAATAAATCGTTTTTTATCATAAGTTTAAGCGCAAAAGCGCTAAGTTTTTTTTTGCAGAGACGCAAAGGTTTTTATAACTATTCTTGGCGAACTTTGTGTTTACCTCTGTTTCTTTGCGGTTTTTATAAATTATTTACTACTCTTTTTATTCGACAATTATTTTATGCCGTTTATCTTTTGTAATGGTGTTATTTTCTAAAACCTACCTATAGCCTATATCTAATTTTATTTCTTCATAAACTTATAAGGTAATATTTTTTACATTTTACTCACAGCCTGCATCGCTTTATCAACTGCATTTGCTATTATTTTAATGTCTTTATCTTTTAAGGCTGATGATAAAAACCAGGCTTCAAACTGACTTGGAGGTAAAAACACGCCGTTTTTTATCATTTCCCAAAAGAAAACTGCAAATTTATCTGTGTTTGAAGTTTGGGCTTGTTCGAAATTTGTTACTTTAAGGTTTGTAAAGAAAGGGTTTAGCATAGAACCAAAACGATTTACTACTAAATCTACATGGTATTTTTTTGCTGTTTCTAATAAAATAACTTCTAAAATGCTTCCAACTTCTTCAAACTTTTTATACGGATTTTGTTTTTTTAATTCTATTAAAGTTGCAATTCCTCCTGCCATGGCAATTGGATTTCCACTTAAGGTTCCTGCTTGATACATGCCTCCTAAAGGTGCTACTTCTTGCATAATTTCTTCTCTTGCTCCGTAAGCTCCTACTGGAAAACCTCCACCAATTACTTTTCCTAAACAGGTAATATCTGCTGTTATGCCCAATAATTCTTGTGCTCCACCAAATTTAGAACGGAAACCCGTCATTACTTCATCTGCAATTAATAAGGCGTTTTTAGATTCTAAATATTTTTTTAATTCTACTAAAAATCCGTTTTGTGGAATGGCAACACCCATATTACCACAAATTGGCTCGATAATTACACCAGCAATGTCTTCGTGTTTTTCGAAATGTGCTTTTACACTGGCTAAGTTATTGTATTCTGCAATTAACGTATTTTTTACGGCACCTTCTGGAACTCCTTTTGAACCTGGCATGCTTAATGTTGCCAAACCAGAACCTGCTGCTACCAATAAAGAATCTTGATGCCCATGATAACAACCAGAAAATTTAATAATTTTGTCTTTTCCTGTAAATGCTCTTGCCAAACGAACTGCACTTAAAACAGCTTCTGTTCCGGAGTTTACAAATCTTACCTTATCCATTCCAGGAAAAGCACCGCAAACTATTCTGGCTAATTTTAGTTCTGCTTCTGTAGAAGCTCCAAAAGAATAGCCATTTTTTAAGGCTTTATCGACTCCTTTTTGTACTTTTTTATGACGATGACCTAAAATCATTGGGCCGTAAGAAAGTACTAAATCTACATACTCGTTACCGTCTGCATCTGTAATTTTGCTTCCTTTTGCTTTTTTGATAAACAACGGATTTCCACCTACTGAAGAAAAAGCTCTTACTGGAGAATTTACAGCACCTACTAAGTGTTGTAATCCTTTTTTATATAATTTTTGTGATTTTTTAAATTTCATAATTGTTTTATTTATTTGTCTGGTCGAGCGCAGTCGAAGCCTCATTAAATCTATCGAGAACTGCGTTCGTTACTTTCAATTAAAAATTATTTTGATTGAAAGTAATGCTCGAAGAGACATTCTAACTTTGTTTCAATAATACTCTCGCTGCTTCTTTCGCAAAATAAGTAATAATAATATCTGCTCCTGCTCTTTTCATTGAGAGTAAACTTTCTAGCATTACTTTTTCGCCATCAATCCAACCTTTTTCTGCGGCTGCTTTTATCATTGCGTATTCTCCACTTACATTATAACATGCAATGGGTCTGTCGAAATTATTCTTTAAATCACGAATAATATCTAAATACGATAAGGCTGGTTTTACCATTAAAATATCTGCTGCTTCTTGATCGTCGAAAATTGCTTCGCGCATTGCTTCGTCTCTGTTTGATGGATCCATTTGATAGGTTCTTCTATCTCCAAAAGTTGGTGCAGAATCTGCAGCATCTCTAAATGGCCCGTAAAATGCTGAGGCATATTTTACGGAATATGCCATAATTGGCAAGTTCGAAAAACCTGAATTGTCTAAAGATTTACGCACCATATCTATGGTGCCATCCATCATTCCTGAAGGTGCAACCATATCTGCACCTGCTTTTGCATGCGAAATAACTTGTTTTGCTAAATTTACCAAAGTTGCATCGTTATCAACATCATTATCGTGTATGATTCCACAATGTCCGTGCGAGGTGTATTCGCAAAAGCAAACGTCTGTAATTACATACAAACTTGGGTAATTCTTTTTGATAAAACGAACTGCTTTTTGTATAATTCCGTTATCATTCCAAGTTTCTGTGCCTTCATCGTCTTTGTTTGATGGAATTCCAAATAATAAAACTGCAGGAATATCCAGTTCTACAACTTCGTCTAATTCTTTCGAAATTTGATCTAAAGAGTAACGTTTAATTCCTGGCATTGAAACAATTTCTGTTGTTATATTTTCGCCTTCTTCAATAAAAAGTGGATATATAAAATCGTCTATAGAAAGTTTTGTTTCTCTTACCAATCTTCTAATTCCTTCTGTTTTTCTTAATCTACGGGTTCTAAACATATAAAATTTCTGTTTTCTCTAGAGGAGAGTATCATGCAAATTGTGCGGTTAGTAATTTATTTATCTTTAAAATTCAAAAATATTAATAATATTGATTAAATAACTCCAAAAATACAACTACTTGTAATACAAAAGTTGTACACCAGTATTAAAATTAGCAGCTACACACCAAACTGAAAATATTTGCGGATTTTTAGAAATAGGCGAGAACAAGCAATTACTTATAGCCATTTTTGTATGCTAGCTTTTTTATTCGTTAAATGCTTTTTCAAAATCAGTGATAATCATTTTATTCATATTCATAATTACTCTACTATGAGTAGTTGCGTAGGTTAGCACTTAATTTTGCAATTACACACAAACTGAAAATTCGAGAGGATTTTCAGAAACAAGCGAGGACAAATAATTAGTTTTTTAATAACAAATCGATTCCTTCTTTTAAATGTTTTGTCCAACTTCTATGCCCCCCCTCAAAGCCAATAACATTTGCTCCTTTTGATTTAAGGAATTTAATTTCATCATCAGTTAGTTTTCCGACATTTTGGTCACTTTTAGCATATAAATAGGTGAGATTTGACAAATCAGTATTTTCTAACAGTTTCGTGTATCTGTTATGTCCGAAACCAGCAGCTATTTTACGTATATTAACGGTGGTTACTTCATCATCAGATCTACTTCCCACTACAACATTAATAGCATCTTCTTTAAAACTTGCGGCAATACCTTTAGAATAGGCTTTCCATATTTCTTCTGTCATATCTAGTCTTCCAACCGCTAAAAGATATCCATCAGCTATATTCCCATATTCCGCAATGAGACCTTCTCCCACAAAAGATCCAAATGAAATACCTACGATATACACCTTTTTGTTTTCTGATTTAAAATAACTTATGAGGTCATATAACATTTTAGAAGTCTCTTTACTGTAAGCTTTGGCTTGCTCAAATGAAATTTCGCTCATTATAAATTTTTCAGGCTTTAAGGTTTGTGCCTGATGCACATTGATTAAAAAATATTTATCCTCATTAATATCTCCAGCTTCTTTAAAAATAGATTTAAAACTATCTGTCAAAAGATTAATCATTGGCCCACCTTGTGTATTTATAATAACAGTATTACTATTGGGGTTGCCAAAGGAATAACCTAATTTTTGTAAAGATTCAGGCATGTTTTTGTACCTAATCCTTATGTCTTCAGCCTTTGTTTTAGATTTAGCAACGACTAAGGCTATATAGTTTCCATCCTTGTCAACAAACATATGTGGCTGTAGTTTTTGTTGTATTACCAGTGGCATCACTTCTTTAAGTGTTGTTTTAGTGCCGTCTTCATAATAAACCAAATCCAAACTTGTTGGAAGTGGTTTTTTCATGAGTTTATCCATTGTGATTAGTTTTAAACTATCAGGTATAAATGAATATTTTTGAGCATGAATTAATGTAGATATACATATACAAATTACTAAAGTTATTGTTTTCATTTTTATTTGTTTTAATTAGAATTCTTTATTCTTTACAACGTGTTGTATATGGTTTGTTACTTAGTTTAGCAAATAAAAACCGAATAGAAAATCCTTACGGATTTTGGTAAGTAGGCTTATATCAGCAATAAGTTATATGCGGCTTAAGTGTGGAGTTTTTTTTAAATTCTTAAATATAATTCAGTTCTTACAGGAGTTTCATTAATATATCCTGGTGAATAATTCAATTTTTCTATTATTAATTCCGTTATTTTCTCTTTTTGTTCAGTTGTTAGTTTTTCCGAAGTTCTTAATTTAATTGACTCTTTTAAAACTTTTCCTTTTGTATCTATTGAAAACAAAATTGATATTTTATTTATCTTAAAAACGGAGTTTAATTCTATTTTGAAACTTTTAATATTTAATAATAATTCAGGTTTCTTGTCTGTATATTTAATTTTATAAGCATTAAATGAATTAATAAAATCATATTTCTTTTTGTATTTATTTTCTTCATTTTCAGCCATTTCTTTACTCTTAATTTTAAAAGTAATAATTTTAGAGTTGACTATTTTTTTTGTTTGATTAGAAATCTCATTTATTTTTAATTCGTAATTAATATTTATTTGGTCATTTGTTTTGAATGGATTTTTGCTAAATTCAATTTTTGAATTTGCTACTTTAAATTCAGTTGAATTCTCATCAATTACATCTGTCCAATAATTATAAAATGCTGATTTTATTTTTAAATTTTCGTTAACTTTTATTAATGTAGTTTCTCCAGTAAAACCTGAATATAAACAATTATAAATCCAAATTTCATTATCTGAAACTCGTTCAAAAAGAACTTTTTCAGATTTATCAAGTTCATTCGTATTGATTTGGTTTTCTTCTAAAACTTCAACACTACTTACTTTTTCAATATTTTTCGGTTTTTCTCCATTTTTTTTGCCTGAACAAGAAAAACTAAAAGTTATAATTAAAGCAAATATTATGTTTAAAGTTCTACTCATAAATGTTTTACAACTCCTATTAACACAAAAACCCTTCTTCTTTGGAGAAGCTTTCTTTTACCAAATCCAAAACACTTTCTACATCTGGCATGTTTGCCACTTTTACATCTTTAAAATGTTTTCTGGCTGCTACTGCTGTAGTTTCTCCAATACAAAAAGCAGTTTTGTTGGTTGTATTTTCTTCTAAATAACTTTTAATTCCTGATGGACTGTAAAATAATACTCCAGAAACATCATCTGCTATTTTTACTGGACTTAGCATTGTTTTGTAGGCTTCTACTTCGTTTACAATAATATCATGCGCTTGTAAATAGGTGGGCAAAACATCTAACCTTATATCGCTACAGAAATAAGTTACTTCTTTTATGTTTGTTTCTTTAGCAATATATTCTGCTAATTTTAATCCGTTTTTGGCAACTTTTGTTACTTTACCAATTCTTTTTTCAATTAGTTTCTTAGTTCTTCTACCAACACAAAAAATATTCTTGAAATCAAGTTCGTCTTTTGTAAAAGAATTTAAAATTGCTTCTACTCCATTCTGACTAGTAATTACCACATTTTCGTGTGGTGTTTTGATCACTTTTGCAGGAATTCTATTAAAACGGATTTTAATAAAATCGCTATCTTCTATTCCTATGGTGTTTGGCAATGTTTTTTTCTGAATTTCTGATAACTTCTTGGTTGAATATACTTTGGCTTTTATTGGAGAGGCTCCTTCAATATCTTCAAGAATTAATTCTTTTCCTCCTCTATTGATAATGTAATCTGCACAGTCTTTTGCTAAAAATTTATGTTTTCCTAGTTTTGCGGTTTTATTAACTGTTAGCTTTTTGGTACCATCTTTTTTTAATAAAACCCCTTTAAAGTTTATTTCTTCGGTTTTAGCATCTACATAGGCCAAAGCTCCAATTGGTGCTGTACAGCCACCTTCTAATAATCTTAAAAATTCGCGCTCTACTCCTACACAAACTTTAGTTTCGTGATGATTTAATTGTTCGCAAGCATCTAGAACATAATCGTCTTTTTCTAAAGCAGCAACCATAATTGCGCCTTGTGCTGGGGCTGGTATCATCCAAGAAAGATTTACTGCACCTTGTTCTCTAATACCCAATCGTTCTAATCCTGCCGCTGCAAAAACAGCTCCATCCCAATCGTTGTCTTGTAATTTTTGCAAACGTGTGTTTACGTTTCCTCGTAAATCTACTACTTTATGGGTAGGATAGCGATTTAACCACATTGCTTTTCTTCGTAAACTTCCTGTTGCAATGGTTGCATTTGGTTGAGCGAAAAACTCTTCTGTGTCTTTTAACACTAAAATATCGTTGTAATTTGCTCTTTTTAAAACTGCGGCTTGCACAATTCCTTCAGGTAAAGAAGTGGGTACGTCTTTTAAAGAATGTACTGCAATGTCGATATCGCCATTTAACATTGCTATGTCTAAATTTTTAGTAAAAACACCTGTAATTCCTAATTCATACAAAGGTTTGTCTAAAACAATATCGCCCACAGATTTAATAGGAACTATTTCGCTTTCATACCCTAATTCGGTTAACTCTTTGCGTACTTTATTAGCCTGCCAAAGCGCTAATTGGCTATCGCGGGTTCCTATTCTTATTATTTTTTGCATGAAATTTTTATTAAGATTGAAACACTTTTTGAATGACTTCGATACTTTCTGTTACCGAAGTTTCATCATCTTTTAAATGTTTTACAAACTGTGTAGTAATTTTTTGGATAAAACGTGAAGTTAAAATTTCTGCTTGATTTTCATCAAAATTAACAATTTTCTTCTTCTGAAAATTAATTTCATCATTTTTAATAGATTCTAAAGACTCTTTTAAAGCGGCAATTGCAGGCGTAAATCTTCGATGGTTTAACCAAGCATTAAAATCGGTCTTATGGGTTTCTATAATGCTTTCTGCAAGAGGAACTTCTGCCAAACGAACTGCTAAAGTTTCGTGCGTAATTTTAGAAAGTTCATCTACATTTATTAAAGAAACGCCACTAAAATCAGTAACCTCTTTTGCCACATTTTCTGGCATCGATAAATCTAAAATTAACAATTTTTTATTTAACGAAATGTGGTTTTTGGTAATTGTAGGTTTATTAGAACCTGTTGAAACTATTAAAACATCTGCATTTGCTATCTCTGTTGGCAATTCTTCAATTACAGATTTTCTTATAGAAGTGTGCTCTTTTACGAATTCAGTGGTTTTTTCTTCTGTTCTATTAATTAAACAAACAGATTTATTCTGTGTATATTTTGCTAAATTTTTGCAGGTATGTTTTCCCATTTTACCCAAACCAAATACCAAAATATTTTTGGAATTGTAATCTGGTAAATTTTTAATAATATATTGCACAGCTGCGTAAGAAACAGAAGTTGTTCCTGAGCTTAATTTGGTTGTATTCTTAACTTTTTTACTCGCTTGTAAAACATTATTTACCAAACGCTCTATGTACGCATTTGTGGTTTTTAAACTTTTTGCTAACTTATACGATTGCCTTAATTGACCTACAATTTCGTAATCGCCCAAAATTTGACTTTCGAGACCTGTGCCAATTCTAAACAAATGGTTAATTGCCTCCTGGTTTTTATTAACATTACAAACACTGTTAAACTCTTTCGCAGTTCCTTCAGAAAAATCGCAAAGCAACTCTATTAATAGGCAAGGTCGGTTTGCAAAACCAAAAATTTCGGTTCTGTTACAGGTAGAAATTATAAAAATTCCAGAAATACCTTTTTCTTTTGCAGACTGTAAAAGTGCTGTTTGGTTTTCTTTAGATACAGAAAACTTACCACGCATCTCTGCATCTGCTTTCTTGTAACTAACGCCAATATTGTAAAAGTGCTCTTGCCCTAATGCTTTCATAAAATCTAAAAAGATGATACAAAAGTAAAAACAACATTTATAAAAAAGTATCGCTAGAAGAACTTTTAATAACGATAGATGTTTTTTAAATTTTATTTGCTATTAAATTGCTAAAAAGCCTTATTTTTGCAGTGATAGAAAGGATTTATTGATTTCTAATATAGAATGATTCTAAATAAAAGGAATTTAAAAACAGCAAAGCAACATGTTTAAAAATGTCGGAGAAAGTACTTTTGAAGAAATAACTCTCGATAAAGGTTTTTATGTATTTCATTTTCAGAACGAAAGCAAAGAAGTGCAAAATTTTGACAGAGCAATAAATAGCACTTTTATACAGATGCATTTTTGCTTGCGAGGAAAATCTAAATTCTTTTTTAACGATGGTTCTTATTCTTTTGATGTTTTAGACAACCGATCTATCTTATTATACAACCCGCAAAGAACGCTCCCTATTAACTTAGAAATTCAGCCGAAAACCACCTTGGTTTCTTTGTTAATTTCTATTGAAAAATTCCACTCTTTATTTTCTAAAGAATCTGGCTATATTCCTTTTTTAAGTGACGAAAATAGTAATAAAAAATATTACGACGATACTGAAATAAAACCAACAGTTTCTATCGTTTTACAACAAATTATCAATTCGAATATTAACAGTTCTATTAGAGATTTGTATGTAAAAGGAAAAGTTTACGAATTGTTGAGTTTGCATTTTCAGCATGAAGAAAATACAGATGCAGAATACTGTCCGTTTTTGGTTGATGAGCAAAATGTCTTAAAAATTAGAAAAGCAAAAGAAATTATTATCTCTAGAATGGCAGAACCACCAAGTTTGCAAGAATTAGCCAACGAAATTGGTTTAAATCTTAAAAAATTAAAAGAAGGATTTAAACAAATTTATGGAGATACAGTGTACAGTTTTTTGTTTGACTACAAAATGGAACACGCCAGAAGACTGCTAGAAAGCAATAAATATAATGTAAACGAGGTGGGTGTTCAAGTAGGCTACAGTACTGCTAGCCATTTTATTGCCGCGTTTAAAAAGAAATTTGGCACAACTCCGAAGAAATATGTAACGAGCTTAAAGCAGTAGGCAGTTTACAGACTTTAAAACTTTGAAATTATAAATTTGAAACAATTAACACATTACGATATCGAAAATAAACAGCAACAATTTCCAATAACCATTGTTTGTGATGCAATTCGAACACCAGAAAATATTGGAATGTGTTTTCGAATTTCAGAAAGTTTTGGTGTCGAAAAAATTTATTTCCATGAAAATTCGCCTACTATAGAAAATAGAATTGTTAAGAAAACGGCAAGAAACACAATTAACCAAATTAAACATGATATATATACTAATTTTGCAGAAATCATCTATAAATTAAAAGCAGCAGGCAACACAATTATTGGTATAGAAATTACTGATAAAAGCATAAATATTCAAGATTTTAATTTTAAAAATCACGAAAAAATCGTTTTACTTTTGGGAAGCGAAAGAAACGGAATCGAAAACATCGATTTAGTAGATTATACTATTGCCATACCCATGTTTGGTAGAAATTCGAGTATGAATGTTATACATAGTTTGGCGATTACTTTATATGAAGTTACAAATCAATTAAAATGAAAAAAATAATTACTTTTTTAATTTTAATTATTTCACTGAACTTATTCAGTCAGCAAGATATTTCTATTAAAGGTAAATTGTTTTTTTCTGATGATTTTTATAAAACTTTTCCTAATTTATTAGTTAAAATAGATTCATCTTCAGAGTTTATTCAAATTAAAGAAGATGGAAATTTTGAAATTAAAACACCGATAAAAAAAGAATCTTATCAATTATTCTTTTATTACGGAAACATAAAGTTTAAAGAATTTGATTATGAGTTTGAATGGACAAAACGTAAAAAAGCAAAATCCATTTCTTTAGCAGAAAAGTGTGAGGTTAATAAATTCATAGCACGAAATGATTACAAAAAGAAAAAATTAAAAATTTTCATTTTCAATGAAAATGAAAATGAAAAACTAAAGAAAAAAGATAAAAGGATTCAAAAAAGAGCTTCATTTGAATACATCAAAATTCCATTAAATAAAATGATCAATTATGATTGTTATTTAGATTATAATGAATGGGTGTACACGATTTTTAATCACACCACCAAAAGAAAATATTTAGATAAATTAAGAAAAGATGTTATTGGCTATTTTCATAGATATAGTCATAGATAATTAAATAGATACTGAAATAAATTCAGCATAAAAATGAAAGGAATATTATTAAACAATTTAGGATCACCAGATTCAACAGAAACCAAAGACGTTAAAAAATATTTAGAAGAATTTTTAATGGACGAACGTGTAATTGACATTCCGTATTGGAAACGTTACGCATTAATAAAAGGTATTATTTTAAATTTTCGTCCTAAAAAATCGGCAGCTGCCTACAAAAAAATTTGGTGGGATGAAGGTTCTCCTTTGGTTGTAATTTCAGAAAGATTTACTGAAAAAGTAAAACAAAAAGTAGCTATTCCTGTAGAATTGGCCATGCGTTATGGATCCATGTCTATGGAAAAAGGAATTAAAAATTTGGTTGACAAAGGCGTAACTGAAATCTTTTTAGTGCCTTTATACCCTCATTATGCAATGTCTTCTTACGAAACTGTAGTTGTTAAGGCTGAAGAAATTTTGGCAGAAAAATATCCGAACGTAAAGTTAGATGTTTTGCCACCTTTTTATAATAAGCCCGATTATATAAAAGCGATGAGCAATAACATTGCAAACCATTTAAATGGTTTCGATTACGACCACATCTTGTTTTCTTATCATGGAATTCCAGAAAGGCATATTAAAAAATCGGATCCAACTAATAGCCATTGTAAATTAGATGGTTCTTGTTGCGAACGTAATTCTGTAGCACACCATACATGTTATAGGCACCAATGTTTCGAAACAACCAAAGAAGTTGCAAAATTCTTAAATTTAAAAGAAGGTACTTATAGCAATTCTTTTCAATCTCGATTATTAAAAGATCCTTGGCTAAAACCTTATACAGATTTTGAGTTAGAGAAATTTCCTTCAGAAGGGAAGAAAAAATTAGCCGTTATTACCCCTGCTTTTGTGGCAGATTGTTTAGAAACTTTAGAAGAAATTGCGATGGAAGGTAAAGAAGAGTTCTTAAAATTCGGCGGAACAGATTACAAACACATACCTTGTCTAAACGACAACGAAGACTGGGTAGATGTTATGGTTTCGTGGATTAAAGATTGGGAAAATCAGTAATATTCAGTTAGCAGTCGCAGTTTTCAGTAGCAGTCGCAGTGGCAGTAGCAGTGGCAGTAGCAGTGGCAGTAGCAGTGGCAGTAGCAGTGGCAGTAGCAGTGGCAGTAGCAGTGGCAGTAGCAGTGGCAGTAGCAGTGGCAGTAGCAGTAGCAGTAGCAGTAGCAGTAGCAGTAGCAGTAGCAGTAGCAGTGGCAGTAAAAAAATTAAAATCTTTACGTTTTTACAAATTTACGAGAAATATTAGCAACTTTCAGTTGAAGTCGCAGTTTTCAACTTTAGAATATCAAATTTGATTATCAAGATCTAAACACAATTAATATAACAAATGTCAGGCTGAGCTTGTCGAAATCTCTGTCTGCAGTTGGCAGTCGCAGTTTGCACACTGTCAGTTCGAGTGATTTCGATTTTTCATCGAAATTGTATCGAAAACAACTTTGAAACTTTGAAACTTTGAAACTAAAATTATAAATTATGGATTTTCTATATATAAAAGCACTACACATTATTTTTATTGTAACCTGGTTTGCAGGATTATTTTACATTGTTCGTTTGTTTATTTACCAAACAGAAGCTGAAAATAAATTAGAACCTGCAAAAAGCATTTTACAAACGCAGTATAAGTTAATGAGCAAAAGGCTTTGGTATATTATTACGTGGCCGTCTGCAATTTTGGCTAGTATTTTCGGTTTTTGGATGTTATATCAAAATCCGTCTTACATAACCGAATCTTGGATGCTGGTTAAATTGGCATTCGTTTTGGCTTTGTATTTTTATCATGGTTTTTGTCAGAATATTTATAGCAAACTTCAAAAAGATATCGTAAAATATTCGGCATTTAAATTACGAATGTTTAACGAAATTTCTACCATTATCTTATTTGCAGTTGTTTTTTTAGTAACTGTAAAAAGTGCCATAAATTGGATTTGGGGCGTTGTAGGAATTATTCTTTTTGGTATTTTAATGATGTTAGGAATTAAACTCTACAAAAGAATTCGCGAAAAAAAATCTTGGGAAAAAGCAGAAAAAGAGGTTTTGGAAGAGGAATAGTTGGTCGTTTTCAGTCTTAGTAATAAATCAAAAAACTTTGCGCCTTTACAACTTTGCAAGACATAAATTAAAGAATTTACAAATCTTACTTTTAATTGAGCAAACGACTGAAAACTGCCACTGAAAATTGAATACCAATTTTTAACTTCTAATACTTTGCTCGAAAGGAATTCTATTTACAATAGATCTTCCTAAAGTAACCTCATCTGCATATTCCAATTCATCTCCCACAGAAATTCCTCTTGCAATGGTTGATGTTATAATTTTATATTTTTCGATTTGTTTAAAAATATAGAAATTAGTGGTATCTCCTTCCATAGTAGAACTTAACGCAAAAATTAATTCTTTTATTTCACCCTTTTCGATTTTATGTATTAACGATTCTATTTGTAAATTTTGTGGTCCAATTCCTTCAATAGGAGAAATTTTTCCGCCTAAAACATGGTAGAGTCCGTTAAATTGAGCCGTACTTTCAATTGCCATTACATCTCTAATATCTTCCACCACACAAACAATTTCTGGTTTTCTTTTTGGGTTATTACAAATATCGCACAATTGTGTATCTGAGATATTATGGCATTTTTCGCATGTTTTTACATCGTTTCTTAAATGCAACAAAGCTTCAGACAAATATTTTGTATGGTCTGTTGGTTGTTTTAACAAATGTAAAACCAAACGCAATGCTGTTCTTTTACCAATTCCTGGCAAACGAGACACTTCATTTACAGCGTTTTCTAATAATTTTGATGAAAAATCCATAGTTTGCAAATTTAACTGATTAAAGAGAAAAGAATCAAGAAAAAAGAAAAAAGACTTCTAAAAAACATATATTCGTATCACAAAAAAATTATTTAATAATGCAACCAATTTATATTGTACTTTTAATAATTGCCTATTTTTCTGTTTTGATATTTATTTCTTACATCACAGGAAAATCCGCAGATAATAAAACATTTTTTAAAGCAAATAATTCTTCACCTTGGTATTTGGTTGCTTTTGGTATGATTGGTGCTTCACTTTCTGGAGTTACTTTTATTTCGGTACCTGGTTGGGTAGAAGCCCAAAGTATGAGTTATTTTCAAATGGTTTTAGGTTATGTGGTTGGTTATGCTGTAATTGGTTTGGTGTTACTACCACTCTATTACAAACTAAATTTAACTTCAATTTACACCTATTTACAAGATCGTTTTGGTGAATATTCTTATAAAACGGGCGCCTCTTTTTTCTTACTTTCTCGAACAATTGGTGCCGCTTTTAGACTGTTTTTAGTTGCAAATGTGTTACAAGTTATTTTATTCGATGCATATGGAGTTCCATTTTGGGTAACTGTTTCCATTACCATTTTGCTAATTTGGTTGTACACCTTTAAAGGAGGCATTAAAACCATTGTTTGGACAGATACTTTACAAACATTATTTATGCTAATTGCTGTGGGGGTTTGTATTTACACAATTTCAAATGAAATGCAAATTAGCAATATCTTTTCTTATGTTGCTGATAACAAACTCTCTAAAACTTTCTTTTTTGAAGACCTTAATGCCGGAAATTATTTCTGGAAACAGTTTTTAGCAGGAGCTTTTATTGCAGTTGTTATGACAGGCTTAGACCAAGACATGATGCAAAAAAACTTAACTTGTAGAAACTTAAAAGATGCCCAAAAAAACATGTTTTGGTTTACAATTGTTTTGGTAATTGTAAACTTTTTCTTTTTAGCACTAGGAGTTTTACTAACAGATTACGCACAAAAAAATGGCATTGATGCACATAAAGACCAACTTTTTCCGATCATTGCCACCAAAGGAAGTTTAGGTTTGGCTACTGCAATGTTCTTTTTATTAGGTTTAATTGCGGCTGCATATTCAAGTGCAGATTCTGCTTTAACCTCATTAACCACCTCTTTTAGTATTGATATTTTAGAAATTGATAAAAAGAAAAACAAAAAAGAACAAGAAAAAATAAGAAAAAGAATTCATGTTTTTTTCTCTTTTTTACTAATTGCTGTCATTTTAATTTTTAAGTATTTTATTGCAGATGCCAGTGTAATTGCAAAAATATTTACATTCGCTGGCTACACTTACGGTCCTTTATTAGGTTTATATGCTTTCGGTTTGTTTACAAAATTAAACGTAAAAGACAAAATAGTACCAGCAATTTGTATTATTGCGCCAATTCTTACTTATACTATTAGTTCTTATAGCAAAGAAAAACTAGGCTTCGATTTCGGCTTTTTTGTATTGGTATTAAATGGTTTTTTAACTTTTGTTGGTTTATATTTGTTTCAAAGAAAATAACATGCAAAAAGATTTAAGCAACTATCGAAAATCGTACGAAAAGCAAGAGCTTTTAGAAAGTAATTGCCCAGAAAACCCGATGGAATTATTCCAGACTTGGTTTCGAAATGCAGAAGAATCGGAATCTGTAGAAGAAACCAATGCAATGACAATTTCTACAATTGGAAAAGATGGTTTTCCAAAAAGTAGAGTCGTTTTATTGAAAAAATTTACTTGGGAAGGTTTTATTTTCTACACAAATTACACTTCAGAAAAAGGAAAAGCAATTGAAGCAAATAACAACATATGTTTGTCTTTTTTCTGGCCAGCTTTAGAGCAACAAATTATTATCAAAGGAAAAGCAGAAAAACAAGCAGAAAATTTATCTGACGGTTATTTCGAATCGAGACCCGATGGAAGCAAACTAGGTGCTTGGGCATCTAACCAAAGCGCTGTTGTTTCGTCAAGAAAAGAGTTAGAAGAAAACTTAATTTCATTAGAAAAAAAATTTAATGGAAAAGAAATTCCAAGACCTAAACATTGGGGCGGTTATTTGGTAAAACCAATCTCCATAGAATTTTGGCAAGGAAGACCCAATAGAATGCACGATAGAATTAGATATTCGCTGCAAGAAGATTTTTCTTGGAAATTAGAAAGATTGGCACCATAAATTTTTATATTTACATTTTAACAATTAAATTATAAATGAAAACATTATATATTGTTAGACATGCAAAATCTTCTTGGGAATATTCTGGAATAGAAGATATTGACAGGCCTCTAAAAAAACGTGGTATAAAAGACGCACATTTAATGTCTAACTTTTTAGCAAAAACGGTAGATAAACCAGATGTTTTTATATCAAGCAGTGCTAATAGAGCATTGCACACAGCAGTAATTTTTTGTGAAAACTTAAGTTACCCACATGCAAATCTTCAAATAAAAAGACAATTGTACAGTTTTAGCGACGGTTATTTGGTAAAAACAGTTAATGCTTTAGACGATGCTTTTAACTCTGCAATTATCTTTAGTCACGATCATGGAATTAATACCTTTGTAAATAAATTTGGCAATACACCCATTGCACATGTTACTACTTGTGGCATTGTTGGCATTCAATTTAAAGAAAAACATTGGAAAAATATTAGAAAAGGAAAAACCTTTATGGTCGAATTTCCTAAAAATCATAAATAAATAAAGTTAATTTGTTAGAAATAAAAAAATTTGGAGCAATAGATATTGGTTCTAATGCGATTCGTTTGCTAATTTCGAACGTTATTGTTTCCGAAGATAAAGAACCTCAGTTTAAAAAATCTTCTTTAGTGCGTGTTCCTATTCGTTTAGGAGCAGATGCTTTTGTGAGTGGTAATATTAGTGATGCAAATATCACAAGAATGATAAACGCCATGGAAGCTTTTAAATTATTAATGAAAGTTAATGGTGTAGAACGCTACAAAGCCTGTGCTACATCTGCAATGCGAGAAGCTGCAAATGGAAAAAAAGTTGCAGAAATAATTCTTACAGAAACAGGAGTGCAAATAGATATTATTGGAGGTAAAGAAGAAGCAGCTATTATTTCTTCGACAGACTTAAATCAACTAATACAAGGAGATAATTCTTACCTATATGTAGATGTTGGTGGAGGTAGTACAGAATTTACACTTTTTTCTAAAGGAAGAATTATTACTTCTAAATCTTTTAAAATGGGAACCGTTCGTTTATTAAACAATAAAAAAGCGGTTAACAAAGAAATTTTTGCCAACGTAGAAAAGTGGATTAAAAAAATACCAAAGACTTAAAAAGAATTTCTTTAATAGGTTCTGGAGGAAATATAAATAAACTCTTTAAAATGTCTGGGCGAACAGAAGGCAAACCTATTTCTTATATTTACTTAAATGCTCAATATCAATTTTTAAAAAATATGTCTTACGAAGAAAGAATTTCGGAGTTAAGTTTAAATCCAGATAGGGCAGACGTTATAATACCAGCTACAAAAATTTACTTATCTGCAATGAAATGGAGCGGTTCAAGAAAAATCTATGTCCCAAAAATTGGCCTTTCAGATGGAATTATAAAAAGCTTATATTTTAATAAATTGTAAAGTTTTTAACTTTTATTTAACATTTTTAAATATTTTTAATATCTTTATCGTGACTTCTAAATTTTTAGTGTGTCAAAACAATACAAGAAATCAAAAACTATTTAATTATGAAGAAAATTTTACTTAGTGCAACTTTTTTAATGTTAGGTGCAGTTGCATTTGGACAAGATTTGCCAGAAAACCCAGAACCAGGAAAATGTTATGTACGTTGTAAAACCCCTGAAGTTTGGAAAAATGAAGATGTTACTATAGAAGTAGCACCTGCTTACAAAAAAATTGTTACTTACCCTGCACAATACAAAACTGTTACAGAAAGAGTATTAGTAAAAGAAGCTGGGCAAAAATTAGTAATTGTACCTGCTGTTTGGGAAACAAAAACGGTTACTTATACTGCTAAAGAAGATGCAAACAAGTTAAGTGTTATAAAAGCTACTTTTAATCCAGATTCTAAAGTAATTGAAACAAAAGCGGCTTCTGCAAACTGGGAAATGAGCGAAAAAGCTCCAGATTGTGAGTCTAGCGATCCTAACGACTGTAGATATTGGTGTTATAAGCCAGTTCCTGCACAATTTGTAACTGTGCCATTAACGGTTTTAGACAGAGATGCATCTACAACTTCTACTCCTGTTCCTGGATACGAAAAAACGTACACAAAAAGAGTAATGGTTACCCCACCAACTACAAGAACTGTAGAAATTCCTGCTGTTTATGGAAACATTACAAAAACTGTGTTAGTTAAAGATGCTTGGAAAGAAGAAGTTACTGTTCCTGCAAAATACAAAACAGTTACTAAAGAAGTATTGGTAAATAAAGGAGGGTTAACTACTTGGAAAGAAGTTGAGTGTGAATTAGTAAACAACACTCCATTACCAATTACATGGAACTTAGGTAGTGCAACTTTAACAAGTGGTGCAAAAAGAATTATTGACTCTAGATTATTACCAATCTTAAAAGATGGAGTTGCTGTAGCCATTGAGTCTCATACAGATTCTCGAGGAACAAAAGAAAGCAACCAAGATTTATCTGAAAGAAGAGCACAAGCAGTAACTAATTATTTAATTTCCAAAGGAGTAAATCCTAGCCAATTAACTGGAAACGGTTTTGGAGAAAGAAGATTAACAAATAGATGTGCAGATGGTGTTTCTTGTACAGAAGCAGAACATAGAGCAAACAGAAGAACTACATTTAGAGTTATTAATCAGAAATAATTAAATAACCAACCGTTCTTAATTATTAAGAAAACCGAAGCTTTGCCTTCGGTTTTTTTGCTTTATATTTGGGAAAATGTTTACGAATTGTAATCTAATTGAGCATTAAAAGTTTATGAATCTAAGTTCGATATAAAAATTATACCATTTCTTGTTTGAAATTATGGTAAAAGAAAATAATATTTTTTATTTGAAACAAAAAAAGGCAGTTACAAAAGCAAATTTAACTGTTATTTTTAGCATTACTAAAATCAAAATATATTTTGATTGAAAGTAGCTAACAAAGTTATCGAAAATATAAAATACTGAAATTCAATAAATAAGATTTCTTCACTACAGTCGAAATGACAAATTTTAATACTTTAGAGACAGCCTCTGTTTAATAATTTTCTATAACAGCTTGTAAAAAGGGATAATAATATTCTGTAAGAATAAGTCCTTTTTTATAACCAATTATTCTTCCTTTATGATTTACCATTACTAAAGTTGGAAAAGACTTTACCTTATATTTTCGTTTCAAATCGCTATTAACCTGTAGTTTATCTGGTGCAAGCAAATCTGTATTTCTAGGAAGATCTGCTTCGTATAAAATTAAGTCTTTATCTGCTAATCCTTTAAATTTTTCTGTATGAAACAATTTTTTATCTAAAACTTTACAAGGACCACACCAATCTGACCCAGTAAAATATATTAAAACCGGTTTTTTCTCTTTTTTAGATTTTTTTAAGGCACTTTTAAAGGAGTTTTCCCAATTTAAAAAAGGCACTTCTTCTACGTTTAAAGAATCTACTTCAATTGGGTCTAAATCAATATCAATTTGTGCAAAACTATTTGTAACAACTAAAGAAACAAATAAAAGAAATAAATATCTCATTTTTAATGATTTTGGTATTTTTATCAAAAGTATCAAAAATAATTCCAAAATAAAAAAACGGTAGATTATTAAAGAAAATAAACTGTAAAAATTATTTAAATTCTTGAATATGGCTGGTTATTAGGTTGTTAAATACAGGTTCTTTTTTTTCTAAAAATAAAGTTTCAATCGATAAATAAGCAACTTTATCGATTTTATACATCAAACGAACATAATCTTTTTCTGTTGTAAGAATTATTTTTTTGGTGGAAGGTATTTCGTTAATTCGTTGTTGAATGTCTTTAATTTCTTGGTTCGAAAAATAATGATGGTCTTGAAATTTTAAATGCTGAAAACGAATTCCTTCACTTTTTAAATAAGCTCGTAAGGGTGTAGGATTGGCAATTCCTGTAATTAATAAAACTTCGTAATCTTTTAATTCTTCCATAGAAATAGAAGTGCTCCCAGAAAGTGAGTTTGCATACTTAATCGTAGTAAAAAAAACTTTTTTACAATAAACACTCAATTTTTTTTTGATAGTTTCTTGTTCTTTAGAACTTAAATTATTCGGACATTTTGTAACCAGAATAACGTCTGCTCTTTCTGCACCTTTTTTACTTTCTCTTAAATTACCCGTTGGAAGCAGAAAATCATCTACAAACAAATCTTTATATTTTGTGAGTAAAATATAAAAACTTCCTTTTACTTTTCTATGCTGGTAGGCATCATCTAACAAAATAACTTCTGCATTATTTTCTGCAATTAAACGACCAATACCTGCTACCCTATTTGCATCTACAGCAACTTTTATATTTTTAAATTTATTAAAATACTGCAAAGGTTCGTCTCCAACATCTTCTGCAACATGTGTGTTTTTTAACAATACATAACCTTTTGTTTTGCGTTTATAACCTCTACTTAAAACTCCTATTTTATAGTTCTTTTTTAACAATCTTATTAAATATTCTATTTGTGGCGTTTTGCCTGTTCCACCAACACTTAAATTACCAACAACAATAACTGGAATTTTAAATGAAGTTTCTTTAAAAACGCCAACATCAAAAAAATAATTACGAATTCTAGTAACGATGTCGTAAATAATGGCAAATGGAAACAATAAAAATCTAAGTAATTTCATCTCCGTAAAAATACATTAAAAATGTTAACTTTGAATTTAGAAAAGTAATCAAATGAAGATAAAAGAAGTTACCAATTATTTAGAAAAGTTAGCACCTTTGCAATATGCCGAAGATTTTGACAATGTTGGTTTGCTGGTTGGAAATTACGATTTAGAAGTTTCTGGAATCTTAGTAACCTTAGACACTTTAGAGCAAACTGTAGAAGAAGCAATTGCCAAGAATTGTAACTTAATTGTTAGTTTTCATCCCATTATTTTTGAAGGAATGAAAAAATTTAACGGCAATTCGTATGTAGAAAAAGTGGTTTTAAAAGCCATTAAAAATGATATTGCAATTTATGCTACCCATACAGCTTTAGACAACTCTAAAAACGGAGTTTCAGCAAAAATGTGTGAAGTTTTAGGACTTACAAACACTAAAATTTTAATGCCTAAAAAAGGAATTATAAAAAAATTAACCACTTATATTCCTTCAAACAATGCTTCAACTTTAAGAACAGCGCTGTTTAACGCTGGCGCAGGAAATATTGGCAATTACGACCAATGTTCTTTTAATACAGAAGGTATTGGAACTTACAGAGGAAATGAAAGTTCGAATCCAGTAGTTGGAGAAAAAGGAAAATTACACAGCGAAAAAGAAACAAAAATTAGTATTGTTTTTGAAAGTAAAAATGAAAGTAAGATTCTAAATGCACTACAAAAAAATCATCCTTACGAAGAAATTGCATACGAAATAACAACGACCGAAAATGTACACCAAAATATTGGAATGGGAATGATTGGCGAACTTCCTTTAGAAATAGAAGAAAAAGTTTTTTTACAGTTTTTAAAACAAACCATGAAAACAGATTGTGTAAGACATTCTAATTTTATCAATAAAAAAATTAAAAAAGTAGCCGTTTTAGGTGGCTCTGGAAGTTTTGCTATTTCTAATGCTAAAAAAGCTGGTGCAGACGCTTATGTGAGTGCAGACTTTAAATATCACGATTTTTTTAAGGCTGAAAACCAAATTTTATTAGCCGATATTGGGCATTATGAAAGCGAACAGTTTACAAAAAACCTTTTGGTTGATTATCTTACGAAAAAATTCACTAATTTTGCAATCATTTTATCAGAAAAAAGTACAAATCCTATTTATTACATATAAACATGGCAAAGAAGAAAGAAGTTTCGGTTGAACAAAAGTTAAGAGCATTGTATGATTTACAATTAATAGACTCTAGAATTGACGAAATTAGAAACGTTAGAGGTGAATTACCTTTAGAGGTGGAAGATTTAGAAGATGAAGTTGCCGGATTAAATAAACGTATTTCTAACTTAGCAGAAGATACTGCAAATTTAGAGACAGAAATCAACAATAAAAAACAGGCGATTGAAGACTCTAAAGCGTTGATGAAAAAATACGAAGAGCAACAAAAAAATGTGAGAAATAATAGAGAGTTTGACTCTTTATCTAAAGAAATTGAATACCAAGACTTAGAAATTCAATTGGCAGAAAAAAGAATTAACGAATACAAAGCTAAAATTGCTCAGAAAAACGAAATAATTGATGCAACTAAAGAGAAATTAGCAAAACAAGAACAGCATTTAGGTCATAAAAAAGCAGAGCTTGATGCTATCTTAAAAGAAACAGAAAAAGAAGAAAAGTTTTTAATAGAAAAATCGGAAGAATTTTCTAAATCTTTAGATGAGCATTTATTTAATGCTTATAAGAGAATTAGAACGAAAGTAAAAAATGGCTTGGCTGTTGTTGCTATTGAACGTGGAGCTTCTGGAGGTTCTTACTTTACCATACCACCACAGGTCCAATTAGAAATTGCAAATAGAAAAAAAATTACAATAGACGAGCACAGTGGACGCATCTTAGTAGATACTGCTTTGGCGAAAGAAGAAAAAGAAAAAATGGATAAATTATTTTCTGAAACTGTCTAAGAATTTTCTTTAGACACTGTCTATAATTTTGTTTCAAATAAAATTTCAAAGAAGCTGTCTCAAAAGTAAATTTAATTATCGTTTTGAGCACTACTTTCGATCAAAATATATTTTGATTGAAAGTAGCTAACGTAGTTATCGAAAAATCTAAAGTTCTGAAATTTAATGAATAAGATTTCTCCACAACGATCGAAATGACAAATTTTAATACTTTTTTGAGACAGCTTTTTTTTAAAACTTATTTCTATCGAATTAACTTTTTATACTTAATTCGTTTTGGCATTAAATCTCCTCCCAAACGTTTTTTCTTATTTTCTTCGTAATCAGAGAAAGAACCTTCAAAAAAGTACACTTGAGAGTCTCCTTCAAACGCTAAAATATGTGTACAAACTCTATCTAAAAACCATCTATCGTGACTAATTACAACTGCACAACCCGCAAAATTTTCTAAACCTTCTTCTAGTGCTCTTAATGTATTTACATCTAAATCGTTGGTTGGTTCATCTAATAAAAGTACGTTTCCTTCTTCCTTTAAAGTCATCGCTAAGTGCAAACGGTTTCTTTCTCCACCAGATAAAGTGGCTACTTTTTTATTTTGCTCGCTTCCAGAAAAATTAAATCGGCTTAAATATGCACGAGAGTTTACTTGCTTACCTCCCATCATTACCAAATCTTGGCCATCAGAAAAGTTTTCCCAAATGGTTTTCTCTGGGTTTATGTCTGAATGATCTTGATCTACATAAGCAATTTTTGCAGTTTCACCTACTTTAAATTCACCTGTATCTGGAGTTTCTTCTCCCATAATCATTCTAAAAATAGTGGTTTTACCAGCTCCATTAGGCCCAATAATACCTACAATTCCTGCCTGTGGCAAATTAAACTCTAGGTTTTCGTATAGCAATTTATCTCCATATGCTTTAGAAACTCCTGAGGCTTCTATAACATTGGTTCCTAAACGTGGTCCATTAGGAATATAAATTTCTAGTTTTTCGTCAACCTGTTTTTGGTCTTGACTCATTAATTTATCGTAGTTCTTTAAACGCGCTTTTTGCTTTGTTTGACGGCCTTTTGCACCTTGACGAACCCATTCTAACTCTCGTTCTAAGGTTTTTTGACGTTTAGAAGCTGTTTTGCTTTCTTGTGCCATTCTTTGCGATTTCTGGTCTAACCAAGAAGAGTAATTTCCTTTCCAAGGAATGCCTTCTCCTCGGTCTAATTCTAAAATCCAACCTGCAACGTTGTCTAAGAAATATCTATCGTGCGTAACTGCAATTACAGTTCCTTTGTATTGCGCTAAATGATGCTCTAACCAATGTACAGATTCTGCATCTAAGTGGTTTGTTGGTTCGTCTAATAATAAAATTTCTGGTTCTTGTAATAACAATCTACAAAGTGCAACACGTCTTTTTTCTCCACCAGAAAGTACTGCTATTTTCTTATCGGAATCTGGTGTTCTTAAGGCATCCATTGCGATTTCTAATTTGGTGTCTAATTCCCACGCGTTTGCAGCATCTATTTTATCTTGAAGATCTGCCTGTTGCGCCATTAGTTTTTCCATCTTATCTGCATCTGAATACACTTCTTCTAAACCAAACATGTCGTTTATTTTGTTGTATTCATCTAAAATAGCAACCGTTTCTGCAACTCCTTCTTTTACAACTTCTAAAACTGTTTTTTCTGGATCTAGTTGTGGTTCTTGTTCTAAATACCCCACTTTATATCCTGGAGAAAAAGTAACATCTCCTTGAAAATTCTTTTCTACTCCTGCAATTATTTTTAATAAGGTCGATTTTCCTGATCCATTTAAACCTAAAATTCCAATTTTTGCCCCATAGAAAAAACTTAAATAAATGTCTTTTAACACTTGTTTTCCTGTAGATTGGTAGGTTTTAGAAACCTTGTTCATCGAAAAAATTACTTTTTTGTCGTCGCTCATTTTTTATATTTTTTTATTGAAAACTGCTACTATAGATTTTATTTTTTTTTAAACTCTTCCTTTTAGTGCATTAAAAACCCAAGCTACTGCAAAGAAGCCAATACCTACTGCTCCAAACCCCCAACCTGCAACATCATCGTACCTAAACGCCCCTAAAGCGATTAAAGCCAATCCTACTAAAATCATAATAAAAGTTGCCCAAGCAAGCACTGTATTTTTATTCATTCCCATAATTCTTTCCTGTTCGTTAATAATTAGTTTACCGACAAATATCGCTAAATTATTTTGTTTGTTCAACTTGAAAAATAGCAAAATACATATATTTACTATGAAATAATATCAAAATAAAAAATTTCTTAAAACCAACCGATTTTTGGGGCAGAACCATAGAAGTATTTCATTGGTTTAATTTAGGTTAAAAACCAAAATGCTGTATTTAAATTCTCGTTTTCACGGGAATGACAATTTTAACGCAAAACCCAACGACTAAACAAATTGCTTAGGTAATTAATGAACCTAAAAAAAACTTATTTTTTTTTAGATTTTAAGGGTACTAAAAGTGATAGAGTATTTTGCAATAAAAGTAAAAAAATTAAAATCTTCTACCTCCTAATCCTCTATTTCTTCTATTTATAGATGGCGCTGTGTTTCTATTGCTTTTTGGTCTTTCTGGTAGTAGTTTTCTTTTTTCTCCTCTTTGATATTTTAACCATTTTTTAAACTGTCTTTTTGATAAGAAACTTTTTAAATCGCTATTTAAGGTTTCTTCATAAGCAGCTACACTGTCTCTAATGGGTAAAATAACCAATTGAATTTTTTTGGTTATTTTTTCTGCTAAATCTCTATTCGAGTACAACTGTTTTCCTAAAGAATTAATCGTTAACTCTAATTCTTGAAGTTTTGTTGAATTTAAAAAGGAAATTTTTTTTATTTTATTGTTATAACTTTTAAGAGAAGTAATTGTTTTATTTTCTATTACTGGATCTTTTACCTTTATCTTTTCTGGTACTTCAGAAAAATTATAGTAAAAAATACTGGCTGCATTTTTAGCGTTGTATTTTTGAAATTCTGGTTCTTCTTGAGAAAATCCGAATGCAGATTGAACCAATACACACAATAATAATATCTTTTTCATTATAAAAAATTTTAATTTTGTTCAAAAATAAGAAAAGATTACAATTTAGCAGCCAATCTTGCTCCTTGATTTATGGCTCTCTTCGCATCTAGTTCGCTTGCAAAATCTGCACCACCAATTACATGAACACTTTTTCCTGCGTCTAATAAAGGTTGATACAGTTCTTTAAACGGAATTTGCCCAGCACAAATAACGATATGATCTACTTCTAAAATTTTATTTTCTTCATTTTGAATGTAATGTAAACCTTGATCGCTAATTTTTGTGTATTGTACTTCTCCAATAAATTGCACCTTTTTTTTCTTTAAAGTCGATCGATGAATCCAACCTGTGGTTTTTCCTAAATTTCCACCAAATTTGCCCTTACTTCTTTTAAACATAAAAATTTCTCTTGGAGATGGATGGTATTCTGGCCTAACACCTTCAATTCCAGCTCTTGCCTCTAAGGTTTTATCAATACCCCATTCTTTTAACCAGGCATTTATATTTTGTGATGTAGATTCGCCTTCGTGCGATAAATATTCAGAGACATCGAAACCAATACCTCCTGCTCCAATAACAGCTACACGTTTTCCTACGGTTTTTTTATGTTTTAAAACGTCTAAATAGCTCAATACTTTTGGATGCTTTATTCCTTCTATTTTTAATTGCCTTGGTTTTATTCCTGTAGCGATAACGATTTCATCGAAGTTAGATGATTGTAAATCTTCCACAGAAACTCTGGTATTTAATTTTAAGGTTACATCATGCAGTTCTATTTGTTTTTTAAAATAACGCAATGTCTCATAAAATTCTTCTTTTCCCGGAATTTGTTTTGCGATGTTAAATTGCCCTCCAACTTCTTTATCGGCATCAAACAAGGTTACCATATGCCCTCTTTCTGCAGAAATTGTTGCGGCAGCCAAACCTGCTGGTCCTGCTCCTATTACGGCTATTTTCTTTTTATTTTTAGTTGGATTATAGTTCAATTCGGTTTCGTGACAAGCTCTTGGATTTACCAAACAACTGGCTACTTTTTGTTCGAAAACATGGTCTAAACACGCCTGATTACAACCTATACACGTATTTATTTCGTCTGTTCTTTCTTCCTTGGCTTTATGTACCCACTCTGGATCTGCCAAAAATGGTCTTGCCATAGAAATCATATCTGCATGGCCTTCCGCAAGAATTTTTTCGGCTGTTTCTGGCATGTTTATTCTGTTAGAAGTAATTAACGGAATTGAAATTTCTTCTTTCATTTTTTTAGTAACCCATGTAAAAGCACCTCTTGGAACAGCTGTAGAAATGGTTGGTATTCTTGCTTCGTGCCATCCAATTCCTGTATTTATTATGGTTGCTCCAGCTTTTTCAATTTCTTTTCCTAGTTGAACCACTTCTTCCCATGAACTTCCATTCTCTACCAAATCTAACATCGACAATCTGTAAATAATAATAAAATCTTTACCCACAGCTGCTCTTGTTTGTTTTACCAGTTCAATAGGTAAACGCATTCTGTTTTTATATTCTCCACCCCAAGCATCAGTTCTTTTATTGGTTCTTTTTACTATAAATTGATTGATTAAATACCCTTCTGAACCCATAATTTCTACACCATCGTAACCTGCTAGTTTAGAAAGTTTTGCAGAATTTACAAAATCGCGAATGGTTCTTTTGATTCCAGATTCTGATAATTTGAAGGGTTTAAACGGTGTTATTGGCGATTTTATTTTTGATGGCGCTACATTAAAAGGATGATATCCATAACGTCCTGCATGCAAAATTTGCATACAAATCTTTCCTCCTTCTTTGTGTACTGCTTCTGTTATTTTTTGATGCTGTTTTGCATGTTTCTTTGTGGACATTCTTGCAGAAAAAGGGGCTGTCCAACCTTGTATGCTTGGTGCTATTCCTCCAGTAACTATTAAACCTACTCCACCTTTTGCACGTTCTGCGTAGTAAGCTGCGATTCTTTCTATTCCATTTTTTTCTTCCTCTAAACCTGTATGCATAGACCCCATTAAAATTCTATTTTTTAAGATAGTAAATCCTAAATCTAAGGGTTCGAAAATGTGCTTATATTTCATAATATTGGAATTAGATTCTTTTTTCTGAGAGAACAACAGTTTTAAATTGAAATCTTATGATAAAAACGTAAGAAATCTTTGTTAATTTATTATGCATGCATAACACTTTGCAAGATATGTTTATTTTTTGAAAAGAAAAAGCCAAAGAAATTGATTCTTTGGCTTTTTTTAGCAAGAAGACTAAGCTCCTTGTTTCTGCATTGGGAAACTTTTTTTATATCTACCAGATTTTTGAAGTCTTTTAGGAATATGATTTTTATACCTACAAGTTTTTTTTGAAACCTTGCAGGATTATTAAAAAAATTACATCATTGGAACATCTATCACTAATAATTTACTCTGTTCTAAAGCTTTTATTGCGACTTTATTCGTTTCTGAAATTCCGATAGCATCTCTTCTATTAATTGTTTCGTTTGCGATTTGAACTTCGCCTTCTATCAGGAAAAAATAAGCGCCATTTTTTAGACTATATGTTGTTGCAAAACCATCCTCTAAATCTATCATGTAAATATAACCTTGCTGATTTATTGGCAAAGAACCTTCTACTTGTTTGTCTTTTGGCGAAACCAATGTTTGAAATTTATTTTTTCTTCCAGCTTCAGAAAATCGCTTTTGCTCGTAATTTGGTGTTACATTTTCTGTTTCTGGGATAATCCAAAGCTGCAGAAAGTTAACAGCATCTGTTTTAGAATCATTAAATTCGGAATGTGTTAACCCAGTTCCAGCACTCATTACCTGCACTTCGCCTACTTCTATAGCACGTTTATTATCCATAGAATCTTTGTGAGAAAGTACCCCAGAAATGGGTATGGAAATAATTTCCATGTTTTTATGTGGATGTGTTCCAAATCCCATTTTTGGCTGTACAACATCGTCATTTAAAACGCGTAGCATTCCAAAATTCATTCTTTCTGGATTTTGGTAACTGGCAAAACTAAATGTATGATATGATTTTAACCAACCATGATTTGCTTCGCCTCTTGTTATTGCTTTGTGAATTATTTTTTTCATAATTTTTATTTTTTTGCCACCTTGAGTGCAATTGAAAGGTTTCAAGATTTCTCGACTGCGCTCGAAATGACATTTTATAGTAGATTAATACAAATACCCCATTTTGCCTTGTTGAAAATCGCGCATTGCTTCTAAAATTTCAGTCTGCGTATTCATTACATAAGGGCCATATTGGGTAACTTTCTCTTTAATAGGGGCTCCTGAAAGAATTAACAAAGTACTCTCTTTTTTTGCTGTAAATTGAATAAAATTTCCATCTTGATTGAAAGTAATCATTTGGTTTGCTCCTTTTTGTAAAGTTTCTGAATCGTTTACCAAAATTTCTCCTTCTAACAAATAAATTAAAGATTGATGCTTTTCTGGAAGTTCTATTTCCATTTGCCCGTTTTCTTGGGCAATTGCCGTAAAAACATTTACTTTTGTTTGCGTTTTAACCAAACCTTTTTCATATGATTGAGTTCCTGCAATGATATTTAACTGTACTTTTTTATCTTCAGAAAATACTTTTGGAATTTGCTCGTCTTCTAAATGTTGATAATTTGGTGGCATCATTTTATCTTTCGCGGGTAAATTCAACCATAATTGAATGCCTTCTAACTCGCCCCCTTTTTTTACAAAGTCTTTTGTTGGTGCTTCTGCATGAATAATTCCACGTCCGGCAGTTGTCCATTGAACACCACCTGCTTTTACCACCATTTCATTTCCCAAAGAATCTCTGTGCAATTGTTCGCCTTTAAAAAGCAAGGTAATGGGTTCGAAACCTCTGTGCGGATGTGGACCTAAATCGAACGGATTGTTAAATTCTGAAATCGCATAAGGACCATAATGATGTAATAGCAAAAACGGATCTACATTTTCAATTCCCTTTGTTGGTAAAGGCTGACGTAATTTTATTGGCCCCATATTTACCAACGGACTTGTAACTTTATGTTGAATTGTTTTTTGTGTTTTCATAATTTCTAATTTATTTTCTCGACAAAAAAATCTTTTAATTTTTAAAAACAAGAAGAGTCTAAAATTTAATTATTTTCCAAGGAAAATAATTTTGCAATTTTTTTTATCGAATTTTGTCTAATAAATTACTTAATTGATTGGCTTCTTTCTCTGTTAAGTTTTCTAAAAAGGAAAGGTTTTTATTTACATCTATTTTAGAAAGTAACGCTAAACCTTCTTGAGTAATTTTTACATACACTACTCTTCGATCGTGTTCGCAGCGAATTCTTTCTATAAGGTTTTTCTCACACAATTTATCCATTAAACGTGTTGCATTTGGTGCACGTTCGATCATTCTATCTTTTATAACCTGAACCTTAATTTCTTTCTTTGCACCTCTTAAAATTCGTAAAATATTAAATTGTTGTGGCGAAATTCCATAAGGTTTAAAAAAATCGTTTTCTTTACTATTTAGCCAATTTGCGGTGTATTTTATGTTAATTAACGCCTTTGTTTTTTCGTCTTTAAAATTCGATTGTATGTCTTTAGAAATATCGCCCATATTTTTGTGTTCAATGTTCTTAGTTCAGAGTTTAGATTACATAGTTCAGAGTTCAGAGTTCAGAGTTCAGAGTTCAGGGTTCAGAGTTCAATATTTAAAATTAAAAAAATGTTGAATCTAACGAACTCACAATAGTGGAAACTTTAAATTTTAAACTCTAAACCTCGAACGATTATGCTCTTAACTTTAAGTCTTGCATAATTTTATTAAACTCTTCTGTTGTGGGGGTTAAATACACAGCATCATCTACAAATAATGTTGGAAATTTTGCTACTCCATTGTACAATTCTTTACTATGTTCTCTTGCGGCTACATCTTTTAAAATATCTTTGTAAACGTAAGAAACACCTGTAGAATTCAGAAAATTCTTAAATGCAACTGTGTATGCATGCCCTTGTTTTCCGTATAAAGTTATCTTCATATTTTAATTATGTACTAAATTTTCGAACTGCTCTATTTGTTGCGTTAATAATGCTAAATATTCGTTATTTATTATTTTACCTTCTTTAAAATTATCAGAAAAATTAGGCAAAGAAAAGGTAACCAATTCTTTAGCTGCATGTCTTGGAAAACGTTGTTCTGCTGCTGCCAAAACAAATTTGCCTCCCATACCTCCTGGAGAAGTTGCCATTAATAATAGTGGTTTTTCTCTAAAAACATTGTTATTTATTCTCGAACACCAATCAAAAATATTTTTAAAAGCTGCTGCGTAAGAACCATTGTGTTCTGCTAATGATAAAATAAAACCGTCGTAATTATCTAACAAATTAGATAGTTTGGTAATATCTTTAGGAAAACCATTTTCTTTTTCTTCATCTTCGCTAAACATAGGTACAGAAAAATCTCTTAAATCTATGATATCGAAAGCCGTTTTCTCTAAACTTTCTGCTGTAAATGTTACTAACTTTTTATTAATTGAGGTTGAACTTGTACTACCTGCAAATGCTAATATCTTTTTCATTTTTTAAAATTTTATATAATTGTTTAAATGTGTATCGCCTATTGGCTACAAACTGCAAACTGCAAACTGCCTACTGAATACTGCCTACTGAATACTGCTAACTATTTTTGTTTCTCCCTTTACCATTTTTGCGACTGGGCATTTGCCAGCAATTACTAGCAAACGTTTTCTTTGTTCTTCATTTATTTCTTTCGAAAAAGAAATTTCTTCACTTAAATGAGTACCATTTTCGTCTTTTATTTGCGAAACGTTTACGGTTATTTCGCCAACATCCCAACCTTTTCTTTCTGCATACATTCGCAAAGTAATGGAAACACAACTACCAATTGCCGTTAACAAATATTCTACTGGAGTTGGACCATTATCATCTCCACCAGCATTTACTGGCTCGTCTATTACAGCAAAATGATTTCTCATTTTTGCTTCTGCCAAATAGTTTTTATTGGTTAAAACTACTTTTGATGTTGTGTTATTTGCCATTGTTTATTTTTTTACTGAATATATAAGAAACTACTAATAATATAATTGCTATCAATGCTGTCATATGTCCGCCATCAGAAACCATATAATGAGCAAAAAATGCCAAAACAAAATTGAAAAAGAACCCTGCATACGCCCATTCTTTTATTGATTTGTTCGCGACAAACCAAATGGCAATTAATCCTAAAATTTTAGCAAGTGCTAATGGATAAACGATGTAAGTTGGGTACCCTAAACTTGTAAATGCTTGCTGAATTTGAGCATTATTAAAAAGATACATGCTAACAGAAAAAAGCATTACTAAAGTGAGTAACCCTGTACTTATATAATATACAATTTTGTTGGTTTTCATTTGAGTTTGGTTTTTAAATTGAGTGCAAAGTTACAAAATAAATATATATTTTCCAAGGAAAATAATTCTATGGAATATTATGCATTTGTTTTAATTGTAAAACGAATACCTTTTCTTGTTTGAAATTACTCTAAAAAAAAATGATGATTTTTTTTAATAATATACAATTCTTACAAAACATTATTATTTGTATCTTTGTGCAACAATTCTATTTTATGAAATTATTTTTTATCACTTTAGGTTTATTAGCACTTGCTGTTGTTGGAATTGCTATAAAAATTTGGGCAAAAAAAGACGGTAAATTTGCAGGTACCTGTGCCAGTCAAAACCCAATGTTAAATCAAGAAGGTGAAGCTTGTGGTTTTTGTGGAAAAACACCAGATCAGTTCGAAAATTGTTCTGAACCTCAACATAACTAAACCCTTTTTGTATTGATGATTTTACCTGTACTTTTCTACGCTTTTGTAGTTTTTGCAGGCATACAAATCGCATACTACCTATTTTTTACTTCTTTTTTATTTGCTGATGAGAAACAATCAAAGAAAATTGCAAAAGAAATACCAATTTCTGTAGTTATTTGTGCTAAAAATGAAGCTAAAAATCTACAAAAATTTCTTCCTTTTATTATTGAACAAAATTATTCAGATTTTGAAATTGTTCTTATAAACGATGCTTCTTCCGACGAAACACAAGAAGTTATGGAAGCTTTTAAAACAAAACATGCCAACATTAAAATAATTTCTGTAGAAAATATTGAAGCTTTTTGGGGGAACAAAAAGTACGCATTAACCTTGGGTATTAAAGCCACTAAAAACGAACATTTACTATTTACTGATGCAGATTGTAAGCCTGTTTCTAAAAGTTGGATTGCAGAAATGAGTAAGAATTTTACTTCAGAAAAATCGATTATTTTGGGGTATGGAAAATATGAAAAAAATAAAAGTTTGGTGAATTTATTTGTGCGTTTCGAAACTTTACTAACTGCCATTCAATATTTTAGTTATGCAAAATTGGGTTCTCCTTACATGGGTGTTGGTAGAAATTTAGCATACGAAAAAGCCGAATTCTTTAATGTAAAAGGTTTTATAAACCATATGCACATTAAATCTGGTGATGACGATTTATTTATAAAAGACGCCGCAAATAAAGAAAACACTGTTATTTGTACAACAGAAAATAGTTTTACGATTTCGAAATCTCCAAAATCTTTTAAAAAATGGTTTCATCAAAAAAGAAGGCATATTTCTACTGCAAAGCATTACAAATTTAAACATCAGTTTTTTTTAGGACTGTTTTTTGTATCTAAGGTTTTGTTTTTGGTTTTAGCCATTACTTTATTTTTTTACCATCCTTGGAAAATTATTTTACCAATTGTAATAGGCTATTACTTAATTCAGTTTTTAGTGGTTGGTTTTTCAGCAAAAAAATTAAAAGAACCTCAAATTATTTTTTTGCTACCTTTTTTAGAAATTGGGTTATTATTCTTTCAATTTAGTATATTTATCACTAATTTGATTTCAAAACCCAATCATTGGAAATAGACAGTACAAAAATTGAACAAAATATTAAGAAAGCGAAAAAAGGCAATCAAGCTGCATTTCGTTTTCTGTTAGATTCTTTTTGGGGAGATGTTTATAATTATCAATTAAAACGTACTAAAAGCGAGAATGATGCAGAAGATATTGCCATACAAACTTTTTCTAAAGCATTTGATAAAATCGACACTTTTAACGACCAATATGTTTTTAAAACATGGTTAATTGCCATTTCTAAAAATGTGCATATCGATTTACTTCGCAAACAAAATAGTTCTATCTCTGTAGAAACGACCCAAGAACAAGAAGATAAAATTTATTTGGTGGCGGATGAAAATCCTACTCCAGAAGACAAAATTATTCGAGAACAAAATTTAGCAAAATTGTTAAAAGATATTAAACAATTAAAACCTAAATACCAAGAAGTAATTCAGTTACGTTACTTTCAAGAGCTAAGTTACAAAGAAATCTCTAAGCAAATTAACGAACCCATGAACAACGTAAAAGTAAAGCTTTTGCGTGCTAAAAAGTTGTTGGCAGCAATTATTAAAGAATCTTAATTAGAAAGATTTCTTTTAAACTCTTTTTATAATGAAATAGAAAAGAAAAAAGGATGTTTTATTTGGGTAATTTCAAACAAGAAAGGGTATTAAAGGTATTATTTATGACGTAATTACATTATTCGGATGAAAAAATCTTTCTTACAATCTATAGGACCAGGCTTATTATTTGCAGGCGCTGCAATTGGGGTTTCTCATTTAGTGCAATCTACAAAAGCGGGTGCAGAATTTGGTTTTGGACTTTTATGGGCTTTGTTATTGGTACATCTTTTTAAATATCCATTTTTTCAATTTGGGCCACGTTATGCAGCAGCAACAGGAGAAACTTTATTAGATGGTTACAGAAAATTAGGAAAAGCTGTTTTAGTTGCTTATTACATTATTAATTTCGCAACAATGTTTACCATTCAAGCTGCTGTAACGATTGTTACTGCTGCTTTAGCATCGCAATTATTTGGAGTTACCAACGATTTGGTTTTATGGTCGATTATTTTACTATTTATAAGTTTAATATTTTTAGTGGTTGGCAAATATAAATTGTTAGACAATGCAATGAAATACATTATTGTTATCTTAACAATTAGCACTGTAATTGCAGTTTTAGTTGCACTTTTTAGCACCAAAGAAGCTTTTGATGTTACACAAATTTTACCTTCAGGAACTGTAGAAATTACATTTTTAATTGCTTTTTTAGGTTGGATGCCTGCACCTTTAGACATTTCCATTTGGCATTCTATTTGGTCTGTAGAAAAAGACAAAACAACTGTTTTAAAAACAAAACCAAAAGATGCCATTTTCGATTTTAACATTGGCTATATTGGCACTCTTTTTTTAGGAATTTGTTTTGTGCTTTTAGGTGCGTTGGTAATGTACAAATCTGGAGAAACTTTTTCGGATAAAGGAAGTATTTTTGCCTCGCAACTAATAAATTTATACACCAAAAATTTAGGCGATTTCTCTTATATTTTTATTGCAATTGCAGCCTTTACAACCATGTTTAGTACCACAATTACTACTTTAGATGCTTCTCCAAGAGCCATGAATAGAACTACAAAACTATTATTTAATAAAGAGTTAAAATATGGCTATTGGTTTTGGATTGTTTTTCTTTTTGTGGGCACTTTTTTAATCTTAAAATACTTTATGGATAATATGGGACTTTTGGTAAAAGTTGCCACTATTTTATCTTTTTTAACAGCCCCTTTTTATGCAATTTTAAACTACCTTTTAATCACAGGAAAACACACCCCTAAAAAACATCAACCCAATATCTATTTAAAAATTTTAAGTATTGTTGGCATAGTATTTTTAGTGGGTTTTAGTATTTGGTTTTTAATAAATATGTAAAATATTTGTTTATGTTTATACCCATTAGTTGAAAAATTGGCAGATGATATTAAAAACAGTGATTTTAAAATTCAATATTATTAAAAAAAATAGAGTTTAAAAAAAAAGAAATTTTAGCTTCAGAAAACTTATTCGAACAAGAAAAGAAAGCTAAAATTATTTCCTTAGAAAAAACGTATCATTGGAAAAGAAAACTTGCAGAATACTGTAACTTTTAACTTTTCTTTTCTGTTTTTTACTTCGTATCTTTGCAGTCTAATAAAGAACGAAAATGGCTGTAAACTCTGTAATTCTTCCTGAAAGACCTAAAAAACCAAAATGGTTGCGTGTAAAATTACCTGTGGGTAAAAAATATACAGACTTAAGAGGTTTGGTCGATAAATACAAACTCAACACCATTTGCACAAGTGGAAGTTGCCCTAACATGGGCGAATGTTGGGGAGAAGGAACTGCAACCTTTATGATTCTTGGAAACATTTGTACCCGTTCTTGTGGTTTTTGCGGTGTAAAAACAGGAAGACCAGAAACTGTAGAATGGGATGAGCCAGAAAAAGTGGCACGTTCTATAAAAATTATGAGCATAAAACACGCTGTAATAACTTCTGTAGATAGAGACGACTTGAAAGATGGTGGTTCTATTATTTGGGCAGAAACTGTAGAGGCGATTCGTAGAGCAAACCCGAATACCACTTTAGAAACGTTAATTCCAGATTTTCAAGGGAATACAAAACAGATAGATAGAATTATAGAAGTGCATCCGGAAGTGGTCTCTCATAATATGGAAACCGTTAGAAGGCTAACACGCGAAGTTCGTATTCAGGCAAAATACGATAGAAGTTTGGCTGTTTTAAAATATTTAAAAGAAAACGGAATGAGAACTAAAACAGGTTTAATGTTAGGTTTGGGCGAAACCGAAGAAGAAGTAATACAAACCATGAAAGATTTGCGTGAAGTAAATTGCGATGTTATTACGATTGGGCAATATTTACAACCTACAAAAAACCATTTGCCTGTAAAAGAATTTATAACTCCAGAGCAATTTAAAAAATACGAAACCTTAGGTTTAGAAATGGGCTTTATGTATGTAGAAAGTGGTGCTTTGGTGCGTTCTTCTTACAAAGCGCACAAACATGCTGTATAATTGTTAAAAAAATCAAAAAACATTCGTTCAAATAGTTTTTGGCACACAGATTGTAAAGTATAATTTGAAGAGACGTAGTAAACCTCTTTTGGTGTAAGTTATTTGAATTAGTTAGTTAAAAAACCATCTCTTGCAAGATGGTTTTTTAATATTTGTAGTTTCTAAACACGAACGTCATTTATAGTATAAAACTTTTCATATAAATAGCAAATCGATTGCAGTCGAGATTTATTTGAAAATGCTCCTTTTACAACGGTTCTTTAAACTTCGTTTGCTACTTTCAATCAAAATATATTTTAATTTCAGTAATACTTAAACGAACAAATAAACAAACCTTTGATTTTAAAGTAACTACGTGTTTTTATATCTAACTCAACTTAATAATCAGGTTAATAAAAAATTTCTTAAAACCAACTATCTTTGAGACAAAGCTAAAGCACTATTTCGCTGATTTCATTTTCGCATAAAAAAAATCAAAATTTTGTATTTACGTTCCTGTTTTCAAGGAAATGAGAATTTTAACACAAACCCCAATCGATTAAGGTCTAGATTGAATCTCTTTTGCTATTGCTTGTACCTCGTCTAAAACTCTTAGTAAATTTCCATTCCATAATTTTTCTATTTCTTCTTCTGTGTAACCTCTTTTTACCAATTCTTTGGTTACATTAAAAGTTTCAGAAGCATCATTCCAGCCATCTACTCCACCTCCACCATCAAAATCGGAACTTATTCCAACATGGTCAATTCCTATTTTTTTTACCAAATAATCGATATGATCTACAAAATCGGCTACGTTTACTGGAGAAACTTTCTTCGTTTTTAAGATTTCTTTGGCTTCTTCTGTTAAACGTTTGTAGTTTTTATCGAAAATTGCTCTATCAGATTTGTTTAACTTCGTAATTGCTTCCCAAGAAAGCAATTTTATATTTTGTGCTTTTGCAAGCTCATTTCTAACTTTATTTAATTCGTCTCTGTATTTTTTATCTTTTTCTGTATTTACATAAGAACGAAATGCAACAGTTTGTACAACTCCACCATTTTCTTTTAACCAGCCCAATTGTTCGTCATCTAAATTTCTACTGTGGTTACACAAAGCTCTTGCAGAAGAATGCGAGGCTATAATTGGTGCTTTAGAAAGCGCGATCATATCTTTCATTGCTTTTTTAGAAGGATGCGAAACATCAATCATCATTCCCCATTTGTTCATTTCTTTAATTACTTTTTTACCCAAATCGCTTACACCATTATGCAACCAAACACCATCATTTTCTCCAGTATTAGAATCACAAAACTGGCTATGTCCATTATGTGAAAGCGACATATATCTTGCTCCTAAATCGTAAAATTGTTTTACTCTAGAAATATCTGTACCTATTGGATAGGCGTTTTCTACCCCAATCATGGCTACTTTTTTTCCAGATGCATAAATTTCTTTGGCTTCTTTAGAATTTACAGCCAAAGCAATTCTATCTGGAGCAATGTCTTTAGTTAATTTATGAATCGCTTTAAACTTGCTCATCGCATTTTTATAAGCCTTGTCATACCCTTCTTCTGTTAACTCTCCTTGACCAGTATATACTATAAAAAAAGCAACATCTAAACCACCCTCTTCCATATTGGGTAAATTTACCTGATTGTTTAATTTTTGCGAATAATTAATGCTATCTGTAAAGTTAGAAACATTAATATCTACATGCGTATCTAACGTCATAACTTTATCGTGCATACGTTTTGCCTTGGTTTCTAAATCTTCCTCTTCTTTGGTTTCCTTGCAAGAAATTAATACCAATAAAACAGCAAGCGTTTTTAGGTGTTTCATAAATTTATGTTGATTAAATTTTGGTTAAAATTAAGAATTTAAATAAAAATAGTCCATCAATAAGGTTTCGACTGTGCACAACCAAAAATTGAGATCAGCATTTAAAACTTTAAATTTTTAACAAAGAACTTTAAACCAATTTACATCGCACTTATAATATCGTACTTCGTAATAATATGGTGATTTCCGTTTTCTAAATCTACCAAAACGGCTTGATTCTCTTTGGTTATCAATTTAGAAATCGCATCGATTTTTGCAGATTTTTTTACAATTGGATACGGTTTTCCCATAATTTCTTTAATAGGCTTGTCTGCAATATTTTTATTGGCAATAAAATTATGTAATAAAACAGATTCGTCTATAGAACCCACAAAACCGTTGATGTCTTTTACAGGAATTTGCGAAATTTTAAAATCGCGCATTCTTTCAATGGCATGCGAAACCAGTTCTTCTGTTTGTACCGAAATTAGCTCTCTTTTTTCGTTAGTTTTTACCAAATCTGCAGCAGTTTTAATATCTTCTTCTAAGAAACCTCTGTCACGCATCCAATCGTCGTTAAACATTTTACCTACATATCTGCTTCCATGATCGTGAAACAATACAACCACCACATCGTCTTTTGTAAAGTGTTCTTTTAGTTGTAACAATCCTTTGATGGCAGAACCTGCAGAATTCCCCACAAAAATTCCTTCTTCTTTGGCAATTTTTCTGGTGTAAACAGCTGCATCTTTATCGGTAACTTTGGTAAAACCGTCAATTAAAGAAAAATCGACATTTTTGGGTAAAATATCTTCTCCAATTCCTTCTGTAATGTATGGGTAAATTTCATTCTCATCAAAAATACCCGTTTCATGGTATTTTTTAAACACAGAACCATAGGTATCTACGCCCCAAATTTTAATATTCGGGTTTTTCTCTTTCAAGTATTTTGCAACGCCAGAAACCGTTCCTCCAGTTCCAACACCCACCACAAAATGAGTAATTTTTCCATCGGTTTGTTCCCAAATTTCTGGACCCGTTTGTTCGTAATGTGCAATAGCGTTACTTGGGTTGTCGTACTGATTTACATACCAAGAATTTGGTGTTTCTGCTCCCAAACGTTTCGAAACCGAATAATAAGAACGCGGATCTTCTGGATCTACGTTTGTTGGACACACAATTACCTCTGCACCAACTGCCCGTAAAATATCCATTTTTTCTTTCGATTGCTTGTCCGATATTACAAAAATACATTGGTAACCTTTAACAATGGCAGCCAAAGCCAAACCCATTCCTGTGTTTCCAGACGTACCTTCGATAATGGTTCCTCCTGGTTGTAAACGTCCATCTGCTTCTGCGTCTTCAATCATTTTTAACGCCATTCTATCTTTTACAGAATTCCCAGGATTAAACGTTTCTACTTTCGCCAGCACCAAAGCCTCTACTTCTTTTGTAACCGAATTTAACTGTACCAAAGGTGTATTTCCAATGGTTTCTAATATATTTTTTGCGTATTTCATGTCGTAAATTGTTAATCACAAAGATAAATTATTTTTTGGGCGTTCCCTAAAGGTCGTGCTTTCATTACTCGCTTTTAACACTTTTTAAGAAGTGTTAAAGAGCTCAAACATGCCATTCAATCACTAACGCAAACTGTCTAAATGCTAATTTCTATGCCAAAAGTTATTAGATTATCTACCTTAGCCATTGTAGCAATGGTTTACACTTTTTTTATGCCAAAGAAAACACAAAAAGCAAATGTCTTTCGACTTTGTACAAAATAAACTTCAAGTACAACTTTTAGAGAATGCCTAAAAATTAAGCAAACTTAATCGATTTTGATGGGTTTATTTTTGTAATAATATAAGAAGGAATGATTAGCATTAAAAAGCACATTAAAAGTGTTCCTAAATTTAACAAAATAATTGCTTTTAAAGAAATATAAACTGGCATAACACTTACATAATAAGTTTCTGGATTTAAAGTAATTATTTCGAAAAAATACTGAATTCCAATGATGACCAATCCAATGATATTTCCCCAGAAAAGTCCTTTTAAAATAAGGTACGAAGCATTGTATAAAAACACTTTTCGAACACTTGTATTTGTGCTTCCTAAGGCTTTTAAAATGCCTATCATTTGCACGCGTTCTAGAATTAGAACCAGTAATGCAGTAATCATATTTATGCCTGCAACAAAAATCATAATAACAATAATTACCCAAACATTATTATCGAACAATTTAATCCAATCGAAAACAGTTTGGTTCATCTCTATAATGGTTTTGCTATTTAAAGTAGCACCAGTTTTACTATAAATTTCGTCTCCTTTTTCTTTAATTTCATCGAAATTATCGAGTAAAACCTCAAAACCACCAACCTGATTTTCGGTCCATTTATTTAGTTTTTGCACTTCTCTAATATCGCCAATCATCATATTTTTATCAAATTGCGCAAAACCAGTGTTGTAAATTCCTGTAATTACATATTTTTTATTGGTAGGCAATTTACTTGTAGATGTTTTTAAAAATGTCGCGTTAATTGTATCATTCAGTTTTAATTGCAATCGATCTACAATGGTTTTCGATAATAACACATCTCTTGTTCTTGGTTGGTTAAAATCTGGTAATTTTCCCTCAATTATGTATTCTTCGAAAAAAGTCCAATCGTAATCAGATGAAACTCCTTTAAAAATAATGCCTTCAAAATCGGTTTTTGTTCTTAGAATACCTGCTTTGTTTGCAAATATTTGTACATTTTTTATGCCTTTTATATCTTTAAATTCTGGATAAAAATCTTGATGAATATCAATAGGCGTAGTAGAAACGTCGGAATTATTATTATCATAATTCACAATTTGAACATGCCCTTTAAAACCCGCAATTTTATCGCGAATTTTCCCCTGAAAGCCAGAGGCGATTGCCACAGCAATTAACATTACCGCAATTCCTAATGAAATTGCAGTGATTGCAATTTTTATTATTGGCGACGAAATGCTATTTTTATACTTTTTGCCAGCGATAATGCGTTTTGCAATAAATAACTCGTAATTCAAATTGATGATAAAATTAATTCACTCCAAAAGTACATATTTATTCTTATTTCTATTGTTGAATTTTCAGCTGATTTCGTGTGCTCAGAAAAAGGTTCAGGATTCAAAGCTGAATGTTCAAAGTTCTAAACCTGAGAAATTAGAGATTAAAACTGGCGCAGAACAAACAGACTTATATCTCGACTTATTAAAAGGGAAAAATGTTGGTATTGTTGCGAATCAAACTTCGGTAATTCGAAATTCAAAATTTAAAATTCAAGGTTTTACTCACTTGGTAGATAGTTTGCTTTCTCTTCACATTAAAATTAAAAAAGTGTTCTCTCCAGAACATGGTTTTCGTGGCAAAGCAGATGCTGCAGAACATATAAAAGATGGTTTCGACACCAAAACAGGTTTGCCAATTGTTTCTTTGTACGGAAAAAGCAAAAAACCTTCTGCAAAACAATTAGAAGGAATTGAGGTAATGGTTTTTGACATTCAAGATGTGGGCGTGCGTTTTTATACTTATATTTCTACTTTACATTATGTAATGGAAGCTTGTGCTGAAAATGGAATTCCTGTGATTATTTTAGACAGACCCAACCCAAATGCACATTATGTAGATGGCTCTGTTTTAGAAATGGAACACACCAGTTTTGTGGGTAAACATCCTATTCCAGTAGTTTATGGAATGACTATTGGCGAATATGGAAAAATGATTAATGGAAAAAAATGGTTAAAAAACGGAATACAATGCGATTTAAAAGTAATACCGAATAAAAATTACACGCATCAATCTAAGTATTCTTTACCCATAAAACCTTCTCCAAATTTACCAAATGATAAAAGCATCAACTTATACCCAAGTTTAGGTTTTTTTGAGGGAACTACCATTAATGCGGGTCGTGGAACAGCGTTTCAATTTCAAAGATATGGAGCGCCCTTTTTTAAGAAAACAGACTTCTCTTACACTCCACAACCCAATGAAGGCGCAAAATATCCAAAACATAAAGGAAAAATCTGTTTTGGAAAAGATGTAAGCGAAACTCCACATCTCTCAAAAATTGACTTGTCTTTTTTAATGGATGCTTACCAACAAACTCCAAAAACAGAAAAGTTCTTTGGCGAAACATTTACCATTCATGCAGGAACCAAAAAACTACAACAGCAATTAGAACAAGGTTTGTCTGAAGAAGAAATTAGAGCAAGTTGGGTTGATGGTTTGGAGAAATTTAAAATTATTCGTGAGAAATATTTGATTTATGAATAACCCTGTCATTCCTGCGTAGGCAGGAATCCAAACTAATTTTCACAAAAACTCAAAAAAGGGAATTATAAAACAAGGAACTGTTTAAATGAATTATTAAGTGCTGGTTTCTTTACCTATCATGGATTCCTGCCTACGCAGGAATGACAAGGAACGCATTTTATTTTTTTTATAATTACTTTTTCGAACTTATTATTAGACAAATTCTATGAATCAATACTTTAAAAAATAAATGAAAACCATTCATCAATATTACGTGTATATTTTGGCAAGTAAAATTAGAGGGACTTTATATATTGGGGTTACCAATGATTTACAAAGAAGAGTTTATGAGCATAAAATGGGAATCAAGAAAGGTTTTACTCAAAAGTATGGTGTAAATAGGTTGGTTTACTTTGAAACCTATCAAAATATTGAAGAGGCAATTACCAGAGAGAATAATATGAAAAAATGGAAACGTGCTTGGAAAATAAAATTGATTGAAGAAGAAAACAAACCTTGGTTAGATTTAGCGAAAGATTGGTATGATGATATTTTATGTGATTAAAATTTATTCGCTCTGTCATTCCTGCGTAGGCAGGAATCCAAACTAACTTTCACAAAAACTAAAAAAGGGAATTATAAAACAAGGAACTGTTTAAATGAATTATTAAGTGCTGATTTCTTTACCAATCATGGATTCCTGCCTGCACAGGAATTCCAAAACATTAAATTTCTTCAACACCAGTAGGCTTCCGATATCCTTGAAAAGGTTGTTTCAACAATTCTTTTAAAGATGAGTTTTTAACTTCATCTGGGAAAGTATCTACTCCATATACGATTTTCTCTCTGTCTAACTCTAAATACGTTCCAAAAATTCTATCCCAAATAGAAAAAATATTTCCGTAATTAGAATCTGTATATGGCAACATATTATGATGATGCACCTTGTGCATATCTGGAGACACTATAAAGTAGCTCAAAAATTTATCTAATTTCGAAGACATTTTAATGTTTGCGTGTGTAAACTGCGTAAAAATTAACGACATCGATTGATAAATAAACACAATGGCAATAGGTGTTCCCACTACAAAAACCCCAAATAATGTAAACGCAAAACGAATCACACTTTCTATAGGATGATGTCTGTTTGCAGTAGTAGTATCTACTTTATGATCTGAATGATGTACTAAATGCACCATCCACAAAGGTTTTATTTTGTGCTCTGTATAATGTGCCAAATAGGCACCAAAGAAATCTAAAAATAAAACGCCTAAAACAACATATAGCCACAATGGCATTTCTGGAAGCCAATTGATAATACCGAAATTATTAGCCTGCACCCAATCTGCTGTTTTTAACAATAAAAAAGCCAATGCAAAATTAATGATAACAGTTGTGAACGTAAAAAACAAATTAGGTATAGCATGTTTCCACTTTTTATAATCGAATTTAAACAAAGGGATGGCACCTTCTAATAACCAGAAAAAAGTAATTCCGCCTACTAAAAGAATACTTCTATGAGAAGAAGGTATGGTTTCGAAATAATTAAAAATGGTTTCCAAAATAGTTTTATTTGGTACTAAAATAGTAAAAATAACGTTCTCGATACAAATTTGTTCATTCTTCACAAATTCACTCGAACTGACACCTAGACATTACTTAAACAGAATCATTTAATAACATAAAGTTTCTTAAAAAATGTCACTTCGAATGATTTTCGATTTTTTGAAAAAATTGTATCGAGAATTTTTTTAACAACAAAAATGTAAAAAGTCTCCTTTGGAAATTTAGGCACTATTACTTCCTTCTTACCTTCTTATTTCCTTCTAAAGGCAAAACTTTTTTTAAATTTTCTACAATATTATAAGTTGCAGGACAAATGGCTGTATTTGCAATAGTTAAATCGGTAATTCCAATAAACTTTTTACGATTTGTATGCGGATATTCCGCACAGGCTTTGGGTCTTACTTTGTAAATAAAACAAGTATTATCAGACAAATCTAAAAAAGAACAAGGTGACGATTTTAAAACCTTAAAATCATCTTCATCTCTTCGTAAATATTGATCTTCAAAAGCAGCAACTTTCATTTTTAAATGTTTGGCAATTCTTTCTACATCTGTATCTGTAAAAATCGGACTGGTAGTTTTACAGCAATTTCCACACGTTAAACAGTCTGTTTTTTCAAACTCTTTATCATGTAATTCTTGCATTAAATAATCCAATCTTTTTGGGGTACGTTTCTTTAATCTCGCAAAATATTTTTCATTTTCTTTCTTTGCTTCCTGTGCTAATTTTGGGAGTTCTTGTAAGCGTTTTTCCATATGGTAAAATTACAATTTTATGATCAAAAAAGATTGATTTTTATACTCTTTAAAATGAATATTTATAATTTTATTGGGTGTATTACTTAATAATTGTTTTATAAAAAAGACTAATTTAACACAAACAAAGCTTTATAATTAACTATATCTATGCAAATACAGTCAGTAAAAAAACTGAATTAACGTTAATACAGTCAGTGAAAAGACTGTATTAATATAAATACAGTCAATTTTATAAATATTTTATATCTTTGTAAAATGAAAAAAGAGATAGAAAGAGCTGTAATTAATCTAGTTAACAAAAAAGCTCAACCAAACAAAGTAATTTTATTAGTAGGCGCAAGACGTGTTGGAAAAACAAGGTTTATAAAAAAATACATTGCTAATTTTGCTGCTACTAAAGTTTTAAAATTAAATGGTGAAGATTTAGATGACGTTGAATTATTAGCCAGAAGAAGTGTAGCAAATTATAAGCGTTTATTAAAAAACATTGATTTATTAGCCATTGATGAAGCGCAACACATACCTAATATTGGTTTTATTTTAAAATTAATTATAGATGAGATTAATGGCATAAAAATAATTGTTACTGGTAGTTCTATGTTCGATTTAAACAATCAATTAGGCGAACCTTTAGTGGGTAGAAAATACACAATTTTTATGTATCCATTAAGTCAGATAGAGTTTTCTAAATACGAAAATTATAAAATTACTTCAGAAAAATTAGAAGAAAGATTACTTTTTGGAGGATATCCAGAGTTGGTTCATTTAGATAATTGGCAAGAAAAAGAAGAATATTTATATGAAATTATAAATGATTACTTGTTAAAAGACATTTTAATATTCCAAAATATAAAAAAAGCAGATAAAATTTACAACTTACTTAGATTGTTGGCTTTTCAGGTAGGCAATGAAGTTTCTTTGAGTGAATTGGGGAATCAGCTTCAAATTTCTAAAAATACAGTTGAAAGTTATTTAGATTTACTAGCCAAAGTATTTGTAGTTTTTAAGGTTGAGGGATTTAGTAAAAATCTAAGAAAAGAGGTTACAAAATCGAGTAAATGGTATTTTTATGATGTTGGTATTAGAAATGCATTAATTAAAAACTTTAATCTTTTACAAAACAGAAATGATGTTGGACAGATTTGGGAAAATTATCTCATTGTAGAGCGTTTAAAAAAACAAGAATACCAAAGAAAAGTTGCTAACAATTATTTTTGGAGAACTTATGACCAACAAGAACTAGATTGGTTAGAGGAAAAAGCAGAAAAACTAAATGCTTTTGAGTTTAAATGGAATACATATAAAAAAGTAAAAATTCCTACAGCTTTTAATAAAGCCTACACAGATGCAAGTTTTGATGTGATTACTAAAGAAAATTATTTAGATTTTATTTTGTAAAATGTTTATTTGTTTAAATATTAAAAATTAAAATTAGTAAACCTCACAGGTTTTTAAAACTTGTGAGGTTTTATTTGCAAAAAATTTAAAAAAACACTTTCCACAAAAAATACAATTCATTAAGTACCAAAAAAAACCAATAAAATTCTTAGTTTTGCAACTCAATTTTCGAACGTAAATGAATATTCAAAACACCATAGAAACCAAAGTAAAAGAAGGTTTTTTAGCATTATATAACGTAGAAATTCCTACTGTGGAATTTCAAGCAACCAGAAAAGAATTCGAAGGAGATATTACAGTCGTCGTTTTTCCAATGTTGCGCTACAAAAAAGGAAATCCAGTTCAAATAGGAGAAGATTTAGGAAAATATGTTGTTGAAAATGTTCCAGAAATTACCCATTACAATGTTGTAAAAGGTTTTTTAAACTTGGTAATTAACGATGGTTTTTACACAAAACTCTTCAATACGATTTATAATGATGCAACATTTGGTTTTGTTTCGCCAAAGGCGGATGAAAAAGCTGTAATGGTAGAATATTCTTCGCCAAACACCAACAAACCTTTACACTTAGGGCATGTTCGTAATAATTTGTTAGGCTATTCTGTTGCCGAAATTATAAAAGCAGCAGGTAAAAAAGTGTATAAAACCCAAATTATTAACGATAGAGGAATTCATATTTGTAAATCGATGTTGGCTTGGGAAAAATTTGGGAATGGAGAAACTCCAGAAAATACGGGTTTAAAAGGCGATAAATTGGTTGGAAATTACTACGTAAAATTCGACCAAGAATATAAAAAGGAAATCGCTCAATTAATTGCCGAAGGAAAAACAGAGGAAGAAGCAAAAAAACAAGCCCCTCTTTTATTGGAGGCTCAAAAAATGCTTCAAGATTGGGAAAATGAAAAACCTCAAGTCGTTGACTTGTGGAAAACCATGAACAATTGGGTTTACAACGGTTTTGATGTTACTTACAAAAACATGGGTGTAAATTTTGATACGTTATATTACGAAAGCGACACTTATTTATTAGGAAAAGATGTAGTTGCACAAGGGTTAGAAAAAGGTGTTTTCTATAAAAAAGAAGATGGTTCTGTTTGGTGCGATTTAACAGATGATGGATTAGATGAAAAAATTGTATTGCGTGCAGACGGAACAGCTGTTTATATGACGCAAGATATTGGAACAGCCATACAACGTGTAAAAGATTTTCCAGACGTAGGTGGCATGGTATATACTGTTGGAAATGAGCAAGATTATCATTTTCAAGTTTTGTTTTTAATATTAAAGAAATTAGGGTTTGATTGGGCAAAACAATTGCATCATTTAAGTTACGGAATGGTAGATTTACCTTCTGGAAAAATGAAATCGAGAGAAGGAACTGTGGTAGATGCTGATGATTTAATGGTAGAAATGACAGCTACAGCCAAAGAAATATCGGAAGAATTAGGAAAATTAGATGGGTATTCTGACGAAGAAAAAGCTGAGTTATACAAAACCATAGGTTTGGGTGCTTTAAAATATTTTGTTTTAAAAGTGGATCCGAAAAAAAGAATTTTATTTGACCCAAAAAATTCTGTAGATTTTCAAGGAAATACGGGACCTTTTATACAATATACTTATGCAAGAATTCAATCTATCATTAGAAAAGCAGATTTTAATTACAATGTTATATCGAGCGAAGTCGAGATATCTCTACACGAAAAAGAGAAAGAATTATTGAAACAATTGGAGTTATTTCCTGAAACGATTCAGCAAGCGGCTACCAATTATTCGCCAGCAATTATTGCCAATTATACGTACGATTTGGTAAAGGAATTTAATTCATTTTACCAAAATGTGCCTATTTTAGGAGAAGATAATCAAGATAAAAAAGTATTTAGAGTTCGGTTATCTAAAAAAGTAGCTGATACTATAAAACAAGCATTTTCTTTATTAGGAATCGATGTTCCAGAGAGAATGTAAAAATAAGTTGGCCGTTAAAAAGCATGCAGTTGGCTGTAAGAACAAAAGTTAGTAAATTAGCACGCGTTAGGGATTGAAATGGCATCCTTTTTTTTTATAAAATTATTCAATATTTCTTTTAAAGAAGAAATTGGTTTGAATAGATGAGATACTAAAACAAGTTCAGCATAAAAAAAAAGATATAATGGAAAGCCCGTTAAAACGCCCAAATCATTAAAATATAAAAGAATGAAATACGACATCATTATTATTGGAAGTGGCCCTGGAGGTTATGTGACTGGAATTAGAGCCTCTCAATTAGGTTTTAAAGTTGCGATTGTAGAAAAGGAATCTTTAGGTGGAATTTGCTTAAATTGGGGGTGTATCCCAACAAAAGCTTTGTTAAAATCGGCACAGGTTTACGATTATTTAAAACATGTAGATGAGTATGGTTTAAAAGCAGAAGCGATTGATAAAGATTTTGAAGCTGTAATAAAAAGAAGTCGTGGTGTTGCAGATGGTATGAGCAAAGGTGTTGCGTTTTTAATGAAAAAAAATAAAATTGATATTATAAACGGTTTTGGAAAAATAAAAACAGGTAAAAAAGTAGATGTTACTGCTGAAGACGGAACTGTAACAGAATACAGTGCAGATAATATTATTATTGCCACTGGTGCGCGTTCTCGTGAATTGCCTAACTTGCCTCAAGATGGTAAAAAAGTAATTGGTTACAGACAAGCAATGAGTTTAGAAAACCAACCAAAATCTATGATTGTGGTAGGTTCTGGTGCAATTGGTGTTGAGTTTGCGCATTTTTACAATGCGATGGGAACTGAGGTTACGATTGTAGAATATATGCCAAATGTAGTGCCTGTAGAAGATATAGACATCTCGAAACAATTTGAACGTTCTATTAAAAAAGCAGGTATTAAAGTAATGACAAATTCTTCGGTAGAATCTGTAGATACTTCTGGCGAAGGTGTTGTTGCCACTGTAAAAACCAAAAAAGGCGAAGAAACTTTAGAGGCAGATATTTTATTATCGGCAGTTGGAATTAAATCGAACATCGAAAATATTGGTTTGGAAGATGTTGGTATTATTGTAGATAGAGATAAAATTTTGGTAAACGATTACTACCAAACAAATATTCCTGGTTATTATGCCATTGGAGACGTAGTTCCTGGACAAGCTTTGGCACACGTTGCTTCTGCTGAAGGAATTACTTGTGTTGAAAAATTAGCAGGTTTACATACAGAACCTATTGATTATGGAAACGTTCCTGGTTGTACCTATGCAACTCCAGAAATTGCATCTGTTGGTATGACTGAAGCAAAAGCAAAAGAAGCTGGTTACGAATTAAAAGTTGGTAAATTTCCATTTTCTGCATCTGGAAAAGCAAAAGCAGCTGGAACTCCAGATGGTTTTGTAAAAGTAATTTTTGATGCAAAATATGGCGAATGGTTAGGTTGTCATATGATTGGTGCTGGAGTTACAGATATGATTGCCGAAGCAGTTTTAGGTCGTAAATTAGAAACCACTGGGCATGAAGTCTTAAAAGCCATTCACCCACACCCAACCATGAGTGAAGCTGTAATGGAAGCGGTTGCAGATGCTTATGACGAAGTAATTCATTTGTAAAATAAAAAAATCTTGATTTTATAATACATTAAAATAATTTCAACGAGAAAATAGATACATTTATCGAAAACCGAAATAAATTGTTTCGGTTTTTTTTGTATCTTTAAGATTATTTAACAATTAAAAAAAAGAATTAAAAATGAGAGCAAAATACCAAAGTGTTTTAGATTTAGGAGAACAATTAAATATTAAAGATGGTGATGTTAAAGAAGAAAACGGACAGTTAAAAGTTTGGGGAACTGCGAAAACACCTTATGAAAAAAACTTAATTTGGGACGAAATTAAAAAAGTTGGTGGCGAAAACCCAACTGATATTGTTGCAGATATTAAAGTAGAAGACGATTCTGTTTTTGCAAGACATACAGTAGAAAAAGGAGAAACTTTGGGTAAAATTGCAAAACAATATTATGGAAATGCTTCGAAATACACAGAAATATTTAAAGCAAATGGAAACATCTTAAAAAACCCAGATGTCATTCATCCAGGACAAGAATTAGTAATTCCTAATTTATAGAAACTTACTTTTTTAGCATATTGGAACCGAAGCAAATTGCTTCGGTTTTTTCTTTTTAAATAAGAGATTTCTGCAACCCTTTTTCGATATTTTTCCAGAAATAATTCCAAAAAGACTTTGTTTTGTCTCTTTCTAATTCTTCTACTTTGGTTTTTACCATTCCGTTTTTAGAAGTATCTTTTACAAATAAATTCGCCAACCAACTTAAAAACTTCTTTTTCTTTTTCTGATCATCTAAAATTTTAATGCTAAAATTTTTAAAATCGAGATTTAGTTTTCCGCTAGAAACGAAGTTATTCCCTTCAAAATCGAAGAACATTTTATGAATATAACCATCCATTTTTACATTATACGCTGGTAAAATAAAGGAACTCATATTTTTAGAATTCACATTAAACAAGCTTCCAGTAATTCTAAAATCGTCGTTTTTATTGTTGATATCGAACGTCCATTTTATTTTAAGAGGAGAACTCTTCATAAACTTCGTTTGAATGTTTGCAACTGTTAATTTTTCTGTTTTGGAGTCGTTATTATTAATGTTTTTTATTTGAGCATTCAACTCATCAAAAACTAAAATACCAGGTTTACTATTTTTCTTTGTTTGTTCTTCGTAAATTAATTTAGAGTTTTTAATGTCTAAATTTTTTACATCAATAAGAAACGGTAAATCACGTAAATTTTTACTGTACAAAGGTTTAAATTTTTTGGAAGCTTCTAAAAATGAAGCATTTAAATACAAATTAAAAAAAACACTATCTACGAATATGTTATTGGCTGTAAAAGACAAACTAGGCTTCTCTTCGATTTTAAAATCCGAGATTTTAATTCGTTTGGCAACCAAGTCTAACAATTCTTTCTCGTAAGGAACATGATAAATGTAATTCTTTCTCGATTTTAAAGGCACAATTTGCAAGCTATCGATAAGAATATCGTTATTTTTAAATTCGAATTTCTTAAATTTTATCGCTTGCACTTCTGATGTTTTTTTCTCGAAATTGTTTATTTCTAAAAAAACAGCATCATAAGAAAAAGGGATTTTTTTATGATTGTTTTCAGATAAATCGAAATTTGTAATTTCTAAATTGATATTTGCCATTTTTATGGGATGAGATTTTGCATCTACAACAGAAACATTCAATTTATTTACAATTATTGATTTTATAAAAATCTCTTCTTTTTTATGTTGAAGTGTATCGTTTTCTGAAGTTGGTTTTGAAGTTTCTTTTGGCAAATTCCCTTCAATTGAAGAAGAATTGACTTTAACTTTTCCTATTGAAATTTTATTATTTACCAAAAAAGAATAATAAGAAAAATCGTTTATAGAAATTTCTTTTGATTTTAACTTTAAACTGTCTTTCGAAATTTCTATATTGTCAATAGATACATTTCCAAACAAAACATTTACAGAAATTTCTCCAGAATATTCAAAGCCTTTTTCCGAAAATTTTTGCTGAATAACATTCTCTATTTTCTTTTTTGTGTAAAAATTAATTCCGAATAAAAGAATCGCAAGAATTGTAATTACAATTAAAATTTTCTTGTAAAATAATTGACTTATTTTCATAAACAATGTAAATTTCTTGTCTTTTTTTTTAATAAATGAAGATACAGAAATAAATATACATTGGTAATTTTAGGGATAAAAAAATAGTACTTTTGCAAAAGTTTTGAGTAAACCCTTTTGTCTAAATTTTGATCACTAACAAAAAACAATTTTCCATAGAAATTTTAAAAGCGCTTGTAAAATTGATTGTTGCTGCTGTTTTAATTGGTTTGTTAAAACAATATGATGCAATTATTGCTGTAATATTAATTCTAAAAATCATTCATAATATTTACAAAGAGATTATAAAACCGAAAACTAATAAAAATTGGTTGCTCTTAGCAGGAATGCTTTTAACTGGCTTTGGTGGAATTGTTGGTGAAACTTGGGGCGTAGCAAATGGTTACTGGGAATATCACGAAGTTACAAGAGAATTGCCTTTGTGGTTGCCTTTTGCTTGGATGTTGGCTTTCCATTATTTGTACAAATTAGAGCGAAATTTAATTCCATTGTTGAAAAATAAAAGTCAGAAAAATAAAATTATTTTGGCTATTATTTTGGCTTTAATTTTACCTGCTTTTGGTGAAGTAATTACCATTTATTTAGGCGTTTGGACGTATTATTGGCCTTACCAGCTCTTAGGTGTTCCTTTATATGCTTTTATTTGCTTGGTTTTTGTGCATATGTTGGTCTATACTATTTTGCATTTTGTTTGCAAAAAATATAAAATAAATGATGTTGTTTTTAGCTAGTTATTTCACAGAGACTCACAGAGAAAAAGACACAGATTTCACAGATTATTATCTGTTATTCATTCAGATGATGACTGCCAACTGAAAACTGCCAACTGCCAACTGCCTACTGAAATCTGCCTACTAAAACCTCCAACAAACAATTCTCGTTACTTTATTTCCTTGATTTAATGGAATTACTTTAAATGTTGTTGCTCCTAATTTTTTAGATGATTTTTCTAAACTTTCTACATTTTCCTTTTTAGACACCAAACTTGTAAACCATTTACTGGACGTTTTATACAAAGAACTTTCGTATAAATAATTGTGTAAAAACGCTTTTTCGCCACCAACATACCATAATTCGTTGTTGTTTCCAGAGAAATTTCGAACAGCATTATTGCCTAAATTTCTATTTTTACGCTTGTTTGCACCTTGTGCTTCTTCTGCAGATTTGTAAAAAGGCGGATTGCACATGGTTGCCGAAAAAGAATCTCCATCTTCAATAATTCCTTTTAATATATGGTTTTCGTCAAATTGCTGACGCAACTCAATTTTATTGGTAAAATTATTATCATCAATTATATCTTGTGCAGTGTCCAAAGAATCTAAATCGATATCTGTAGCCACAAAATTCCAATTGTATTCTGAAACTCCTAAAAGCGGATAAATACAGGTTGCTCCTGTACCAATATCTAAAATTTTTATATTTTTTTCTTCAGCAAGTACATCTGCCAAATGATGAATATAATCTAATCTCCCAGGAATTGGCGGACATAAGTTTTCATCAGGAAAATGCCAAACAGAAATTTTATCAAAAGAAAAAAGCAACCCTTTATTGAGTTCTTTTACCGCTTTCGGGTTGGAAAAATCGATGGTTGTTCTTCGATATTTATTTTCCGAAACAAATTCTTTTAAAGATGGATTTACTTTAATTAATTCATTAAAATTATAACCTTTATTAAATTTGTTTTTTGGGTGCAATCCTTTGTCTTTCATAAACTAAGTGTCAGTTCGAGCGCAGTCGAGAACTTATTTACAACCTCTCGACTGCGCTCGAGGGGACATAATTATAGTTTAAAAAACTACAACTCTAAAATCGTAAACTCTAATTGTAAAGGTTTCAAAGATTTCTTTAAAGCATCGATAAAATCTTCGCCATATTCTAAATAATATTCAGAAAAGTTACGTTGTCTTTCTTCTAAACTCTGGTTTGGTAAAATTTGGTTTTGCAATGCTGTAATTCTTTCCACCAAATCGTTTTGTCTTCTTTTTTCGGCTTTTAACAAACGTTTTTCTAAATTTTGTAATCCTTTTATTTGTTTTACTTCTTGTGCTTTTACTGCACCAATAAAAGAAACGTCTGTTTTTTGGGCGACTTCTTTTAATTCGGCAAATTGTTCTTTTAAGTAATTGATTTTGTCTGTAAAACTAATTTTAATATCAGAATTTTCTACTACTTTTTTCGATAACAATTTATGTTGATTCATAAATAACTCTTGATGAGAAATATCTAAATTATGCAACTTTTTTTGTTGTTTTGCAGAAAGAACTTGCACAGAGTTTCTCAAAAGTAAAATTGGAAAAGCAATATTTAGTTTTTCGAAATAGTTTTTTAGCTCTAACCAATACGCCATTTCTCCACCACCACCAATGTAACATAAATTGGGTAAAATAACCTCTTGGTATAAAGGACGCATAATTACGTTTGGCGAAAATGCTCGTGGATTTTTATCTACTTCTTTTAAAATTTTATCTTTAGAAAAAGTGATTTGGGTATTGTTTACTTTGTAAATTCCGTCTTCGAAAACAATTCGTTCACGAGAGTTTTCACTCAAATAAAATAAATTGATTTCTCTTGGATTTACTTGAATTTTATACTCTTTTTCTAATTTTGTAATGGTTTTAGACACTTCTTTAAAAGAGGTTTTGTTCTCTAATTCGTCTTTTACAAACGGAACAAATAGTTCTTTTAAATGTTTATCATCGCCATCAACAACTACCAAACCATGTTCTTTAAATAATTCGTTGGCAATAAAACGAGTGGCATTTGCTAAATTATCGTGCTCTAAATATCCTTTTTTGAAGAGTTTTTTTAATTTTTCTGCATTTTTAGAATTTCCTAATTGATTTGAGAAAACTTCAAAAACGGTTTCTAAACCTTCTGTAGAAAATCGCCCAACTGCGCCACCATCTACTCTATTCCACAATACTTTTTTACCTTCAAAATTAAAGTAATTAATCTCATCAAAATCATGGTCTTCTGTAGCCATCCAGTAAATTGGAACGAAATTTTTATCGGTAAATTTTTCTGATAATTCTTCCGTTAAATTAATCGCAGAAATAATTTTATACAAGAAATATAAAGGTCCAGTAAATAAATTTAATTGATGTCCTGTGGTTACTGTAAACGTATTCTGTTGTTTTAATAATGCAATATTTTCTTTCGTTTTTTCTGAAACATCGAAACCTTTGTATTGATTCTCCAACGCATTTACCAAAGTCAACCTAGATTGTAATCTGTAAGATTTCTCTTTTTCTTCAATCTGATTATAAAAACCTGTAATATCAGGGAAATTATTATAAAATGATTGAATGGTTTCTTTTTTCTCTAAATAATCGAGCATGGTTTTAGAGAAAAAACCAGTGTCTTTAAAAGGAATTTGTGTTATTTTCATTATGCAATAACACTTTTAAGGCAACAATCAATTGCTGATGTTAAGTTCATTTGAGGCATTTAATTTTTTATAAAAATACAAATATTTTATACTTTGTCGGAACTTCATTTTCAATCTAACAAAGTTTTAACAAGTTAAAAAAAAGAGTTTAAAATATTAAAAAAAATAATGCTTACTTTTGGTTTTCTAATTTATTATTTACATGAAATTTAAAGCATTTTTACTCGTTCTTATTCTTTTTACTGGAACATTTTTTTCTCAAACGCTGCAATCTCCATCCGAATTTTTAGGTTACGAAATCGGTTCTCGTTTTACTAGACATCATCGAGTTATAGACTATTTCCAATACGTTAGCAAAACTTTATCGAACGTTAAAATGGAAAAATACGGAGAAACGAACGAACACAGACCCTTGTATTTAAGCTACATTTCTTCGCAAGAAAATATTAATAATTTAGACCAAATTAGAAAAGACAACCTTTCTCAAACCGGAATTATTGCTGGAAATGCCAATAATAATATAGCTATTGTTTGGTTGAGTTACAACGTTCATGGAAATGAAGCATCAAGTACAGAAGCTTCTATGTTAACACTTTACGAACTGGTTACCAACAAAAAAGAGTGGCTAGAAAATACGATTGTAATTATAGATCCATGTATAAATCCTGATGGGCGAGACAGGTATGTAAATTGGTACAATCAAGTAAAAAGTACACCTTTTAACGCAGATCAAAACGCGAAAGAGCACAGAGAACCTTGGCCAGGTGGAAGACCCAACCATTATTTATTCGATTTAAATAGAGATTGGGCTTGGGTTACGCAAGTAGAATCTGCACAAAGAATTAAAATGTACAACAAATGGATGCCACATATTCATGTAGATTTTCACGAACAATACATTAATAATCCGTATTATTTTGCACCAGCTGCAAAACCTTTTCATGAAATAATTACAGATTGGCAGCGCAATTTTCAAACACAAATAGGCAAAAATCACGCAAAATATTTCGACAAAGAAGGTTGGTTGTATTTTACAAAAGAAAGTTTCGATTTATTATACCCTAGTTATGGAGATACCTATCCAACATACATGGGTGCCATTGGAATGACTTATGAACAAGCAGGACATGGAATGGCTGGTTTGGGAATAAATACCGACGAAGGAGAAGTTTTAACACTTAAAGACAGAGCCATTCATCACATGACCACTGGTTTATCTACTGTTGAAATTTCTTCACAAAATGCAACAAAACTAAATATCGAATTCAAGAAATTCTTTAATAATTCTAATTTAAATTATAAAAGTTATGTTTTAAAAAACGATAATGAAGATAAAATCAACCGTTTAAAAACCTTATTAGACAAACACGAAATTAAGTACGAAAATGCTACAAATGGTTCTGTAAAAGGCTACAATTACGAAAATCAAAAAACCGAAAAATTTAATACTTCTACAAACGATTTGGTTATTCACACCAATCAACCAAAAGGTAAAATGGTAAAAGTTTTATTCGAACCAAATGCCAAATTAGTAGATTCTTTAACCTACGATATTACTGCTTGGTCCTTGCCTTACGCACACGGAATTAACGCTGTTGCTTCTACTTCTAAAGTAAATTCTTCTGCTAATAAAGGCAAAAATTTTATGAATAATAGTATAAATACATCTGCTTACGCATATATTTCGAAATGGAATAGCATAGAGGATGCTACATTTTTAGCAGATTTATTAAAAAATGATATTGTACCAAGATTTACACAAAAAGCATTTTCTGCAGACGGAAAATCATATAAAGAAGGCACATTAATCATTTTAAGAAATGACAATAGAGATGATAGCTTTGATGCTAAATTGATAAAAATTGCGGATAGAAATATGCGCCAATTAACCCCTGTTTCCTCAGGTTTTTCTCAATCTGGCGTAGATTTTGGTTCGGCTTCTGTAAAACCAATCAACAAACAAAAAATTGCAGTTATTTCTGGTAAAGCAACCTCTTCGTTAAGTTTTGGAGAAGTTTGGCACTTTTTTGAAACACAATTAAAATATCCTATTACAAACATCAATTCAAACGATTTCTCTTACACAGACCTCTCAAAATACGATGTAATTATCATGCCTAATGGGTATTACAATTCAGTTTTAAACAAATCTACTTTAGAAAAAGTAAAAAAATGGACACGTTCTGGAGGTACTTTAATTGCTATTGGAAATGCGGTTAGTAGTTTTGCAAACAAAGATGGTTTCTCTTTAAAAACAAAGGTTTCCGAAGATAAAAAAGACGAAAAACACGATAATTTAACGGCATTTGCAGATAGAGAAAGAAAAAGCGTTGCCAATTTAATTACAGGAAGCATTTTTAAAACTACTTTAGACAATACACATCCATTGGCTTTTGGTTATGGAAAAGAATATTTTTCTCTAAAATTAGGCGGAACTTCTTACGAATATCTAAAAGATGGTTACAATGTTGGTTATTTCGACAAAAACACAAAAAATGTTTCTGGTTATGCAGGTAGTAAAGCTGTAAAAAATGTACCAAAATCGTTGTTTATTGGCGAGCAACCTATGGGAAATGGAAGTGTTATTTATATGGTGGACAATCCTTTATTTAGAGCTTTTTGGGAAAATGGAAAGTTATTTGTAGCGAATGCCGTTTTTCTTTTAAATTCCGATAAATTAAAATAATATTTTTATTTGGACGTTTTAACGGGCTTTCCACTATATCTTTTTAGTTTTGTTCTCGATATAAATTTGTTCTTTCTTCACAAATTCACTCGAACTGACAACTAAAAAGGATGTCGTTGCAATCCCTAACGCGAATTGCATATTTGTTGGCTTTCTGTAAAATTTCCAAAACCTTCTAGGTCTATAAAATCAGGTTGCAGATAAAATGATTACACCTACAAGGTTTTGACAACCTTGCAGAAGAATTAAAACCTTGCAGAAATTTATTTCGGAATTAAATCGCAATACCAAAAGCTGGTATCGTAGTTTTTCTCTTCTTTTTTATCTTTAGATGTATAACAATTGTCGTCATCATTATTATGCAAAGTGTAGGTACGTAAAGTTTTTTCTCCAACGATAAAATCTACAGGTTTGTTAAAATTAGGACCATCAAAAACAAAGGTATGAAACTCGCCATTTTCTCCACAAACATCTACATTTTTTGGTAAATCTTTTACAAACTGTTCATCTATAATTCTCCCCACAAATTCTTCGCCTAACAATTTTGCATTTACACAAACCGTTATTGCTTTAAAACCCAATGCTAAAAATTCGGTTATTATTTCTTTTGTGTCTTTTTTCCAAAGTGGATATATACCTTTAATGCCTACTTCCTTTAATTTAGAATCGCGATATTGTTTTAAATCTTCCAAAAAAATATCACCAAAAACAGCATATTTATATTCTTTTTCGACTAAAGATGCCATCGCAGTTTTCATCGTATCTGAATAAGAAGTCATTGTAACATTTGCAGGAAACGAAATTTTTTGAAGTGGAATTCCTAAAGATGCTGTTTGTTTTTCGAGTAACTCTTCTCGTAAACCGTGCATAGAAACACGTTTGTAATCTTCATTTACAGTAGTAATTAATAAACTAATTTTATAATCGGGGTTTTGTTGCATTTTATACAATGCCAAAGCAGAATCTTTTCCTGAGCTCCAATTAAAATATGTTTTTTTCATCGTATTATTTTCAAAAAAAATACCAAAAATCAAGTTACAAATAAAATGATAATAATATCTACAAGGTTTTGGAAACCTTGCAGGAAGTTTTGGAAACCTTGCAGGAGAATTGAAAAAAAATTGTAGGTTTAATCAAACAAAAAAAATCGTTCTTTCAATCGTTTTTTTGTTACTTATTTTTTCTTTGATTCAAAGGAACAGGTTTTTCTTGCTTTTTCACAGGGATTCCATACAAATCGTAATCTCCAGCATCGTAAATTTTTACGTCTATAAACTCTCCTATTTTAATATAGTGTTTTTTGGCATCCACTAAAACATCGTTATCTACATCTGGCGAATCAAATTCTGTTCTTCCGTAAAAATATTCTCCATCTTTTCTATCGAACAAACATTTAAAAGTTTTGCCTATTTTTTGTTGATTCAATTCCCAAGAAATTTGAGACTGAATTTCCATAATTTTATTCACACGTTTAAATTTCACTTCTGCAAGCACATTGTCTTCTAAAGCATAGGCTCCAGTATTTTCTTCGTGCGAATATTCAAAAGCCCCTAAACGCTCGAAACGCATTTCTTCTACCCAATCTTTTAGTTCTTGAAACATTTCTTCTGTTTCTCCAGGATATCCTACAATTAAGGTCGTTCTAATGGCCATTTCTGGAACAACTTCTCTAAACTTACGAATTAAAGCCGTTGTTTTTTCGTGTGTTGTTCCACGTTTCATCGACTTTAATAGCTCTGTATTAATGTGTTGTAAAGGAATGTCTAAATAATTACACACTTTTGGTTCGCGTTTCATCACTTCTAAAACGTCCATTGGAAAACCCGTTGGAAACGCGTAATGCATACGAATCCATTCGATTCCATCTACCTTTACAAGGGCTTCTAACAAATCTGCCAAAGCACGTTTTTTGTAAATATCTAATCCGTAATAAGTTAAATCTTGTGCGATTAACATGATTTCTTTGATACCTTTTTCTGCCAATTTTGTTGCCTCTGTAACAATATCTTCAATAGGTGTAGAAACATGTTTTCCTCTCATTAAAGGAATGGCACAAAACGAGCAAGGCCTATCACAACCTTCTGCAATTTTTAAATATGCGTAGTGTTTTGGTGTTGTTGTTAAGCGTTCTCCAATTAATTCGTGTTTGTAATCTGCTTCTAAAACCTTTAATAAATTGGGCAAATCGTGTGTCCCAAAATATTGGTCTATATTAGGAATTTGTTCTTCTAAATCTGGTTTGTAACGCTCGCTTAAACATCCAGAAACAAACACTTTATCGATTTCGCCAGCTTCTTTTCTGTTTGCATAATGCAAAATCGTATCGATAGATTCTTCTTTTGCTTTTCCAATAAAACCACAGGTATTAATTACCACGATATTTCCATCATCATTTTCGTCTTCGTGCACCACGTTTTTACCATTGGCTTTTAATTGCCCCATTAACACTTCCGAATCGTAAATGTTTTTAGAACAACCTAAAGTAACCACGTTAATTTTATTTTTTTTGATGGTTTTTGTACGCATTATCTTTTTGTTTTAAGCGAACGCAAAAATACGCGTTTTAAAATGATTCGTAAATGCTTTTATTGATAGTTTTTAGGCATTTTTCTAACTTTTGTTAATTGCTCGAAAGCATACCCTATTTCTAATAATTTTCTTTCGGAAAAAGGAACTCCGATAAAAGTTAAACTTACAGGTTCTCCTGATTTTTTATATCCCATAGGAACTGTTAATGTTGGATATTTAGCAACTGCAGCAATGCCTGAATGATAATTGTTTATCGATAAAATAGCATCTAATTTCTCGTTATTTAACGCTTGTAAAAACTTCTTACCTTCTGAATTTAAGTTCTTTTTTACAACTTCTAGTTCGTTTAGAGTTGTTTTATCGTTTACAATTCCTTCGAATAATTGTTGCCCATAAGGTGCTCTTAAAATGGAATCTTTTTTATTAAAATTTACAATATCTTTTACACTTTTTACCTTAATATTTTTACTGGCATCGTTTTTTAGATATTTTGGTAAGTCGTGTTTCATATCTATATTTAGTAGCGTAACAAAACCATCGAAAGAAATTTCTGGTGGTGTAATTTCTATAATTTCGACACCTACTTTTTTTAATTTCTCGACAGTAGTTTTGTAAATATCATCCGACAATAATTGTTTTATAACTCCAATTTTTCTGTCTCTAAATTTATTTGAAAAACCGTTTTGTACATAGTCTTCTTCTATTTTTTTTGAAGCAGCATCCTTTTTATCGTAACCTCTTAAAGCATTCATAAAAATGGCATTATCTATAACATTTTTTGTCATGGGTCCAGGAGTATCTAAAGTAGAAGAAATTGGCACAATTCCACTTCTACTTAAAACACCAATGGTTGGTTTTAAGCCTACTACAGAATTTTGACTTGATGGGGAAGTAATAGAACCAGCAGTTTCTGTACCTACAGCTGCAACTGCGAAATTTGCTGCGACTGTAACGCCACTTCCTGAAGAACTTCCACCAGTTTCGAACTTTCCTCTTCCATAAGGATTTAAGGTTTGTCCGCCAACTGCAGAGTACCCTAAAGGACAACCATTACAGAAAAAATATGCCCATTCACTTAAATTTACCTTTCCTAAAATAATTGCACCATTTTCTCTTAATTTTTGAACAATAAATGCATCTTCAGCAGTTTTATTATCTGCCAAAACAATGGCTCCAGCAGTTGTATTCATATCTTTTGTGTTGATATTGTCTTTTAACAAAATTGGCATTCCATAGATAGAAAATTCAGAAACCTCTGTTTTATTCTTGTCTTTTTCTCTTGCTTCTTCTAATACATTTGGATTTAGAGCAATAATACTATTTAAAGATAAGGTAGAATCGCTTTCGAATTTTCGAATTCTGTAGAGATAAAAAAGGGTTAGTTTTTCGTAAGATAATTTTCCTTCTTTTACGTTTTTTTGAAGATTTGGAATATTTTGTTCTAAAATTAATGGTTTTAATGCTTCATAATTTTCTTCAGAAAAACCAGCCAATTCTTTTTGAAACGGTTTATACACTGTATTCATATCTAAATATTTAGATTGAATGAGTTTAAACTTCATTCGTCCACTTTCGTTTTTTTGCGATTTTGCTAAAGCTTCTGTTTCATCATATTTTTTGAAAGCATCTTTAAGAACAACTTCTTCTTTTTGCTGACAACTAACAACAGAAGATATGAATAAGGCAACTAATAGTATTTTTTTCATTATTATTATAATTTTTTTTGATGGTCAAAGATAAGAAAGAAAAAAGAAGCTATCTCGAAAATAATTTAGCTGTTATTTTGAGTGAAGTCGAGAAAATATAAAATATTGAAATTTAATGAATAAGATTTCTCAATTACAGTCGAAATGACAAATATTCAATAAATAAGATTTATCTATTACAGTCGAAATGACAAATTCTAATGCTTTTGCGACAGCCTCTTCTAATTTATTTAATAAAGAATATTTCTACTTAAAAAAAGAATCTACAAATTCTATTTTATTAAAAACCTGTAAATCGTCTATACCTTCTCCTACTCCAATATACTTTACGGGTATTTTAAATTGGTCGGAAATTCCAATAACAACGCCACCTTTAGCTGTTCCGTCTAATTTGGTAACTGCCAAAGAGGTTACTTCTGTTGCTAGGGTAAATTGTTTGGCTTGTTCAAATGCATTTTGCCCTGTAGAACCATCTAAAACCAATAAAACGTCGTGTGGAGAATTGTCCACTACTTTTTGCATTACACGTTTAATTTTGGTCAACTCATTCATTAAATTCACTTTGTTATGCAAACGACCAGCAGTATCTATAATTACAACATCTGCATTTTGTTTTACTGCAGAAGTTAAGGTATCAAAAGCTACAGAAGCTGGGTCTGACCCCATTTCTTGACGAACAATTGGCACTCCTGTTCTATCTGCCCAAACCTGTAATTGATCTATGGCTGCAGCTCTAAAGGTATCTGCGGCTCCTAAAACAACTTTTAAACCTTGTTTTTTAAATTGTGCAGCTAGTTTACCAATGGTTGTTGTTTTACCAACACCATTTACGCCAACCACCATTAAAACATAAGGCATTTTTTTGCCTTCGGTATTATTAGGAATTTCTGGTATGGTAAATTCGGTTTCGTTACCAACATTGGTTTCCGATAATAAACCTGCAATTTCTTCTCTTAGAATTTTGTTTAACTCGTCTGTACCAACATATTTATCTCTAGCAACTCGTTTTTCTATTCTCTCTATAACTTTTAGTGTGGTATTTACACCAACATCAGATGCTACTAAAACTTCTTCTAAATTATCTAAAACGTCGTCATCTACTTTAGATTTTCCTGCAACTGCTTTGGTTAGTTTGTCAAAGAAATTGGTACTTGTTTTCTCTAACCCTTTATCTAATGTTTCCTTTTTTTCTTTCGAAAATATTTTTTTAAAAAAGCTCATATTTATTTTTTATACACTAATAGTGGTACATTAAAAAATGTGCCATTTGTTTGGTTTGGTCAAAATGTCATTAAAATTACCTTTTGTGTTAGCGATTGAGGCTTTGTTGGAGCTCCTTGAAAAGAGCGACTGCCGAAAGCCCGACCTGAAAGGGAACACCCAAAAATACGCAATAATAAGGCACAAAAAAAACTACTTTCTAAAATTAGAAAGTAGTTTTTAAATTTTATGGGTAAATAATTATTTTTTTGCTAAAAAGTTATCTACTTCTGCAGGATCCATGATAGATTCTACAAATGTGTAAGCTCCTGTTTTTGGAGATTTTACCATTTTGATAGCTTTACTTAATCTTTTTGATCCTGTTTGTAACGATGCTACTGATTTTTTTGCCATTGTATAAATGTTTTAATCTATGTGCTCTGTTCTGAGTTCTAGATATTTAAATTACTTAATTTCTTTGTGAACAGTCATTTTATTTAAGATAGGGTTGAATTTTTTAATTTCCATTCTATCTGGACTGTTCTTCTTGTTCTTAGTTGTAATGTATCTAGAAGTACCTGGTTTACCAGTTGCTTTGTGCTCTGTACATTCTAAAATTACTTGAACTCTGTTCCCTTTTTTTGCCATCTCTTTAGTTTAAAAAGTTTAAAGTTTAAAGTTTAAAGTTTTGCAACTGGAAACCGAAACTGTAAACTGCGACTTAATAATTATTTAGTTAAAAATCCGTTAGCTCTCGCCTCTTTTATAACTGCAGAAATTCCTTTCTTGTTAATATTTTTTAGTGCAGAAGCAGATACTTTTAAAGTAATCCATTTATCTTCTTCTGGAATGTAAAAACGCTTGGTCATTAAATTAGCGTCAAACTTTCTTTTGGTTCTATTTAAAGCGTGAGAAACGTTGTTTCCAACCATTGCTTTTTTACCTGTTAATTCACAAACTCTAGACATCTTTTCGACAGTTTTTTAGTGTTATCTCTAAACGAGGTGCAAATCTACAAATAATTACAATATTGAACAAAACAATTTTACTAATTTTTTAATCTTTATCGCATTTCGATAAAATTCTATTAATTCGAGTAAATTTTACGATTGAAATGAGCTAATTTGTATCGTGAGTAAGAGCTTTCGTTTTTAAATAGTTCTCGACACCTTTTTTTGTTTTTTAAAATCACTTGAACCTACATTTTTGAATATTTTTTCATTCAAAATATACAACTAAGACAATTCTTTGTGCAACATTTCTAATGCTTTACTAACGGTTCTATTGATTACCTTTTCTCTTGGTTGCCCAAAATTAAATTCTGCTACGATTTCCTTTTCATCGGAAATTAATGCGATGTAAACAACACCAACACTTTTATCGGTATTATCTATGGTTGGTCCTGCGTTTCCTGTAACCGCAATTACATAATTTGTTTTTAGTTTTTCTTTGGCCCCTTTTGCCATTGCTAAAGCTACTTCTTTACTTACAACTGTATGTTTTTTAATGGTTTCTGTGGAAACATTTAATAAATTAATTTTTGTTTCCTCTGAGTAGGTTACAAAACTACCTTTATAATAAGCTGATGAACCTTCTACTGATACTAAAGTAGCTGCTATTTTACCTCCTGTTAAGCTTTCTGCTGTTGCAATTGTTTGGTTTTTTGCTTTTAATAGTTCTCCTATTCTTTTTTCTAATGAAAAATCGTCATCTAAACCTGTAATAATTTCTGGTATTTGTTTGTAAACTTCTTTTACTTTAGAGTTTAACTCTTGTTCTAAAACCTCTTTATTTGCGCCAAAGGCAGATAAACGCAAACGCACTTTGCCAAAAGATGGTAAATATGCTAACTTGATATAGTTTGGTAAATTGTTTTCGAAATCTTCGATTCTTTCTGCAATGGTACTTTCTCCTTGCCCATACGTCATTATTGTTTTATGAAGTATGTATGGCAATTTAAATTGTTTTTGAATTCTTGGTAGTACTTCATTTGTAATTAATCCTTTCATTTCGTAAGGAACTCCTGGAAGTGATACAAAAACGGTGTTTTTTTCGAAAAACCACATGCCAGGAGCCGTCCCAAAATTGTTTTTTAATAAGGTTGCTTTGGATGGCAATTGTGCTTGTGTTCGTTGTATTTCTTTAAATGGATGATTTATTTTTTTGAAGAGTTCTTTTATATGTGCTACAACTTCTGGATATTCTACAATTTTATCGTCATTAAAAAATTTAGCAATGGTTTTTTTGGTAATATCGTCTTTTGTTGGCCCTAAACCTCCTGTTACAATTACAATATCTACTCTTTCTTGTGCTTCTTTAAAAGCGTTTAAAATGTGTTGCTCGTTATCTTGAATGGAAGAAATCTGATACACGGAAACTCCTATCTTGTTTAATTGTTGCCCAATCCATTGTGAATTGGTATCTACAATTTGTCCGATTAAAATCTCGTCTCCAATGGTAATGATTTCTGCTTTCATTCTTTTCCTATTTTTTCTATGTTTTTTTCTTTATTTTTTTTCTTTCTGCTCCAAATAAAACTAAGCGATTGAAATAAAAAAAACACTTAATAAACCTATTAAAAAAGATTTCATGCTAATTGAAACAAAACCGAAATCGCCAATTTCTTCTTCAAGAAAAATTTTTAAGTATAACATAAATATAATACTGCTTGAGTAGTAAGTTATTATTCCTAAAAAACCATATAGCCATTTATTTTTTTGATGATTTTCTGCTAATCTGAAAAAATAAAAACCTACATAAAAAATAAAAATATAACTTAAATATTCCATCTTATTTTCTTATTTCATTTCAAATTCCAATAAAAATGGATGTAATTATTTGTATTTATCAAACCTATTTTACTTTTATATGAAAAGCTTCTTTGTCTTTAATCACGCCTTTTAAAACGTCATTTTCGGTAACTTTACCAACTCCTGCTGGTGTTCCTGTAAAAATAATGTCTCCTTTTTTTAGGGTAAAATATTGCGATACATAGGCAATTAGCTCATCTGTTTTCCATAGCATCGCATTGGTATTTCCATCTTGAACTAACTCATCGTTCTTATACAATTGAAATTGTAAGTTTTCTAAATCGAATGTTTCTTTTGGGTAAAACTCGCCGACAACTGCACTACCATCAAACGCCTTGGCCTTTTCCCAGGGCAACCCTTTTTCTTTGCATTTTGCTTGTACATCTCTTGCTGTAAAATCGATACCTAAGCCTATTTCGTTATAATATTTATGAGCAAATTTAGTATCAATATATTTTCCAACTTTATTAATTTTTACTAAAACCTCTACTTCGTAATGTACATCATTAGAAAAAGGCGGAATAAAAAATGGGTTTTTTCTTGGCAAAATGGCAGAATCTGGTTTTAGAAAAACCACAGGATTGTCTGGTCTTTCGTTGGCCAATTCTTCGATATGTTTTGCGTAATTGCGCCCAATACAAATTATTTTCATAAAAAGCCCCTTTTAATTTCCCCTAAGGGGAAAAAACACTCTTGTGTTTAATTTATTCTCTTTATATTAATTAACTAAAAATTATTCATATTTACTAAGTACTGAAAACTGAGACTGCCAACTGAATACTTATTTACTGCTAACCGACTATGGAATCCACTTTTTAGGAAAATTGGGTTTGCGTTTTTCTAAAAATGCATCTCTGCCTTCTTTTGCTTCATCTGTCATATAAGCTAAACGTGTTGCTTCTCCTGCAAAAACTTGTTGCCCAACCATACCATCATCTGTTAAATTCATCGCGAATTTTAGCATTTTTATAGATGTTGGCGATTTTGCTAAAATTTCTTGTGCCCATTCGTAAGCCGTACTTTCTAATGCTTCGTGAGGAATTACTGCATTTACCATGCCCATTTCATACGCTTCTTGTGCAGAATAATTTCTTCCTAAAAAGAAAATTTCTCTCGCTTTTTTTTGTCCTACCATTTTGGCTAAATATGCAGAACCATACCCCCCATCAAAAGAAGTTACATCTGCATCTGTTTGCTTAAAAATAGCGTGTTCTTTACTAGCTAAAGTTAAATCGCATACTACATGTAAACTATGACCTCCACCAACTGCCCATCCTGGAACCACAGCAATAACTGCTTTTGGCATAAATCTTATTAAACGCTGTACTTCAAGAATATTTAATCGGTGGTAACCATCTTCACCTACATAACCTTGATGGCCACGTGCTTTTTGATCGCCTCCAGAACAAAAAGAATACACTCCATCTTTGCTACTTGGTCCTTCTGCAGAAAGTAATACTACTCCAATATTTACATCTTCACCAGCATCGTAAAATGCATCATACAATTCTGATGTTGTTTTAGGACGAAAGGCATTTCTAACATTGGGTCTGTTAAATGCTATTCTTGCAACACCCTTACATTTCTTGTAAGTAATATCTTCATACTCTTTGGCAGTTTTCCATTCAGGTTGTATCATATTTTTGTATTTTGGTCGTTCTATAAACAGAACAAAACATTATTGCTTACGAAAATAAACATTCTAAATGATGATTAAGAAATCGCTTCCGTTAATATTTTTACTTTTTTCTATTTGTACTTTTTCACAAAAAATTATTAAAAAAACAATTGTATCTGACTTTGTAGATTCAAAAAGAACCATAAGAATTTATTTACCAGAAGGTTATGATAAAACTAAAGAGAAAAATTATCCTTTAGCCATTGTTTTAGATGCCGAATATTTATTTGATACTTACGTAGGAAACTCGGTTTTATTTGCTGCTAAAGACAAAGCTCCTGAACAAATTGTTGTAGGAATTGAAATGGCAAAAACACGAAAAATTGACACCTATTTTAATTTAAATAACGAAAATTTAACGACAAATAATAAGAAATTTTATCAATTTATAAAAAATGAAGTGATTTTTGATATTGAAACGAATTATAAAACCTCTCCTTTTATTTCTATTATTGGAGAAGGAACTTCTGCAAATTTAATCGCTCAATTTTTAAGAGAAGAAAAGCCATTTATAAATTCTTACATCTGCATAAATCCTACTTTTTCTGATTTTATTGGAAACCAGCTTCAATCTTTTAACTTAGAAAGATATCAAAAAGAAGATAACACTTTTTACTTTTACACAAACAATTCTAACTCTTTTACTGAGGCTAAACAGCTAAAAATTAAAGAATTGCAAAATGCATTAAGCGGATTAGGTATCAATAATTTTAATATTATTAACGATCACATAGCTACTGCAAGTCCTATTTCTGCAATTGCGGAAGCAATTCCTAGAGCATTAACTAAAACCTTTGAAATTTACTCTGCCATTTCTAAAGAAGAATTCGATACAAAAGTAAAAGACCTCTCTCCTATTGATGCAATTGCGTATTTAGAAAATAAATATCTTGAAATTGAATTTCTCTTTGGAAGTAATTTAGGAATTAGAGAAAGAGATATTTATGCGATTGAAAAAATAATTATCGAAAAAGAAAATGGAGATCAATTATTAAATTTTGGAAAAATGATTCTGAAACTTTTTCCAACTTCACCTTTAGGAGATTATTATTTGGGCAGGTATTATGAAAAAGGAAAAGATATTAGAAGAGCTTTAAAATATTACAAAATTGGATATGGAAAAATGGATCCATCAAACCCAAATGCAGATGCTTTTTATGAAAATATTTTAAGATTGGGCGGACAGTAAATTAGTTGTTTTTCGAAGGAATTCTCCAAGTAATACCTGCTCCTGTAAAAAAACCATCGCTTTCGCCTATTAAAAAATCTAACTGAAAATTATTGTTAACGAGATAATATACTCCAGCATCGAGATTAAACTGAAAGCTGTTTTTTAAAAAGGTGCCAAAAGGTTCTAAAAAAACTCCTGTTTTATCATTAAATGCATATGAAAAATTAAAAATGTAAATTCCGTTATTTACACCGAAATCATTATCAAAATTAATTCCTAAGTTGACAGTGTAAGAAAGTTTTTCAGAAAAAGAACTTCCTAAAATATAAGTTAATTGCGAGTTTTTATTTGTTGCGCCAACATCATAAGAAAACTGTAAACTAGATTTTAAATGAGCTTCTAAATTGCTATTTAAAACATACCTTGCTCCTATTGTTAAAGACTCTAAATCGTCTGCAAATTTATTTCCAGAAAAAATTATTCCTGTATTGAATTCGAACCTTTCTGATAAACCATACCTAAAATATGAGCTTGGATAGAAGTTTGAAGTGCTCTCGAAATAATCGATACCTGCCTGAATTTGAAAAACATTTTTTCCAACAACACTAGAAGACAAGGCTTGCCCTGGCCTGTCTGAAGACAACGACTCTGTAAATTGAGCACTTGCTATCGTTGAGCAAAAAATGAAAACAGCAAAAAATAACTTTTTCATAATTCTATTCTTTTACCAATTCGATTCTATCTTCTTTAATAACAATTCGTTTTTGTTTGTATAAATTACCAATTGCTTTTTTAAATGCTTTTTTACTCATTTTCAAGTGAAAACGAATAGAGTCTGGTGAGCTTTTATCTGTTAGCAATAAAAAACTTTCTTTACTTTCTTTTAATTTACTTAAAACTTTATCGGTGTCGGAATCTATAACATTTCTAAACCCTTGTGGACGAAGAGAAACATCTACTTTACCATCTTCACGAATCTTTTTAATATAGCCAGTCACTTCCATATTTTCTTCCAATTCTTGAAAAACCTCGCTTCTAAAAAGCAACCCTTTAAACTCATTATTAATCAAAACAGTGTATCCCAAACCTGTTTCTTTTTCAATCACTAAATTTACTTTATCTCCTTCTTTAAAGTTGTATTCCACTTTCTTAAAATCGTTTTCTTTTTCGTGTAAATCCATTATTTTATATATTTAAAATAGGCTTTTAAAGTTACATCATTTTCTTCACTTGGCGTACAAATTTCTAATATTTTTGGTCTTTCTGATGCTTCAAAAAAACCTTCTAAACCTTTTTCTACAGTTTCTTTAGAATGTGCTTTTACATATTTAAAATTATGCATTTTAGCCAAATGTTCTGCAGTTAAAGTATGTGGTGTTTCAAAATATTTATGGGCGTTTGTACTTCTGGGTCCTGGAATTATTTTAAAAATTCCACCACCAGAATTATTAATTAAAATAATTCTAAAATTCTTTGGAATGTTTGTATTCCATAACGCATTAGCATCGTAAAAAAAACTTAAATCGCCAGTTATAAAAATTGTTTGCCTTTCGCTTGCAAAAGAAGCTCCAATTGCTGTTGAAGTGCTTCCATCGATACCACTTGTGCCTCTATTACAAAAAACTGTTAGCGACCTTTTTATTGTAAAAAGCTGCGTATATCTTATAATAGAACTGTTGCTTATTTGAAGTTGACCGTTTTTTGGAATGCGGTTTAAAACTTGCTCGAAAACCGAAAAATCGGAATATGGTATGTTCTTAAAATATTTTGCATGCTTCTTTCTTCTATCGTCTCTAATTTTTAACCATTTTGGTTGATAGGTACTTTGTATAGGTTTTATATAATTATTAAAATGAGAAAAAAAATCTACAGGTGTGGTTTGTATAAATTCAGATAAACAAAAAAAGGTGTTGGTTGCTTTTTTAGCATCGATATTCCAATGATGTTTTGGTTGATAATCTCTTAAAAAACGTTTGATTCTTTTCGAAACAATCATACCGCCAAAGGTAATTAAAATATTTGGCTGCAATTCTTTAAACTCGGTATCTTCCATAGAAAAAATTAATTGATCTATAGAATTTACTGCCTTATTATGATGCAAATTTGAAGTAGTTTCTGTTAAAATTAGTACAGAATCATCTTCCGCATATAAATCCATTAAATTGTGCAATTCATTATCAGGATAATTTACACCTACAACAATCATTTTCTTTTCTGCAGAATTCCAGATAGAACTTAATTTTTTATAATCAACTATGTTGTCAGTTCGAGTGCTGTCGTGAACTAATTCTAACCTCTCGACTGCGATCGAGGAGACATTTGGAAAACTAAAATCTTGCAATTTAGAAACCGTCTCATACAAAGGCTCGTCAAAAGGAACATTTATATGCACAGGACCTTGCTGAGAAACAGAAATTTGTAAAGCTTCACCTATTAATTGGGCGTTTCTGGTTTTAAACTTTTCATTTTCTACAAGATTTGCAGAAAATAAAATGTGGTTTTCAAATACATTTTCTTGCCTAATAGTTTGTCCATCACCAATATCAATTAAGTGTTTGGGTCTGTCTGCAGATATTACCACTAAAGGAATGCTGCTATAAAATGCTTCTGCAATTGCTGGATAATAATTTAACAATGCAGAGCCTGAAGTGCATAAAACTGCAACTGGTTTTTTTGTTTGTTGTGCAATGCCCAAAGCAAAAAATGCAGCACAGCGTTCATCTACAACACTTAAGGTTTCTATTTTTGGGTGGTTCGAAAAACCAATCGTTAAAGGTGCATTTCGTGAACCTGGAGAAATTACAACAGTATCAACATTAAATTGCGTACATGCTGAAATTACGATTTGTGCGAGTTCTTTTTTTGGATACATTGTTTTTAAATCTTTTTTAAGATTTAAAAGTTTTTAGTTGTTGCTTTTTAGTTAATAGTAAGTACTAAAAACCAACAAATAAGAACTGATTATAATTTTGCAATTTGCTACTAAACAAGTTTAGCCCTGATTCAAATGACATCCTTTTTTACTGTCACTTCGAGTGATTTTTCTGACGAAGAAAGAAAAATTGTATCGAGAACAGAAGTAAAAAAGATATAATGGAAAGCAGGAAATAGCTTCTTATTATTTTTAAATTTTTATTTTCAGCTTGCTATTTTCCCCTTTGGAGAAATTAAAAGGGGCTTTAGTTTCCTTTTTTATAATCTGCCAAAAACTTTGCCAAACCAATATCTGTTAAAGGGTGTTTTAGCAAACCTTCAATTGCGCTTAAAGGTCCTGTCATAACATCTGCACCAATTTTTGCACAATCTATAACGTGCATTGTATGACGCACAGACGCTGCTAAAATTTCAGTTTCGAAACCATAATTATCATAAATATGACGAATTTCTGCAATTAAGTTCAAACCATCTGTAGAAATATCGTCTAAACGTCCAATAAATGGCGAAACAAAAGTTGCACCTGCTTTTGCTGCCAATAAAGCTTGCCCAGCCGAAAACACTAAAGTAACGTTTGTTTTAATCCCTTTAGACGAAAAATATTTACACGCTTTTACACCATCTTTTATCATGGGTAACTTTACTACAATTTGCGGGTTTAAAGCCGCCAAAGCTTCTCCTTCTTTAACCATACCTTCGAAATCTGTAGCAATTACTTCTGCAGAAACATCGCCATCTACCAACTCACAAATTTCTTTATAATGGTTAATAATATTTCCTTCTCCTGTAATTCCTTCTTTTGCCATTAAAGACGGATTTGTAGTAACTCCATCTAAAATTCCTAAAGCTTGCGCCTCTTTAATTTGTTCTAAATTTGCAGTGTCAATAAAAAATTTCATTTGTTTATGTTTAGTTGTATTTTTTCTATTATTTGGGCGTTCCCTAAAAAGGTCGGGCTTTACGTTATATCTTTTTTTTATGCTGAACTTGTTTCGGTATCTCAATTATTTAGTTTAATTTTTCATTTAAAAGAAATACTGAACAATTTTTAAAAAAAAAAAGGATGCCACTTCAATCCCTAACGCAAGCGTATTTGCCAACAACAAAGATAAGAACAAAAATGATTTTACTTTTAAAAAGGGAATTGATTTATTAGTAGTTTATAAACAATATAAAACCTTAGAAATTAATTTTTGTAAATAGTTTGTCATTTCGAATGAAACGTAGTGAAATTGAGAAATCTTTACTTTGTTAAGATTTCTCCATAAAGTCGAAATAACATTCGTTTGTCATTTCGAAAAAGAACATTTCAGCAACAAACCTAACGCAACAAGACCTCACAGGTTTTAAAAACCTGTGAGGTCTGAAAAAAGTATTTATAACTTATAATGATTCATTAATAACTTCTCGAACCAAGTGTCTGGTAAAATTCGTTTTAAAACAATAGAAAACTTTTCTAAAAATCCGCCTACTTTATAATGAATTTTCGGACTTTTAGTATTGATAATTTTATAGATTTTTTTAGCCATTTCAATAGGATCTTTTCCAGTATTTACATGAGCATCCATTAAATCTAAATTGGCTTTGTAGTTTTCTTTATACACAGAGTTTTTAAAAAGTGGTGTATGGTATCTTCGTGAAATTATATCTGTAGCAAAATCTCCTGGAGCTACATTTACCAAATTAATTCCGTATCTTTTTACCTCCATTCTTATGGCTTCTGTAACCAGTTCTAAAGCTCCTTTAGAAGACGAATAAATTCCTCTAAAAGGCAAACCCATATAGCCAGCAATCGAAGTTGTGTTTATAATTAAGCCCGATTTTTGCTCACGCATGTGTGGCAAAACAGTTTTTATCACATCAATTGCGCCAAAAAAATTGGTATTAAATGCGTTTCGCATTTCGTTAGTTGGGGTTTCTTCAATAGGTCCTGTAACTCCAATTCCTGCATTGTTAACAAGAATATCTATTTTTCCTTCGATATGTATAATAGAATTTATTGCGGTTTTAATGGTTTCTATATTTAAAACATCTAAAGCAATTAATTTAAAGTTGTAGTAATCGATGTTTTTAGGGTTTCTGCTAGTACCATACACTTTAAAGCCTTTTTCTGATAAAAAAGAAGCAATTGCTTTTCCAATTCCAGAAGAAGCACCAGTAACTAAAACAACTTTAGACATATTTTGGTTTCAAATTCAATGTTTAAAATTCAATGTTTGTAGTTGAACTTTAAAGTTTTGCAAATATCTTAAAATATTAATAAAGAAAGGGTAATTTTTATAAGCAAAGTTTATATACAGTTTGTCATCTTGAAAGCATCCTAAGATTTGCTGTTTACTCTTATGTGAGACGCTTTCAGAGTAACAAAACTGGTTGGTAATTTCTGTAATTATTTTTCTGTCCAACTTTACCCACACAGTTTGTCTTCCTGAAAGGATCTCGCGCATCGCTACTCTCTCGCGTTTGAGTCGCTTTTAGCGTGACAACCGAGAAATCAATAAAAAGAAATTTAATCTAAATTTAGGGCATAAAAAATGGCAAGCTATCTACATCACACTGCTACAACCTAATACCCTTGCTGTGTTCCCACCCTGGGGGATTCAAAGGGAGCTAGTTGTGTAGGACTTGCCACTGCAAATTTACAATAGATTTTTATTTTAACAATTAAAAAAACCTTAAATTTTTTGTAACATTTTTAAATCTTTGAATACTAATAAATTGTTGATGTAGTTTTTTAAATAAAAATAAATTTTCGATACTATTTCAACGAAATCAATATATTTGTATCACTAACTAAATTCAGTAAAAAAATGGAAAATCAAGCAAGTAGTAAAAGTATAATTTTAAATTATGGATTATATTACGGTGTTGTATCAGTAATTTTTAGTTTAATAATGTATGCTTTAGGTCAACATTTAGAGCAAGGTATAGCAACATCACTTATAGGTTTTGTTATTATGATTGCTTTTATTGTTTTAGCTACGAAAAAATTTAAATTTGATAATGGAGGTTTTATGTCTTGGGGGCAAGGTGTTAAAATTGGTATAGGTGTAGTTTTAATTGGAGTAATTATTTCAGCAATATACACGTATTTATTTACCTCTTTTATAGAGCCTGAATTCAAAAATCAAATCATAGAAAAATCGATAGTTCAATGGCAAGATGCAGGAATGTCTCAAGATCAAATAGATATTTCTAAACAAATGACGGAAGATTATTTTTACCTATCTTTATTTGGAGGAATGGTAATTGGTGGGCTTGTTTTAGGATTTATCTTTTCTGCAATTACATCTGCAATAATGAAACATTCAGAAGAAGAAACATACTAAAACTTAAAGTTCGTTGTTCCATGTTTAATAAAATAGTAACTTTGAACAATCGATTTAAGAACTCTGAACCTTATATATGGAAATTTCGGTAGTAATACCACTTCTTAACGAAGAAGAATCTTTACAAGAATTACACGATTGGATTGCAAAAGTTATGCAATCCAATCGTTATTTATATGAAATTATTTTTATCGACGATGGTAGTACAGATACTTCTTGGAAGGTTATCGAAAAACTATCAGAAAAAAACAAGTCTGTAAAAGGAATTCGTTTTCAAAAAAACTATGGCAAATCACAAGCCTTAGATGCGGGTTTCGAATTGGCACAAGGAAATGTGGTAATTACAATGGATGCAGACCTACAAGACAATCCAGAAGAAATTCCTGAATTATACAACCTCATTATAAAAGAAAATTTCGACCTTATCTCTGGCTGGAAAAAGAAACGTTACGATAATGTAATTACAAAAAACATTCCTTCGAAATTATTTAATGCGGCAGCAAGAAAAACTTCAGGCTTAAAATTACACGACTTTAATTGTGGTTTAAAAGCCTACAAAAAAGAAGTAATTAAAACCGTAAAAGTAAGTGGAGAAATGCACAGATACATTCCTGTTTTAGCAAAAAACGAAGGTTTTACCAAAATTGGAGAAAAAATAGTGCAACATCAAGCTAGAAAATACGGTGTTACAAAATTCGGGATGGACCGATTTATAAATGGTTTTCTCGATTTAATTACCATTTCTTTTTTATCTAAATTCGGAAAAAGACCCATGCACTTCTTTGGTCTTTGGGGAACTCTTATGTTTCTTTTTGGAACTACAAGTGCATTTTATATTGGTGTTTTAAAATTGTACAAACTCTATAATGGTATTAAAACTATTTTAGTGACCGACAATCCTTGGTTTTACATTGCCCTAACTTCTATGATTTTAGGAACTTTACTATTTTTAGCTGGTTTTATTGGCGAATTAATAATAAAGACCAAAAGCAACGAAAAACACTATTTAATAAAAGAAAAACTCAACTTCTAAAATGTATATTTGTATTTTAGAAGCAAAAACCAACTAAAATGAGCGAAATCTTAGACAAAGCAAAACAGTGGCTATCTGCCACGTTTGATGCAGAAACGCAAGCCGAAATTAAACAATTAATAAAATCTAACTCCCCAGATTTAGCAGACCGCTTCTATAAAGATATGGAGTTTGGAACTGGTGGAATGCGTGGAGTTATGGGCGCAGGAACCAATAGAATTAATAAATATACCTTAGGTAGAGCCACCCAAGGTTTGTCTAATTATTTAAATAAAAACGTACAAAAAGAACAACTTAAAGTAGCTATTGCTTACGATTGTAGGCATAATAGTAAAAAGTTCGCTAAAATTGTTGCAAATGTTTTATCTGCAAACAAAATAAAAGTTTTTCTTTTCGAAAATTTACGTCCAACACCAGAGTTGTCTTTTGCAGTTCGCCATTTAAATTGCGATGCTGGTATTGTATTAACAGCTTCTCACAATCCACCAGAATACAATGGTTACAAAGTTTATTGGGCAGATGGTGGGCAAATTGTTCCTCCACACGATAGTGGTATTATTAATGAAGTAAATTCGTTAGATTTTTCGGAAATTAAATTTGAAGCGAATGAAAATTTAATTGAATTTATTGGTAAAAAAGTAGATGATGCTTTTATTGAAGCTTCTGTAAAAAACGGAAAACTTTCTAACAATATAAATCGTAAAAACTTAAAAATAGTTTTTACTTCTTTACATGGAACTTCTATCGTTTCTGTACCAAATGCTTTAGAAAAAGCAGGTTATACAGATGTGCATATTGTAGAAGAACAAAAAGAACCAAATGGCGATTTTCCAACCGTAAAATCACCAAATCCAGAAGAACCAGAAGCCTTAAAAATAGCAACTGATTTGGCCAATAAAATAGGTGCAGATATTGTGATTGGTACAGACCCAGATTGTGATAGATTAGGAGTTGCTGTAAGAGATTTAGAAGGCAACATAAAACTGATGAACGGAAACCAAACCATGGTGGTTATGACAGAGTTTTTGTTACGAAAATGGAAAGAAGAAGGCAAAATTAACGGAAAACAATTTGTAGGGTCAACCATCGTTTCAACAGAATTAGTAAATGATTTAGCTACAAATTATAACGTAGAAACCAAAGTTGGTTTAACAGGTTTTAAATGGATTGCTAAAATGGTGCGTGATTTTCCTGAACTTGATTTTATTGGTGGTGGAGAAGAAAGTTTTGGATACATGGTAGGCGATTTCGTAAGAGATAAAGATGCAGTAACTGCAACGCTTTTAGCTTGTGAAGTTGCGGCTCTAGCAAAACAAAATGGTAGTTCTTTTTATGAAGAATTATTAGACATTTACGTAAATAACCGTTTTTACAAAGAACATTTAATTTCGATTACCAAAAAGGGAATGGATGGTGCTGCCGAAATTCAGCAAATGTTAAGTGACATGCGTAACAACCCTTTAACTGAAATAGATGGAGAAAAAATAGAAACGCTTACAGATTACGATGCTTCTATTCGAAAAAACCTAATTACTGGAAAAGAAACAACAATCGATTTGCCAAAGTCGAATGTTTTAATTTATCAAACAGAAAAAGGAACCAGAATTGCTGCAAGACCAAGTGGCACTGAACCAAAAATTAAGTTTTATTTTAGTGTAAATGCTTCGTTAGATGCTAAGGAAAATGCAGCAAAAATAGAAACTAAATTAGATGCCAAAATTCAACGAATTATTAAAGAAATGAAACTGAATTAATGGGTTATTTTAAAGACATTTTAAAGTACGAAAAAAAGTATAGAAAGTTTACTGTCTTAAACATTCTCTTTAATATTCTATATGCGATTTTTAATGTTCTTTCTGTTTTAGCCTTTATTCCTGTCTTAAGAATTCTTTTTGAGACCGATAAAAAAGTAACAAGCAAACCAACCTACGAAGGAATTACTAAAATAGGCACCTTTTTAAAAGAAAATTTTTATCATTTTATTTCTCAAAAAATCGAAACTAATGGAGAAATAAACACCTTATTATTTATTTGTTTACTAGCATTATCTTTATTTTTTCTTAAAAATTTATTTCGCTATTTAGCCTCTTATGTAATTACATTTTTAAGAACAGGAATTGTAAAAGATTTGCGCGATAAATTATACAGTAAAATTATAGAATTGCCAATTGCTTATTTTTCAGAAAAAAGAAAAGGAGATATTATTGCAAGAATGACCTCTGACGTGCAAGAAGTAGAAAATTCTATTTTAACATCTATAGAAGTGATGGTAAGAGAACCATTAACTGTTGTAATTTCTATAAGTATTATGCTATTTATGAGTGTAAAATTAACACTTTTTGTGTTTATTTTACTACCCGTTTCTGGTTTTATAATTTCTTCTATCAGTAAAAAATTAAAAGCAAATTCTGTAAAAGCTCAAAAAGAAACCGGAAATTTTTTATCGTTTATTGAAGAAACCCTAACGGGTTTAAGAATTATAAAAGGTTTTAATGCCGAAAATGTAATTGAAAAGAAATTTAACAACTCTACAAATAGTTTTAAGCAATTAATGACGAGTGTTTTCCATAGACAGTCTTTAGCATCTCCAATGAGTGAATTTTTAGGATCTGCCACCATAATTGCCATTCTGTGGTATGGAGGTACCGAAGTTTTATCGAAAACAAGTGCACTACAACCCGATGAATTTATGGGATATATTGTGTTGTTTTATACGGTTTTAAATCCGATTAAATTAATTACCACTACTTTTTATAATATCCAAAAAGGCGAAGCTTCTGCAGAAAGAATTATGAGTGTTTTAAATACCGAAAACAGTATTAAAGACAAACCAAATGCTATTGTAAAACAGAACTTTACAGATAAAATTGAGTTTAAAAACATTTCTTTTAAATACAAAAAAGAGTATGTTTTAAAAGACTTTTCTTTAACCATTAATAAAGGAGAAACTGTTGCTTTGGTGGGCCAATCTGGAAGTGGAAAATCGACCTTAGCCAATTTAATTACCCGTTTTTATGATGTAAATAAAGGCGAAATCTTTATCGATGGCGAAAATATTAAAAACATCACTAAAAAATCTTTACGAGATTTAATGGGCATTGTTTCTCAAGACTCAATTTTATTTAATGATACGATTGAAAACAATATTAAATTAGGAGCACAAAATGCAACAGAAGCACAAATTTTAGAAGCCTCTAAAATTGCAAATGCCTATGAATTTATAAAAGATTTACCAGAGCAATTTCATAATAATATTGGAGATAGTGGAAATACCATTTCTGGCGGACAAAAACAACGTTTGTCTATTGCGAGAGCGGTTTTAAAAAATCCACCCATTATGATTCTTGATGAAGCCACTTCTGCCCTAGACACAGAGTCTGAACAATTGGTACAAGTTGCTTTGGAAAAAATGATGCAAAACAGAACTTCTTTAGTAATTGCACACAGGTTATCAACGATACAAAAAGCAGATAAAATCGTAGTAATGAAAAAAGGAAAAATTGTAGAACAAGGTAAACATGAAGATTTATTAGCCGCAAAAGGCGAATATTTTAAATTGGTTACGATGCAAAGTTTAACCTAATCGTATATAGCGTTCCAATGAAGTTAGATCTTATAATTCCTCTAAAATCCAATTTACTCTCACTTGCTATTAATAACACCATTCCTTCTTTAATAAAAAATATTTCTTTTAATAACATTTACATCGTTACTAAAAAAGATAATTTCGAAGCTATAAAAAATGCTCTTGGAAATACTGTTATTTGCTTAGATGAGAATAAAATTTTAGATGGATTAATTTTAAATAATATCCAAGAATATTTTAAAAAAAGAAATGTAGATTATAATAGAGCTGGCTGGTATTTTCAACAATTTCTAAAATTAAGTATTTCTAAATTAAATTTTATAACAAATCTATATTTGGTCTGGGATGCAGATGCAGTCGCTTTAAAGCCTATTCAATTTATTTCAAAAGACGATAAAGTTTTCTTAGAGAAAACAAAAGAACATCATAAACCTTATTTTATAACTTTAGAAAAACTTATCGGATTAAAAAAGCAAGTAAATTTTTCTTTTATAGCAGAATATTTAGTGTTCGATAAAGAAATCGTAAAAGAAATGTTGCTGAAAATTTCCAAAAATAAAAATTGGTGGTTTGATGTTTTAGATAAAATCGATTCAGTAAATTTAGAAAAAAGTGGATTTAGTGAATACGAAACTTATGGTAATTATGTTTCAAAGTTTTATAAAGAACGTTTTATAATAAGAAATCTTAATAAAACAAGAAAAGGAGTCAGATTTCTTGGAAAACAACCAAGTGAAAAAGGGTTAAAATTATTTTCCTATGTCTATGATTACATGTCTTTCGAACAATGGCATAAAAAATACACCCCTTTACCAATTAGAGTAGTAGCAATCTTTTTTTCTTTATTTATTGGAATTATAAAAAAATCTAAAAGCTCTTCTAAAACTTTAATCTCTTTTTAACCCCAATTCCTTTCCTTTTTCAATCATAAAATCGTAACAGGCTTTGTGTTCATTAGGAATTTTTCCATCTAAAATCGCTTCTTTAATCGCTTCTTTTATTTGACCAATTTCTCTACAAGGTTTTAAGTTGAAAGCTGTCATAATTTCTTCACCCGAAATGGGTGGTTGAAAATTGCGTACTCTATCTCTTTCTTCTACCTCTTTTATTTTAGTACGAACCAACTCAAAATTTTGATGATAGCGCTTAAATTTCTTTGGGTTTTTTGTGGTAATATCTGCTTCGCAAAGCGTCATTAAAGAATCGATATCTTCGCCAGCATCAAAAATTAAACGCCTTACTGCAGAATCTGTAACTTCACTTGCCAATACAATGGGTCTCGAACTTAGCAACACCATTTTTTGAACAAATTTCATTTTGTTATTCAATGGCATTTTTAAACGTTTAAATATTTTGTAAACCATTTTAGAACCCACAAATTCGTGGGCATGGAAAGTCCATCCTACTTTTTTACTGAATTTTTTAGTGGGTGCTTTTCCAATATCGTGCAATAAAGCTGCCCAACGTAGCCAAACATTGTCGGTGTTTTTAGCAATATTATCTACCACTTCGAACGTGTGGTAAAAATTGTCTTTATGTTTTTGCCCTTCTACTTCCTCTACTCCTTTTAAAGCGACAATCTCTGGAAGAATTTGATGTAATAAACGCGTTTTATACAACAATAAAAACCCAATAGAAGGTTTAGGAGAAGCTAATATTTTATGTAGCTCATCTACAATTCGTTCGCGCGTAATTATTTTTAACCTCTCAGAATTTTTAGAAATTGCTTTTAGCGAATGTTTTTCGATTTTAAAATGCAGTTGCGTTGCAAAACGAATGGCACGCATCATTCTTAAAGGATCATCTGAATACGTAATATCTGGATCTAGAGGTGTTCTAATAATTTTGTTTTCTAAATCTTCTATTCCGTTAAACGGATCTAACAATTCTCCAAAATTGGTTTCATTTAAACTTAAAGCCAATGCATTTATGGTAAAATCTCGCCTATTTTGGTCGTCTTGCAATGTTCCTTCAGTAACTTCAGGGTTTCTACTTTCTTCTGAATAAGATTCTTTTCTGGCACCCACAAACTCTATTTCAATATCTTTAAAACGCAACATTGCAGTTCCGTAAGTTTTAAAAACCTGTACTTTGGGTTTGTTTGGCAATAACGAAGAAACTTTTAAGGCCAAATCAATTCCACTGCCAACTGCAACAACATCTATGTCTTTTGCATTTCCTCTTTTTAACAAAAAATCACGTACAAAACCACCAATAACGTAGCTTTCTATAGCTAATTGTTTAGAGGCTTTTGAAATGATTGTGAAAATTTCTGAAGATATGGCTTCTTTGTAATTCATAATTATTAAAAAGTGATGGCAAATTTATTGTTTATATTCCTTTAAACATAAAATTGATGAAAGAAAATTATAAGAACATTTGTACTTTTGTTTTTATCTTTTAAAAGATTCTATTAAAAATGATAATTGTTAGAATTCTTGGTGGTTTAGGAAATCAGATGTTTCAATATGCATATGCAAAAGCATTAGAACAGCAAGGTTGTACTGTAAAATTAGATGTTTCTGCTTTTAAAAAATACAAATTACATGGTGGTTATCATTTAGACAAATATAAAATTGATTTAAAATATGCCTCGAACTTTACTAATTTAATGTCAAAAATCACTTTTTTTCAGCATAAAAAAGAAAAAAGCTTATTATTTGACGCTTCTTTAAAATCTTTAAAAGGAAACAAATATGTAAAGGGATATTTCCAAACAGAAAAATATTTTTCAGAAATAAGAACTATTTTATTAGAGCAATTTACAATTATTGATGAACTTTCTACATCAACAAAAAACTATAAGAAACAGATTTTAGAAGCGAATACAAGTTGTTCTTTACATATTCGAAGAGGAGATTACGTTTCCGATAAAAAAGCAAATACCGTTCATGGAACTTGTAGTTTAGACTACTATGAAAAAGCCATTAAATTGATTAAAAAAGAGCATAAAGAAGTACATTTTTTTATTTTTTCTGATGATATTTCTTGGACGAAAGAAAACTTAACATTAGAAAACGCTATTTATATCGATCATAAAACAATTCCTCACGAAGACATGTATTTAATGAGTATCTGCAACCATAATATTACTGCGAATAGTAGTTTTTCTTGGTGGGGAGCTTGGTTAAATACATTTGAAAACAAAACAATAATTGCTCCAAAACAATGGTTTGTAAATAAAGAAAATGAAATTGCCTGCGAAAATTGGATAAAAATATGAGTTCTTACAAAGTATATTACATCAATTTAGACAAAAGTCTGGAGCGCAGGAGTTTTATGGAAAATCAATTTAAAAAATTGAATGTTCCATTAACGAGAATGCCAGCAGTTTATGGAAAAGAATTGTCACAAGATTTTTTAAAAAAAGCGAAAAACCAACACAATATTTTAACACATTACCCATATTTAAATGATGGCGAAATCGGTTTAACAAAAACATATTTCGATTTATGGAAAATAATCGCCACTCAAAAAGAAGATTTTGCGTTGGTTTTAGAAGATGATGCTTTATTAACAGAAGATTTTTTTACAGATTTAAGTGCACTTTTAAAATCAATTTCTAAGAACGATTTTTTAGATATTTCTGGTAGAAAAGGTTTTTTTAAGTTAAAATCAGATTTATTAACAAGTACTTTTTTAATTCCTTCATTACAAACAACAGGACAAATTATTGGTAAAAAAGCCGCTGAAACACTTTCTAAAAACTTAACTACATACTATTCTCCTATCGATGTTTTAAAACAAGATGTTTTTAAACATAAAACGCCTGTTTTAACTACCAATAAAAGGTATGTAAGTAGTAATGATAAAAATGTGGGTGGAACTACGATTCAGCAAAAGAAAATGCCAAAGTTCAAGAAAATATTGAGAGAAGTTATTCGACCTTTTTGGCAATTAATCACGTTAATTACATATAAAACGTATCGATTTATTGGTAATTACTTTTTTTATAAAAAAACTAACTTTCTTTAATTCCCTTATTTAAAAGCCACAACTTTATATACCTCGTTAGCACAGAATACGCTAAAGTTTTTGCTAAAATAATTCCTGCAAAACCGTCTAAAAATCCCAATCGAATTATATAATGAATAAAAAATCTCGCAGGAGGTTTTACAAGAATATGAAACAACCCTACTTTTTTACCTTGTTTGTGTAAATCTTTTGCTTTTAAAGAAGCATAATGATGAATTTTGGCGATAAAATGATCGTAACTTCTGTACCCAAAATGATTTATTTTATGTTTAAAAAAACCTAATTTACCAGTCGTTTTAATGGTTTCGTGAACAACACCTATATATTTGCAGTGCTCTTTTAAAAATAAACGAACTACTTTATCTCTTTGCCAACCACAATAATTTATTTTTTCTCCTGCAAAATAAAAAGTTCTTCGAACGTAAAAACCAACAAATTTATGGGGATTTTGTACAGCCTCTAAAATTTCTTTTTCAACTTTTGGAGTTACTCTTTCGTCTGCATCTAAAACATAAATCCAGGGATGTTTCGCTTGCTCGATGGCAAAGTTTTTTTGAGAAGAAAAATCATCAAACTTTCGTTTGATGATTTTTACATTGTATTTTTCTGCAATCTCGACAGTTTTGTCTGTGCTAAAAGAATCGATAACTATAATTTCATCAGCAAAACCAACAGATTTTATTGCATCTTTTATATGAATTTCTTCATTTAGTGTGGGTATAATTGCCGAAATTTTTGTCATAGCTTATTAAAACTCTTAAACTGCAACGTCGTATTCGCGTAAGGCGTCGTTTAAAGAGGTTTTCTTATTTGTGCTTTCTTTTCTTTTTCCAATAATTAACGCACAAGGAACGTTAAATTCTCCTGCCGCAAATTTCTTTGTATAGCTTCCTGGAATTACTACAGATCTTGCAGGAACTCTTCCTTTCATTTCTACAGGCTCGTCTCCAGTTACGTCTATAATTTTTGTACTCATTGTTAATACCACATTGGCACCTAAAACAGCCTCTTTTTCTACTCTAACACCTTCTACAACAATGCATCTAGAGCCAATAAATGCGCCATCTTCTATAATTACTGGAGCTGCTTGTAATGGTTCTAAAACACCACCAATTCCTACACCTCCAGAAAGATGAACATTCTTACCAATTTGTGCACAAGAACCTACTGTAGCCCATGTATCTACCATGGTTCCTTCATCTACATAAGCCCCAATATTTACATAGCTTGGCATTAAAATGGTACCAGCAGAAATGTAAGCTCCATGTCTTGCAACAGCATTTGGCACCACTCTAACTCCTCTTTCTGCAAAATTTTTCTTTAACGGAATTTTATCATGATATTCAAAAATACCTGCCTCTAAAGTTTCCATTTTCTGAATTGGGAAATACAAAACAACTGCTTTTTTTACCCATTCGTTTACTTGCCAGCCTTCTGCTGTTGGTTCTGCAACTCTTAATTCTCCTTTATCTAATAAATCAACTACTTTTCTAATAGCATCTATGGTGTTTTGCTCTTTAAGTAAATTGCGATTTTCCCAAGCCAATTCTATAATTTCTCTAATTTCTTTCATGGTAATAAATTAATTTCTGCAAATATAAATCTATCTGTAAAAACGAAAAGCGAAGATACATTTTTTAAACAGATATTTTTGGTTTGTTAAAATCTGTACTTTATTCATTTAAAAGTTTGGTAAGAGCATTGTTCATTCTTTCTTCATCTGAATTTAATTTTGTTCTTCCTTTTAAACCTTTTATATATAAGTTTGGTAAATGGTGAATTAAATTGTCTTTGAATTCTGAAATGCAGATTAATTTTTTCATGCCTCCAAAATCATAAACATCTGTATTTACTTTACACTTTAAGCTATATTTATAGGGCTCTTTAATGGGTTTGCCTACTTTTTTTCTTAAAGAATTTACCAAATTGTTAATTAAATAAGAAGGTTTATACCTAATTAATTTATTAAAATTGATGTTTTCTCCTACTTTTTCTAACTGTTTTTTGGTTAATATAAAAGTAGCTTGGTGTGTATTGTTAAAATATGCAAATTGCTTACCACCATGAGCTTCTACAGAATTAAAATCCCAATCAAAATGGCTATGATAACCTACGTAAAAAATACCTTCTGTGCTTTTTTCTATTTGTATTAGACCTGAGACTCTATTTTCTGGGAGAATTTTGCTGTACTCTATATGTTTATCTACATGAGATTCTAAAAACAGATGGTCATTTTCACCATAAATAAAAACGTCAAAATCATCTTTTCTTTTCCAAATTTCTGCTCTACACGTTAATGGTAAAAGTTGGTAATTGTTTAATTTTACAACATTTACTACGTCAATGCCTTTAATATTTAAAGAGATATTAGATTGTACAATAACAGTTACTTGGTATTTTTTAAAATTTTTTAATTCTCTTACAACTTCCTCTAAATAATCAAGTTGTTCGTCACCAAAATTCACCAAAACTGCTAATAGTTTCATAATTAAAATTTTATACAAAAAAAAATAAAAGCCTTATAATAACCTAATTTTTAGATTTATTTATTTTTGAAATTTTAAAAGTATCTTTACCAAAAAATTATTAATGTCAAGAATTTTAGCCATAGATTTTGGAAAAAAAAGAACAGGAATTGCAGTTACAGACGAAATGCAAATAATTGCTTCTGGTTTAACTACGGTCGATACTTCCGAATTAATTCCGTTTTTAAAAAATTATATTCAAAAAGAAAAAGTAAGTCTTTTTTTGGTAGGAGAACCAAAGCAAATGAACAATTCCGAAAGCGAAAGCGAAGCCTTAATTCTTCCTTTTTTAAAAAAATTAAAACAACAAATTCCTTCAATTCCAGTAACAAGAGTAGATGAACGTTTTACCTCTAAAATGGCGTTTCAAACAATAATTGATAGTGGAATGAAGAAAAAACAACGCAAAAATAAAGCCTTAGTAGATAAAATTAGTGCCACAATTATTTTGCAATCGTATTTATATAGCAAATAATTTTATACAACCTACAATCTTCGTACTTTTGCATTCTTTAAAAAATTAAGAAAATGATTTTACCAATTGTTGCTTACGGAGATCCTATTTTAAGAAAAGTAGCTGTAAAGATAGAACCAGACTATAAAGATTTAGACAAATTAATCACCAATATGAAGGAAACCATGTACAATGCTTCTGGTGTTGGTTTGGCGGCTCCACAAATTGGCAAAGCCATTCGTTTATTTATTATAGATGCTTCGCCTTTTTCGGAAGACGAAGATTTATCTGAAAAAGAAAGAGAAACATTAAAAAACTTTAATAAAGTATTTATCAATGCTCAAATTTTAGAAGAAGAAGGTGATCAATGGGCATTTAACGAAGGTTGTTTAAGCATCCCAGATGTTCGTGAAGATGTTTTTCGACAGCCAAAAATAATCATTCAATATCAAGATGAAAACTTTAACACACACACCGAAACTCTAGACGGTTTGGCAGCAAGAGTTTTTCAGCACGAATACGATCATATCGAAGGAATTTTGTTTACAGACAAATTATCTTCATTAAAAAAAAGAATTATTAAAAAGAAATTAGACAATATTTCTAAAGGAAAAATTAACGTAGAATATCGAATGCGTTTTCCGAACTTAAAAAAAGGTAAATAAAAAAATTATGACTGTTTAAGCGCAGTCGAGAACTATAGGTTTTCGATAAAACCAACCTCTCTACTGCGCTCAAGGAGCCATTTCAAAAAATATACATATGGAATTTAGTAAAATTATATCAGTTACAGGTAAACCTGGTTTATACCAAGTAATTTCGCAATCTAAAAATGCAATTATTGTTGAGTCATTAACAGATAAAAAAAGATTGGCAATTAACGCTACACAAAACGTAAGTTTGTTAGAAAACATTGCCATTTATACCTATGAAGAAGATTTACCTTTATTAGATGTTTTTAAAGCAATGCATACAAAAACGGAAGGTAAAGAAGCAATTTCTCACAAAGAAAGTGCTAAAAAACTAGAAGCTTTTTTTGCAGAAGTTTTACCAAATTATGATGATGAAAGAGTTTACACTTCAAACATTAAAAAGGTAATTCAGTGGTATAACTTATTGGTAAAATCTGGTATGGATTTTTCTAAAACTGAAGAAACTTCTGAAGAAATAAAAGCAGAATAATTCTCAGCAAACAATTTCAGTTTTTAGCTTAGAAAAGCTACTAATTGTTACTTCAATAAAAAAATGAATACAAGAAAACAGCAATTAGCCGCTTTTAATCGTTTGTTAGATATCATGGACGAGCTTCGTGAACAATGTCCTTGGGACAAAAAACAAACCCTAGAAAGCTTACGTCATTTAACTATCGAAGAAACTTACGAATTAGCGGATGCTATTCTTAACAACGATTTACCAGAAATAAAAAAAGAATTAGGTGACCTTTTATTGCACATTGTTTTTTATGCAAAAATAGGAAGCGAGAAAAAAGCCTTTGATATTGCAGATGTTGCGAACTCTATTTCAGATAAATTAGTCTCTAGGCATCCACATATTTATGGTGATGTAAAAGTTGAAAATGAAGAAGATGTAAAACGAAATTGGGAACAACTAAAACTAAAAGAGGGCAAAGATTCTGTTTTAGAAGGTGTCCCAAAAAGTTTACCAGCAGTTGTTAAAGCAAGTAGAATTCAAGAAAAAGTAGCTGGTGTTGGTTTCGATTGGGAAAA